>JALORE010000419.1 GCA_025459125.1 Planctomycetota bacterium | reverse complement strand
CTGACAGGCCCCCCAGACCAAGACGAAACTGCTCTCTCGGTCTAAACGCTGTAAATCCAGCGGGCACAATCCCTAACACTCGCCCCTGCGGAATCGCTGCTTCGTGCCGCCGCGGCTTGTCGGGGGAGGCGGCTTTTGTTAAGATGGCGGCCGGTGTTGGTCCGATGGTATCGGCAGCGCGCCCGCGCCGGCGCCCCGGCCGTACCGGCAACAAAGAGCCGGACCCTGGGACGGCTTGGAAGGCTGGAATAATGGAATGATGGAAGAAAGGAGTCGCCATCTCATGTCCCACAAGCTTTCGACCTGCCTGTTGAGTCTTGTCGTTCTGCTGCTCGCCACCGCCGCGCCGGCGGCGGTCAAGGTGTGGGAGGAGCCGCTGACGCTGCCCACCTACCGGCTCAATCCGCCGGACCCGAATCCCCGGTTCTACACGAACGAGTCCTACCAGGGCGCCCAGAAGCGGATCTATCCCTATCCCATGCAGGACGGCGTGACCGATATCCGCGAGGAGAAGACCTACAAGGCCCTCTACCTGGAAAACGAGTACATCAAGCTGTGCATCCTGCCCGAGCTGGGCGGCCGGCTCTTCTACGCCACCGATAAGACCAACGGCTACGAGATCTTCTACCGCCAGCACGTGGTCAAGCCCGCCCTGATCGGCATGCTGGGCGCCTGGATCTCGGGCGGCATCGAGTGGTGCGTCTTCCACCATCACCGCAACACGACCTACCTGCCGGTGGATTACAGCCTCGCCGCCAACGCCGACGGCAGCAAGACCATCTGGTTCGGCGAGACCGAGCGGCGGCACCGCATGAAATGGCTCATCGGCATCACGCTCTATCCCGGCAAGTCCTACATTGAGGCGTCGGTCAAGCTGGACAACCGCACCGCGTACCCGAACTCCATCCTCTACTGGGCCAACGTGGCGGTGCACGTCAACGACGATTACCAGGTGATCTTCCCGCCCAGCGTCACCGCGGCCACGTACCATTCCAAGAACGACTTCGCCCACTGGCCGCTCGCCGACGGGAGCTATCGCGGCGTGAACTACAAGGGCGTGGACCTCTCTTGGTGGAAGAACCATCCCGAGCCGGTGTCCTTCTTCGCCTGGGACCTGCAGGAGGACTTCATGGGCGGCTATGACCACGGGAAGAAGGCCGGCACCGTGCACGTGGGCGATCATCACGTCGTCGGCGGAGCCAAGCTCTGGGAGTGGAGCCCCGGGCCGACCGGCCGGATGTGGGACAAGATCCTCACCGATGCCGACGGTCCCTACGCCGAGCTGATGGTCGGGGCCTGGTCGGACAACCAGCCCGACTACAGTTGGATCAAGCCGCACGAGGTCAAGACGTTCAAGCAGTACTGGTACCCGGTGCGCGAGATTGGCGGGTTCACATACGCCAATCTCCAGGGCGTCGTGAACCTTGAGCTCACCGCCAACGGCACCGCCAAGCTCGGTTTTAATGCCACATCGCGGCGTGACAAGGCCCGCGCCCTGCTCCAGGTGGGCAACAAGGTGCTCTTCGAGCAGGCGATCAACATCGGGCCGGACAAGCCCTTCACGAAGGAGGTCCCGGTGCCCGCCGGCACGAAGCGGACCGACCTGCGGGCCGTGCTGCTGACGAGCACGGGCCAAACGCTGCTCTCGTACCAGCCGGTCGACGTCGTGTCCGATCCGAATCTGCCGGAGACCGTCAAGCCGCCGCCGGCGCCGAAGGATATCCAGACGGTGGAGGAACTGTACCTGACGGGTCTGCGCGTGGAGCAGATTCATAACCCGCGGGTCGATCCGTTCGACTACTACCAGGAGGCCCTGCAGCGCGATCCCAACGATGCGCGGACGAACACGATTGTCGGAATCATCTACAATCGTCGGGGCCTGTACGAGAAAGCCGAGGAGCACCTCCGCCGGGCGGCAGCACGGCTGTCGATCGACTATACGCGTCCGGCGGACGGCGGGGCCCTGTATCACCTGGGTGTCGCCCTGCGTGCCCAGGGCCAGTTGGACGAGGCTTACGAGGCCTTCTGGCGGGCTTCGTGGGATTACGCGTTCCATGCCCCGGCCCAGTACCAGTTGGCGGAGCTGTCCTGTGCCCAGGGCAAATTCGCCACGGCGTTGGAGCAGATCGACCGCGCGCTCTCCACGAACGCGCGGGACAACAAGGCCCGCAACGTCAAGGCCGCGATTCTCCGCCGCAGCGGCAAGCCCAAGCAGGCGGCCGGCCTGTTGGCGCAGTCGCTGCAGGATGACCCGCTCGACTTCCTGGCGCGGAATGAGTTGCTGCTGGTGCAATACCAGCCTGATGCGCGTCGCGCCGACAGCAAGGCCGTCAAAAAGCTGGACGCCGCCATGCGGCACGATGTCCAGGTGTACCTCGAGCTGGCGACCGACTACATGAGTCTCGGCTTCTGGGACGAGGCGATCGACGTCCTCGGCCGGATCACTCCGGACAAGACGCAGTTCGCCGGCACGTATCCGCTCGTCTACTACTACCTCGCGTACCTGCACGGTCGCCAAGGCGATGCGGAGCTGGCCGGGAAGTTCTACACGCAGGCGCGCACGATGCCGGCCGACTACTGCTTCCCGTTCCGGGCCGAATCCGCCCTGGTCCTGCAGGCCGCTCTGGAACACAGTCCCGCGGATGCCAAGGCTCACTACTACCTGGGGAACCTGCTCTACGATGTGCAGCCCGACAAGGCCATCGAGCACTGGGAGAAATCCCGCGCGCTCGACGGCACCTTCGCCCTGGCCCATCGCAACCTGGGCTGGGCCTATCACCGTACGAGCAACGACGTGGCCCGGGCGATTGCCAGCTACGAGAAGGCCGTCGCCTGCAACCGCGACGACCCCCGGCTGTTCGCCGAGTTGGATCAGCTCTACGAGCTGGGCAACGTCCCGGTCGAGAAGCGCCTGGCGCTGGTGGACCAGAACCGTGCCACCCTGGCCAAACGCAACGACAGCCTGGAGCGGGCCCTGGCGGTGCTCGTCCTGGCGGGGCGGTATGATGAAGCGATCGAGTCTCTCTCGAAGATGCACTTCCACGTCCGCGAAGGCGGCGGCGAGATCCGCGGCATCTATGTCGATGCCCACCTGCTGCGGGGCCTGAGCCGGCTCAAGCAGAACCAGGCCAAGGGGGCGTTGGAGGATTTCCTGGCGGCGGCGGAGTATCCGGAGAATCTCTCCGTCGGGCGGCCGCGCACTGACGCGCTTTCCCCGCAGATCGCCTATTACACGGCCCGCGCGTATGAGGCGCTGGGTGACCCGAACCGGGCGAAGCCGTTCGACACCAAAGCCGCGGGCTACCGTGGCGAGCGGGGACCGCAATCCGAAGCGCAGTTCTACCGGGCCATGTCCCTCCGGAAGCTGGGCCGCGCGAGTGAGACGCCGGAGATCTTCGACGCCCTCATCCAGGCCGGCCAGGAACGGCTCGCCCAGGGCGAGGACCCCGACTTCTTCGCCAAGTTCGGCGAGCGGGAGACGCCCCAGGCCCGGCAAGCCTCCGCGCATCACCTCATGGGCCTCGGCCATCTGGGCAAGGGCGACAAGGACTCGGCCCGCGCCGCCTTCGCCCTGGCCGCCAAGCTCAACGTCAGCCACGTCTGGGCGAAAGAGCTGCTGAAAGACGAATGACGAGTCCCACGGGCGGGTAAACCCGCCTCCCACGATCAGAAAGGGGCCCGTTCTCGGATCTTGGATTTGCGCGGGACAGCCGCGTCGCTCCTCTCCGAGGACTGGCCTCTTTTCATTTGCGCTTAGCCGGTCGATTTCTGCCGCGACGATGCCCCAACTCTCTCGGCCTGCCGTTTGAGCAGCGGCAGGGTGGCCTGCGGCGAGACGTTTGCCTGGGTCGCGAGCGCGTGTTCCGGATCGCTCCTCATACCGCTCCGAGCGATTGTCAGCACCACCCGCCCCGGGCCGGGGTCAAGCGTGTCGATTTCCATCAGAATCCGCGTAGGCAGGTTTGAGCCCGATCTTCGGGGTCGTGGCGGTTCTCCGGGCCCAACCCTGCGTATTTGTACGTATGTTTGCCCGCCTGTGTATCCGCCCCTCCGTACAAATACGTACGCACAGATGCGTATTTTGAGGCGTCGCTGGCGGGGGGACGCCTATTCGACGAAACTTGTCCTTTGAAGCTGTCGAAAACAGCGGCAGCTACGCCAGCCGATATTGTCCGGGCGTGGCACCTGCTCTCGGCATCAGGACACGGGAAGCACCGCGGAGGGAGAGCAAGGCGAGGCGGAGGCAAAAGGGGCAGTCCTTGGATTTCGATGGGGCCCGTGGATGACGAAGATTCCGGGACTGCCTCCTCCTCCGTCTGGCGGGAGGCGGGACCGGGCCAGGGGGTCATCCATATAGGGTTCCTGTCCAGTAAAAAAATATTTTCTCCGGACCGCAAAGTTCACGCCTCTACCCGTGAGCTTTCGGTTTCTTCTGCGGTCTG
>JALORE010000155.1 GCA_025459125.1 Planctomycetota bacterium | reverse complement strand
TTCTGGGCGACGGCCTCGCCCTGGCCATGATGCTTCTCGCCGGTGAAATCACCGGCAGCGATCGTCAGACGCTCCAGGCTCGGCAGCGTCCGCTCCCGGGCGTGCGGGGCGCGGGCGGTGAAGGTCGGCGCGCCGGTCTGGTACCAGAAGGCCACGCTGGAGTAGTCGTCCTGGCGCTCGTTCCAACTGTGGGAGCGGTACTGCGGATTCTCATCGGGCGACATCCAGCCCCAGTGCTCGAACGTCACCTTGATGCCCTTGCTGAAGACGAGCGGGTCGGTGACGTGCCAGCGGTAGGCGGAGGTATGGCCGCCGACGATGCCCCACTGATCGAAGTACGGCACGCCGAAGTACGGGGTGCTGGTCGTCTTGAGACCCCAGGCGGAGAGGAAATAGTCCTCGGTGCCGGTGCCCCAGATGGAGGCCTGGTCCTCGCCGTCGATGTAGATCTTCTCGTCGCCCTCGCCGAACCAGGAGGGACTGCGGGTCCGCACGCTCAGGACCGTGCCGACGTAGTGGCCCTTGCCCTGGGTCTCCAGGAGGACGTAATCCTGACCCGGCTCGACAGGGTATTCCTGGCGATATTGGGCGTAGAAATACGGCGCGTCCCGGGCCAGCGAGTCCTTCTTGACCCAGTCGATATTGTAGTAGAGCAGGCTGATCGGCTTTTCGCTCTCGTTGACGACCTCGATCCGGGCGGACTGGCGGAACGGCATGTGCCAGAAGCAGTTGTAGGAGTCGGCGTCCTCGACGACCACCGGCAGGCTGACGACCGCGCTGCGCCGGCCGAAGCTGTTGGCGAAGAAGTCGCCCACGGGGGCCTCGACGGCCGGCCGCGCGCGTCCATCCCAGTACATCCGCAGGAGCATCTCCTGGTGATTGGCGGAGCCCTTCTTCGCCCACGGGTGCGGCTCGGGACCCAGGAACGTCATCCAGATATGCGTGATGACGCCCGGGCCTTTCACATCCAGCAGGACCTTGCGCTGACCGGGGGCGACGTTGCTGTTGTCACGATTGCTGTTGGGGTCGGGCCGGCCGTTGGGATCGGGTCTGCCGTCCGGACCGATCTTGGCGGTCGAGGTCGCCCGCAGGCTGCGTCCTTCGTGCGGTGCCGCCAGGTCCGACAGGAAATCCGCCCGGCAGAGAACGCAACACCATAGGACAATGCCCGACACGATCGCCCATCTCGAAACGCGCACGTGACTCATAGCTCACCTCCAGAAGTTCGTTTCATCCGTCGCGGCAGGATTCCCGGTCCGTAGTGTGCCCGTCAGGGCACCGTGGCACGGGCATCTTGCCCGTGAAGACAGGGCCAGGATGGCCCTGCGACTCATGGGCGCTCGCGCCCATGCTACTGACGACGGCGTCACTACAACGACCTCGACCAAACTGCCGCAGGGAGAGTTTACCGCTGCGATGCCCCCTTGAACAGCGTATAGAGCTCCAAGTGTCTTTGGGCTTCGTCCTTGCGGCCGGCCTTGTCGTACAGGCCTGCCAGGAGCAGATGAGCCTCGAGAAAATCGGGTTTGAGCGTCATGGCCCGGGTGGCGTGCACCAGGGCCTTGTCCATCTCGTTCAGGCGGACCGACTGCAGCGCCAGGCCGAGGTGAGCAAACGGATTCTGCGGCTGGGCCTGAACCGCCCGGGCGAACCACTGCTGCGCCGCGCGGGGCTGGTTCTCTTTGGCATAGTAGTTGCCCATGTTGGTCAGCGCCTGCACTGAAGCGGGAGCCCGTGTCAGCGCGTTATCCAGGTACTGCTTCATCGCGGGCAAATCGCCCGCGTGCAGCGCGGCGGCCGCCCGGTTGACCAGGACATCGACGTTCCGGCCGTCTTGGCGGCCCAGATCCTCGTAGATCGCAGCGGCTTGCGGGATATAGCCCCCGGAAGCACAGTGAGCGCCCAACAGCAGCAAGGCGTCCCGGCGGCTGAGACGGTCCGGCGTCTGGCGGGAGGTGAGAAGCTCAACCGCTTCCTTCCGCGCAGCGCTCTGGGCCAACAACTGGGCCAAGGCTACCCGAATTCGCATGTCGGAAGGCCGGGCATCAAGGGTCTTGCGATACCACTCGATGGCCTCGCGCGGCCGGCCGGTCTCGATCAGGAATTGGCCCTGGCGGAGAATCAGGTACGTATCCGTCGGCCGGCGCTGCAGGGCCTCCTGGAGAGACGCGGAATCGGGCGTCTGCTCGGCGCGTCGCAGCCGGACGAGCTCGTCGCGTAAGCTCGCCATTTCGGCCTCGTGGTTGATTTGGCTTTCGAACGGCGGCAACGTCTTACGGCGGTACATTACCATGGCCAGGCGATACTGCTCCTGTGCATCAAACAACAGCCGTCGGCGACACAGGTCAAGCAACTCGCCCTCGGGTAAACGGGGTTCCCTCAGTCCGGCCTGGGGCATCAACTCCCGAATCACCGACAACGCGGCACGAGCCGCCAGGAAGTTGCCGCGAAAGCCGAGGTGCACGTGATCGACAAAAGGGTCCGCCGGGTCAACGCGCGGGCTGCCGTCCCACCCTGCCGAGAGTTCCGTCTCCAGGTCGAGCAGCCGGATGCGCTGGGCGGCATATGCCTGCGCCGTTTCGCGGATGACATTCAGAAGCTCACTGTCGGCGCGGAAACGCAGGACGTCCCGGTCCCGGGCCGTAACGAACAGAGGCTTGGCCTCTTCGGTCCTGCCCAGAGCCTCCAGGCACGTGCCCAGGCAGAACGCCAGCGCGGCGTGCGAATCGTCAATCTGCTGCGCCGTTTCGTAGGCCGAGAGGGCTTCGGCCCAACGCCCCGCCCGCTCCAGGTCACGCCCCTGCTGAAATGACTCGTCCCAGCGGGCAAGCTGGTCCGCAGTCAGGCCCGGCTTGTGCTCCGAGCCGAAGGGGGCGCAGGAGCGCAGATTGGTCGGGACGGTGCAGAGGATGACCCCCGCGCCGCAGCGCTGGGCGGTCTGCACGATATCGTCGAGGTTGTCGCGAAAATGGCGATAGCAGTCCTTCAGTTTCGGATCATCCGCGGTGATCCGGCTGGCCAGGAAGCTCTCCATGCCCTGCCATTTCTTCTCGGGTCGGCCCCGCGTGTGCAGGGTCTGGCTGAGGTTCTTGAGAAGCTGGCCGATCCGGGTCTGTTTCTTCGCGGTAATACAGGCATTGATGAAACGCCGGTGGGCATAGAGCGAATCCGGCAGGGTCGGCGGCCCATAGGGTCCGACCACTTCATTGTTGCCCAGGTACACGAGGAACAGGTCGGGCTGATGCCGGGCGCAGTCCTGCGCGACCCGCCGGACGACGTGCGAGTTCATGGCGGTCATCGCGGCGTTGACAACCTCGAAGGACTTGCCTTCGGCATGCTCGTGGAGCAGGACCTCCAACTGGCGGCAGAAGCCGTAGGCCGGCTCCGGATCGCCGTAAGCGGCCGAGCTGCCCAAGACAAAGATGCGGATGGTGGAGTCGCCCTTGGGCCCGAGCACGCACGGCTCCGGCGTCCGCGACAGCTCCTTGGGGACGAAGTGCTCGCCGTAGTGCGAGTTCGCCAGATAGACGGTCCGCCCCGACGATTTCCACGGGACCAAAAAGCGCTGGGGATGTCCATAGCCGACCAGCGTCAGCACGAGCTCGATCCCGGCGAGGAACAGAATAGGACTCAGGAGCGCCGCCAGCAGACGCAGCCACCACGCCGGCTTGCGTGCGCGGCCAGACTGCTTTCGGTCCTCCGGCGTCCTCTTCTCTGCGGTCATATTGGCGATTGATCTGGGTTACTACAGCAATGCCGAAATCGCACGGTTGAGATTGCTTCGCTCCGCCTGCAATGACGTGCGAGGGCTGTGTCTCTCACAACAAGACGGGACGCAGCGCCGCGTCTGGGTCGCGGTGACGGAACCCCGCGCCGTATGTCATTGCGAGGAGCGCCGCGACGAAGCAATCTCAA
This sequence comes from Planctomycetota bacterium, assembly GCA_025459125.1. GTDB lineage: Bacteria > Planctomycetota > Phycisphaerae > Sedimentisphaerales > Anaerobacaceae > PLanc-01. The sequence continues at coordinate 11,020 of JALORE010000155.1, read as the reverse complement.
GCGTGCGACGCAGGACGGACACACGATGCGGCTACGCCTCGAGCGCTTCGCCGTCGGGCAGGGCCTTGCCGGGGGGCGGGTCGCCGGCCCCGAGGGCGGCCAGGCTGATGCCCTTGACCTCCGGCAGCGCCCGGCCGATGATGCCCTGCAGGTCGCCGTAGAGACCGGAGGTGCTGATCAGCACCCGCTCCAGTTGCTTGGCCCGCTTCTTCCAGCAGGTGTGCAGCGCCCGCTCTTCAGCTTCGAGATCCTGGCGCATCGTCAGGAACGCCTCGACAATACCGGATACCCGATTGCTGAACTCCTGGCCGATCAGGTAGTTGTAGACCAGGTCCATCTTGCTGTGCTGGCCTTCCAGGGCACGCCGGCAGCGGGCCATGGCAATCAGGCCCTCCCGCAGCATCGTCGCCACCGGGTGGACGCAGGACCAGTTGACGACCCAGACGCCGTCGACCTGGCCGAAATGCCGGACGTGCTCGGGCAACTGCTCGCTGACCAGCACGGCCCGCGAGGCCTTCACCGCGCGCAGATCGTCGCGCAGTTTCGGCAGCCAGTCCTTGCTCCAGTGGCGGGTGCGCTTGGCCTCCCACAGGATCAGGCCGCAATCCGTGCCGCTGTCGTCGTAGACCCGGTGGACCACATCCGCGCCCCGGATACCCTTGGCCACCGGCTCGATGCCGTCCATCGGAAACAAGCTCTTGAGCAGCTCCTCCAGCGCGACCTCCAGAACCTCGCCCTGCATCTGCTGGGAGCCCTGCTCGGCACTGCGCTTGAGGTCTTCGATCTGCCGGCGGAGAGCCTCGACCTGCTGCTCCTTTTCCAGGAGCTTGAGCCGGTGCTGCTCGTCCATCTCCTTGAGCGTCTGCTCCCGCACCCTCTTCAGCTCCTCCTGGGTCCGCCGGGTAACCTCCAGCTCGATGCCCTGCAGCTTCTCCTGAAGCTCGCGCTTTTCCTTGAGAAAGGCCAGTTCCTTCTGGTTCGCCTGCTGGACTTTCGCCTGCAGCTCGGCCAAGGCGGCCTCGCGGTCCCTCAATTCGACGCCCCATTCCTCCCGGGCCTTCGCGCGACTCTGGCGGACCAGCTCCGCCCGGCCGGCTTCCAGTTTCGCCTGCAGATCCTGCTCCAGCTGGGCTTCCCGTTGCTGGAGCTCCCGCTCGCGCCGGCGGGCCGCCAGCTCCTTGTCCTGGGCCGTCTTGAGCTGTTGACGCAATTCGCCGAGCTGGTCCTCGCGGTCCTTGAGCTCGACGTGCATCTGATCGCGGATCCGGCGTTCCAGCGTCTGCCGCTCCTGGGCCAGTTTGGTGCGTACCTGCTCGTCGAGAGCATCCGTTTTCTTCTGCAGATCCTGCCCCTGCCGGGCGAGCTCTTCCTGCTGCTGCTTGAGCCGCTGGCGGGCCGCATTGAGCTCGGTCTCGAGCTCGCCGCGAATAGACGCTCTCAGTTGGCTGGAGATGACCTCGGTGATCTCAATCTGCGCTCGGCAATTGGGGCAAGTGATGGAACTGTTCACAAAGCCCTCCCGAAAACCTGCATCCTCACGGCCTCATCAAGGACGACAACAAGAGCGCCTCAAGCTATGAGTGCGGCCGGCCGCTGTCAAGAGAATCCCCCGGAACGGGTACATGTCCAAAGCTGCAGGTCCGCCCCCATCCGTCCGGAGTTCCGCGTGTACGCGGCTTCCACGTCTCTCGGAGAGAGCGGCTCGGAAGATCCGGACCCGCGCAGACGCGGAACTCCGAACAGAGATCCCGGCTTCAGGGCGCGGGGCGCGGCTTGAGCACGACCTGGTCGGTGACGATCCGGCCGCTGAGGTAGTCGGCGAACGTGGCGTTCAGGGTCAAATCCTGCGCCAGAAGCTCGGGCGTGAGAGGGACGTCGAACATCAGCCGATAGCTGGCCGACGTCACCGTGCTGAACCAGAGCTTGCCCATCTCCTCCGGGGCCACCTGCCAGCGCCCCAGTGCCAACGGGGCGTTCGGATCGTTGAGGCTCCAGAGCTGGATGCTCACGCTGCCGGGAGCTTTGACCACGTCGCCGGCCTGGTCGGTCGGCGCCAGGTAGACGACCAGCTTCTCGCGTTTGCCGTCGTAATCCTTGTCGTAGATACCGCTGAACCGGGTGATCTTCACCGAACTCAGGCCGTAGATCTCCCGCGCGGCGCCCGCGGGCAGGGCCCCGAGGGCCTGGGTCTGGGTCTTCATTTGCTCCAGCAGGACCTGGCACTGCTCGAGCCGGCCGGCCAACTGGGCCTTTTCCCGCTGCAGGTCGCGGATCTCCACTTCCCACGGCTTCACCTCGCTGTGAATGCCGCAGCCCGCCAACAAAGCGGCTCCGAGCAGCAGGAGCGTGCTCCTGCCCCGGGGCCGGTCGGACGACCTGGGGGACTCATTGCGGTTGCACACCATCGGCCTGCCCCTTGTTTGCGAAGTACTATTACCGTTCCTGGCCCGGCTCGCTCCGGACGATCTCCGGCGCCTTCTGGAGCACCTGGTCGGCCAAGCCGTACGTGACGGCCTCCTCGGCGCTGAGCCACAGGTTCCGGTCGGTGTCCCTCTCGATCTTGGCACTGTCCTGGCCGCTGTGGTGGGCCAGAATGTCATAGATCCGCTCGCGCAGCCGCAGGATCTCGCGGGCCTCGATGTCGAGATCCGTCGCGGGGCCTTCCAGGATACCCATCACGTGCGGCTGATGGAGCAGGACCCGGCTGTTGTTCAGCAGGAACCGCTTGTTCGCCGCCCCGCCGGCGAGCAGGACCGCGCCCATGCTGGCGGCCTGCCCGATGCAGTACGTGGCGACATCGCAGCGCAGGAACTGCATCGTGTCGTAGATCGCCAGGCCGGCGGTGATGACGCCGCCGGGCGAGTTGATGTAAAAATGAATGTCGCTCTTGCTGTCCTCGTTGCTCAGAAACAGCATCTGCGCGATGATCAGGTTGGCAACGGTGTCGTTGACCTGGCCGCCGAGAAAGACGATCCGATCCTTCAGGAGCCGGGAATAGATGTCATAGGACCGCTCACCCCGACCGGTTTTTTCGATGACGATCGGTACCAGGATTTCTTCCATGCTTGCCACTGTCATTTCCTCGTAGTCAAGTTCCCAGTTGGAAGTCTCACGTTGGAAGCGGTGGCCGGGCACGTACCTCCGGCGTCCCGCTTCAGACTTCACACGTCCTCATTTGCCCGGCTCCGGAGGCTTCGGCTCGGCCGGTGCCGCTTCTTTCTTCTTTTCGCCGGCCTTCTGCTCGCCGTCCTCGTGGAGGACCTCGTCGATCAGGCCGTAGGCCTTGGCCTCGTCGGCGGTCATGTACCGGTCCCGCTCGGTTTCCTGCATGATCTTCTCGATCGGCTGGCCGGTGTGATGGGACAGGATCTGGTTGAGCGTCTGTTTGGCCTTGAGAATCTCCTCCGCCTGGATCTTGATGTCGGAGGCCTGGCCGGTAACGCCGCCCCACGGCTGGTGCAGCATGATCTTGGCGTGCGGCAGGGCAAACCGGCTGCCCTTGGTGCCCGCCGCCAGGACCACGGCGCCGCCCGACTGGGCCCGGCCGATGCAGTAGGTGGCGATGGGCGAGCCGACGAAGCGCATCGTGTCGTAGATCGCCAGCGTGTCATCCACCGTGCCGCCCGGCGAGTTGATGTAGAGGCTGATCTCCCGGCCCTTCTTGAGGTTGTCGAGGTACAGCATCTTCATGATGACCTCGGTCGCCCGGGCGTAGTTGATCTCGCCGATGAGGAAGATGATGCGGTTTTCCAGCAGCATGTCGTCCAGACTCATCTGCCGGAAGCGCTGATACTGGCCGTACTGGTCATAGATCCCGGTGCCCCGGTCGATCGAGCGTCGCAAGTAACCGTCGTTCACAGACATCAAAAGATCCTTCAAAGAAGTCGCAAGTTCGAAGCGTGAAGTTCGCCGTCAGAGCCGCCTACTGACGTCTTCTCACTTGACACTTCGCACGTTCCTGATTCCTATTCAGCCTTGCCCGGTCCGGGCTCAGCGGGGGATTTCTTCCTGGATTTCTTGCCTTTCTCTGCCTTCTCCTCGGGCGCCTCGGTTATCTTCGCCGATTCGAGGAGCTTGTTGATACAATTGCTCTGGCGGACTTCCAGGCGGAACTGGCTGAGCGAGCCGTCGCGTTCCATCTGCTCCTTGAGCTTCTCCGGCCGCTGGCCCCGTTGCAGCGCAACGCGGGCAATGTGGCCGTTGATCTCTTCCTCGCCGACCTCGACCCCGAGCTTCTCAGCCACCTTGTCCATGATGAAGAAGGTCTTGAGCTGCTGCTTGGCCTGCTCTTCGCTGCCGGCCCGCAGGTGTTCCATCTGCTCCTCGACCTGCTGGCGGCTCAGGCCGCGCGAGAGCAGGTTGACGTACTGCCGCTGCAGAACGCTGCCCGCCTGACGGGCGACGAGGTCCGTCGGCAGATCGAAAGTCGCGTGATCGAGCAGGTATTGATAGATCTGCTCGCTCATGTCGGTACGGCCCTGGGATTCAAGGCGGGTCTGCAGGTTGTCACGGATGCGGTCGCGCAGCTCCGGGACCGTCTCGACGCCGTAATGCTTCAGGAACGGCTCGTTCACCTCGGCCGGCTTGAGATACTTGACGTCCTTGATCTCGATTTCGATGTTGACCTTGCGGCCCTGGAGCTCTTCGCGGAAATAGGTCTTGGGGATCTCCACGGTCGTGGTCTTGCGGTCGCCGACGACGGCGCCGGCCAGCAATTCATCCAGCTTTTCGACCGGCACCGGCCCGACGAAGCCGTTCGGACGCACGTAGATCTCGGCGTTGTCCAGCTTCTGCTCCGCCTCAGGAATGTAGGTCGGCGTTTCCTCTTTGCCCTCGGTCTTGCCTTCCATCTGGGCGGCCTGCTTGGCCTTTTCCTCGTCGGTCAGCTCAATCGTCTGGCGGACGTCGGCGATGACCTGATCATCCCGCTCGATGGTGCCGCCTTCCCGCGGCGTCCAGACGCCCGACCACCGCTGCAGTTGCTCGATCTCGCGGTCGATCTGGCCTTCGGTCACCTCCAGCTTGGGCCGGGTGACCGCGATGCCTTCCAGGGCCGGCAGCTCGAACTCGGGCCGGACTTCGACCTCGAATTCAAACTTCAGCGGCCCGGATTCCGGCAGCTCGATGTGCTGATAGTCGACCTCGGGGTCCGTCAGGACGTCCAGCTTCCGGTCCTTGATCGCGGCTTCACTCGCCTCGGCCAGGAGCTTGAGCTTGACCTGCTCGCCGGTCTCCTTGCCGAAGCGCTTCTCCAGCAGGCGGCGCGGCGCCCGGCCCCGGCGAAAGCCCGGCAGCACCGCATCCCGGCGCAGCTCCCGGTACTGCTCGTCCACCGTTTCCTTGATCGTCTCTTCCGGAACCTCGACGACGACTTTCTTCTTACAGGGCCCCACATCCTCGACCGCCACGGTGTTCTTCGCGGTCCGGGGCTGCTCGCCCCCCTGCGCGCCTTCCTCCAGCTCGGAGGTCGGTGTTTCCTGATTCTCATCCGCCATGGCGGCACTCCCAAAAAAGGCTGACGATCTCTAAAAACAAAAAAAGGCATCGGGGGAACATTTTCCCCGAGCCAGGTGAACGTATCCGACTCCGCGCCTGCCGCGGAGCTTCAACGTATCGACGACCAACGCCTAACTACACCTAGCCGGTACCTCGCCGATACTATACGGGTCTCCAACGCACGCGTGCGTCGGAGACTCCCGTCCTTAGGAGATACTCCTACAGCGGGCGATGAGGCTTGAACTCACGACACCCACGTTGGCAACGTGGTGCTCTACCACTGAGCTACGCCCGCAAAACCGATTCGCGTTAGAGTATAAACGCCCTCCACGACCCCTGCAACCCCTTTTTTCCGAAAAAATTTGCCGTGGTGCGGCCGGAATATGGCCGCGGATTCGCCGGGTCCATCGCCTCCGTAACCGGTGCCCATTTCTGACTCCCTCCCACGGCATCAGTCGAGACAGACAATCTCATCGTCACCGATCAGAGTTGTCAGCCATCATCTCCGTCGAACCCGGGGCAACACGCGCATGCGATCGCCCTGTCGGCTCCGGGCTGCGGTCTTGACGCCGCCGAGGGAGGGTACTATCATGGCAGTTTACGGCAAATGACACGACATGCAGGAGCACGGCATGCAGGCACGCTTGAGGTTCTTGGGGGCCGCGCGCAACGTGACAGGTTCCCGGCATCTGTTGGAGGTCGATGGCACACGGATTCTCGTCGATTGCGGGTTGTACCAGGAACGGCAGTTCGCGTCCCGCAACTGGGACCCCTTCGACGTGCCGCCGGCCAGCCTCGATGCGGTGCTGCTGACGCACGCCCACCTCGACCACTGCGGCCTGCTGCCCAAGCTCGTCAAGGAGGGTTTCCAGGGCAAGATCTACTGCACCGCCGCCACCGCGGAAATCGCCCATATCATCCTGCTCGACGCCGCCAAGATCCAGGAAGAAGACGCGGCCTACAAGCGCAAGCGTCACAAGAAGGAAGGGCGCGTGAGCCCGCGTGAGATCGTCCCGCTGTACACGGTCGCGGACGCCCAGGCCTGCGGGCCGCTGTTTGTGCCGGTGCCGTACGGGCAAAGCGTTTCGATTTCGCCGCATCTGCACGCCACGTTCAGCGAGGCCGGCCACGTCCTGGGCTCCTCGTTCATCAACGTGACCGTGCAGCAGGACGGCCAGACACGGGATGTGCTGTTCTCCGGGGACATCGGCCGCGCGCACCGGCCCCTCATCCGCGACCCCGAGGCGGTGCGGGACGGCGACTATATCCTGGTCGAGTCCACCTACGGGGACCGCCTGCACGACGACCGGACCGACATCAAGACCAGGATCGCCGAGGTCATCAACGCGACGAGAGCCGCCGGCGGACACGTCATCGTGCCGAGTTTCGCCTTGGAACGATCCCAGGAGCTGCTCTACCACATCAGCGAGCTGATCCGGGAAGGCACGATCCCGCGCCTGATGGTGTTCCTCGACAGTCCGATGGCCAGCGCGATCACGCGGGTCTTCCGGCGGCACACGGAGCTGTTCGACGAAGCCGCACGGCAACGGCTGCAGATCAAGGACTGCCCGTTCGACTTCCCCGGCCTGAAGTTCACGGAGACGACGACGGAATCGAAGGCGATCAATACGATGAAAGGAACGGCCGTCATCATCGCCGGCTCGGGCATGTGCACGGCCGGACGTATCAAGCATCACCTCGCCAACCATATCTCCCACCCCCAGAACACGATCATGTTCGTCGGCTACCAGGCCATCGGCACGCTGGGCCGGCGGATCGTCGACGGCGATCCGGAGGTGCGCATCCTGGGGGCAAACTACCCGGTCAAAGCCCGCGTGGTCCAGATCCCCGGTTTCTCCGCCCACGCGGACCGGGACGAGCTGCTGCACTGGCTCAGCTCGCTCCCGAAGCCGCCGCGGAGGGTCTTTGTCGTGCACGGCGAAGCCGAGCGCGCCCAGCACTTCGGTCGGTACCTCCGCGACCGGACCGGCTGGGACATCCTCGTGCCCGACTACGGCGAGGAAGTGATCCTGAATTGATGGGCCCGGGAGATTGGCCTCGTCCCGAGTTTCTGACTTCGGGATGGCGTCCGCCCGAGTCCGGGGGGCAGCCTCACACGACGCTGGTTTGTAGTAGGCTCGTAAGAGCATACGCGTCCGTCGTGACACGAAAGGCGTTGTCTTTTATGCCCTTACGGGCACGCTACCAACTGAAGCCTCCGGCTTGGTTCAAGAGCCGGCCTTTCCGGGTCACCGCGGATGGGTGGAGGCGGCAAGCGCAGCCTTCGGAGCTTGCCGATGGTTCTACCCATTCGCCAGCGGCAAGGCCTGCGCCGAGCCTGCGGCCTTGCCGCTGCCACCCGATGCCACATTTCTGTCGTAGACCCCCCGCACTTGGGACCTTGCCGGAGGGTTGGAGACGGGACGGAGATCGCGTATACTATCCCATGGAACATCCCGGGACGACCGGCATCATTCTGTAACCGAGATGGACGAGAATGTGAGAAGGAGTGAGCCAGTGAGCGATGCAGCACGCAATACCAGTTATCCGGAAAACGGGATCACACGCCGAACGCTGTTGGGCGGAGCCGCCGCGACCGCAGCCTTTGCCGTCGTGCCGCACCAGGTGCTCGGCGGCCAGGGCGGCACTGCGCCGAGCGGCAAGGTCAACGTCGCGATCATCGGCACCGGCGGCCAGGGCATCGTCAATATGAAACAGCTCTTCAACGAGCCCAATGTCCGGATCGCGGCCCTGTGCGATCTCAACGAAGAGAGCGATTACAGCATGTTCTATTACGGGGGCACCGCGGGCCTCAAACCCGCGACCGAGTTGGTCCGCCAGAAGTACGGCCAGGCCTGCCCCACCTACCGCGACTATAACCAAATGCTCGACAAGGAGGATATCGACGCGGTCCTGCTCGCCACGCCCGACCATTCCCATGCGCTGATCTCGCTGGCCGTCCTCGCGAAGAAGAAGCACCTTTACTGCGAGAAACCGCTGTGCCGCACGGTCTACGAGACCCGCGTCGTCACCGAGGCCGCCCGCCGGGCCGGCGTCGCCACGCAGCTCGGCAACTTCGGCCACTCGAGCGAGGATATCCGCCTGACCTGTGAGTGGATCTGGGACGGCGCGATCGGCGACGTGCGCGCGGTGCACGCCTGGACGAGCACGGGCGCCCGCCGCTGGACGAATCTCACCGAGCGGCCGAAAGAGACGCCGCCGGTCCCCGCAGGCTTTGACTGGGAGCGCTGGCTGGAGCCGGTGCCCCCCCGCCCCTATCATCCGGATTACGCGCCGGTCCGCTGGCGCTCCTGGTGGCAGTTCGGCTCCGGCACGATCGGCGACTTCGCCTGCCACCACCTGGACCCGGCCTTCTGGGCGTTGAAGCTGGATCGGGCCGAGCGGTTCCAGGTCGAGGCCAGCTCCTACGGCACGACCGAAGAGGTGTGCCCCGCCGCCTCGCTGATCTACTTCCACGTCCCCGCCCGCGCCGGTATGACACCGGTGCAGATCACGTGGTACGAAGGCGGCCTCATGCCGCCGCGCCCGGTGGAGCTGGAGGCCGGCCGCAACGTGGAGGACAACGGCATCCTCTTTATCGGCACCAAGGGCGCTATTCTCGGTGAAGGCTGGGGCCGCTCCCCGCGCCTCATCCCCGAGACGAAGATGAAGGCCTACCGCCGGCCGGCCAAGACCCTGCCGCGCGTCGCCGGCCACCATCGCAACTGGCTCGACGCCTGCCGGGGCAAAGGCCGTCCCAGCACGCACTTCGACTACGCCGGCCCGCTGACGGAATTCGTCCTGATGGGCAACGTCGCCCTGCGCGCCGGCAAGAAACTGGACTTCGATTGGAAGAAGATGACGGTGACCAACGTCCCCGATGCCAACCGGTTCATCAAGCCCGACTACCGTCCCGGAAGGAGCATCTGACCGAGAGCCTCTAACCGAGAGCCTCTGGCAGAACGGACCTTGGCATGTCATTGCGCGGAGCGCAGCGACAAAGCAATCTCAACCTGCGGCATGGACATTGCCAGTGCTCCGTCCAAGCTGAGAATGGTGCAGGGCGCATGCGTGTGCAGCATCGTGTCGGGTGTCCGCGAGGTCCTGGCGGGCGTTCGGGTCGGCGAGTTTCTCACGACCGAGCGGGCGCCCGTCCTGCTCCATCCCGGTGACCCGCTGGAAATAGTCCTGAACCGCCTGGAGGCCGTGCCGCACGCGATCGTGCCGGTAGTGGATGCGCAGAACCATCTCTTGGGCGTGGTCAACCTGGAGGAGGTCCACCTCGCCGCGACCGAGCCGGCCCTGCCGGTCGTGGCCGACTTGCAGCAGCGTATCGTCCTGGGCATGGTGCGCCGCTACGAGATCGCCGGCGCCTACCTGCGCCGCCTCCACGGCCCGGCCTCGACCGCCTGCCCCCCAGCCCCCGCCACAATCCACAATACCCACGACCCCCACCGCCGCGAGCATGTAGGATGGGCTTCAGCCCATGCGGTTCCATATGTCCGCCTGCGCCCGCATGTGACGACCTGACGGCACCCCCGTTTTTGGCCCAATTTCCGGCCCCTCCGGTCTTTCCGTACTTCGAGGCCTCAACCCGGGTGTGCCGGCATGGTGTCACACGCCGAGGGGCCGGGAGGCAGGGTCCAAACGCCCGGTGTGGTCCGAGCGCCACCCGGATGACCCCGACCGCCCGGTCGGACGGTGGGCGCGCGGTGCGGTCCCGGCGGCCGCCGGGGAAGATCGTCAAGCTCCACAGTTGACGATCTTCAAATCCGAAAAACGCCGAAATCCGGCGAAAAACGGGAAGATCGTCAAGATCGTCAACTCTTTCATTTGACGATCTTTGACGATCTTCAAGGAGCTTGGCGGTCTCGGCGGAGCACCACGCGCATTCCTGGCGTGGTGCGCGTTCCCGCATCCCCGGAAAGACCCGCCACCGTATTGCCAATCGCCCCTCCCCACCCCCCAGGGAAGCGAGGGAAGACAACAGCCTGATGACCGGGGCCGGGAGATGATGCAACCCCGCCGCCGGGGCGAGGGCGTCCCGCCCTTGTTCCTCTCGGCTCACGACCAACTGCCAACCGCTCTTCAATCGACTATCGACTGCTGACCACCGACAAAGGCCTCCCACCGCCGAGGCACACAGGACATAGAGGCGGAGGACGGAAGGCAGAGGACGATAGCCCCCCGTAAGCGTTGTCCCGACATAGACTTACGACTGAGAACTGGGAACTGGAAACTGACAACTGCCTTTCCGACACGGATTTGCACGGATGAACCCAGCGCGGCCTTCGGCCGCAACCAAAACCTGTTCTCTCGCAAAGACGCAGAGACCGCCAAGAAGACAAGATAGCACTGTTGTTCACCTTGGCGCCCTTGGCGTCTTGGCGCGAGACATAACTCTCCAGTTTTTCAAAACTTATGGTGAGCAGAACCGAAAATCGAGCAGGAAAGACGACGTCCTGAAGGATTGTAGTACGGAGGAACACGGATTTCCAGCCGGCTACCGGCTACCGACTACCGA
>JALORE010000418.1 GCA_025459125.1 Planctomycetota bacterium | reverse complement strand
CCGCGGGCAGTGTAGGTGATCGGATTGTTGTCCGCATCGACAGCGCTGAGGGAGAACGAGAGCGTCTCATTCTCGTTGACGGACTGATTCCCAATGGCCGCCAGGACAGGGATCGTCGTGGGATCGGTCACAAGGATCTTGATCGTCTGGGAATGTGTCCGCTGGCCGTCCGAGACCGTAAAGGTGACCGGATAGGAGCCCTCCTGGGTGGTCGCCGGCGTCCAGGCGAAGGTCTGACCGGTGAAGGTCGCCCCACTGGGCAGACCCGCGGCGGAATACGTCAGGTTGCCCCCGTCGGCGTCATTGGCCGAGAGCGTGAAAGTCAGCAACTTGGTGATGTTGACCGACTTATCGCCGACAGCGGCCATTACCGGTGTATGGCCACCCGCCGTAGAGGTAGTCCCTGGGACCACGTTAGATAACGTGGAGGTGTGTCCCCCCTCGGCCAGGGCCTTGATACCGACATAGTAGGTAGAACCAGGATCGAGCCCAACGATCGTGAAGGATTGTGCCTGCCCGAAAGCCCCGGCGATCGGCTCGCCCGGCACTTGGGTCGCCGCCTCCCAATTGGCCTCGGTGATGGGACTGTCAGCATACCGAATGTCGTACCCGGTCGGCGTCCCCGTCACGCCCGGCTCCCCCGACACCGTCCACGTTAAGGTCAGGGCGTTCTGGCTGGTGCCTGATACGGCCAGATCCGTGAGCGCACGCAGGACATACTCATACGCGCCAATATCCCAGGTGCCGGTGCGGGAGTTTCCGTTGATGTCCTTGCGGATATCTATGCCGTACAAGGCATAAAACTGCTGATACACCGCGGCTGCAATCCCCCTGTCGATGGCGGGGCTCGCGGACTGCAAGGAGAAGTTTCTCCGGGCGGCGTCGGTAAACCGGGGGGCGGCTTCCAGGCAACCAGCCCCTTTGCCGAAGACCGATTGCATCGCGGCAACATCCCGGATCGTATCCGAACCCCACTTGATGCGGGCCGTGCCGTCGAACAGGCTGTTGTCCAAGCTCGAGAGGCTGGCTCGTGTCGGGGAATCGATCCAAATGTGCTCGTTGTCGATGTCACTGAAAAGGTTATTCGCCAGGTAGAGAGGCCCGGTGCCTCTCGCATTGCCGATCCCCACCGTCGCATCGTGGATCGTGTTGCCGATGACATATTTCGCCATGTTCTCGTCATCGGTGAGCTGAATCCCGTGGCGATAACTCCAAAGTCCTACCGTGGAGCGGTTCGTCGTCATGCCGTAGAACAAGTTGCCGATCACGTAGACCGCACCGCCGGCCCGTCCGCTGGCGGAGGCGGAGAAGAGCCCATATTCACAGCCGTACGCGGTATTGCACAAAAACCAGATGCGGTCGGGGCCATACTGAAAGCTGAATCCTTTGCCGGGACTCTGCTCCGTGCCCGTATCTCTCGGTTTGATGTTGAACGCCGTGTTCTCGGAGATAATGACATCCACACTTCTCTTCAGTCCGAGTCCGGATTGGTAGACCCCATGAATGGTGTTTCTCCCCACGAAGATATGGTTCGTGGTGAGAGTCAAAGCCGCATCCGCACTGTTGCCCGCATTGATACCTATCCCGCTTCCCGTAGTATTGTAGATGATGTTGTCCACGATCCAGATGTGATTCGCATGATCGCCCACCGCAATCCCGGTGAAATCGTTATCCAATCCCGCCTCTACGGCGGCAAAATCGCCCAGATCGTGGACGGTGTTGCCGTAGAAGACGAGGTTGTTGACCGAATTGGGCGCGGTGGTGTTGTAGCTGTCGATCGAGATGCCTGACTGGCGGGCCCCGATCTTATCGTGGAGTTCGCAGTTTCGAACGGAGACGTGGTGGGGTTCCGGGTAAAGCAACTGGGATTGAACTACGGTAAAGAGATTGCCGTTGACGATCTCCAGGTTCTCCACGATCAGGTAGCAGCCCCACAGGTAGAGGCCCGTGCCACTGAACTGCGGTCTCTGCGATGCCATCCCCCGGACAAACACCGGTCTTTCCTGGGTGCCGTTTGCGGTTACAGAGACCGAAGTCAGCACGTAGGGTCCCCCGTGGATCTCGACGACACTTCCTCCGGCCAGGGTGCTCGGGATGGTTCTCCTTGGTTTGTCTGGGGTCCCATAGGGGTTGGCGGTATCGGTGGCGCTGGGGTGCGCATTGTCCACATAGTGACTGTAGGGACCGTTGCCGGCATCCTTGTACGACTCCGGACCGGAGCCGAAGTCATAGGTCTTTCCTTCATACATGCGATGGGTCTCAAAGACGCCGAACTCCGGCATGGGGATCCCGAGGGGCGGGGTCCAGGGGCCGAAGGTGGCCGTCACGGCCTTGCTGGTATCCATCGTGAGCCGCAGCACAAGCCCTGCCCCATGAGCATCCCCCCCCCACCCCCGGAAGCAGTAACCGGCCTCCGGACGCGGAACCAGTTCCACTTCCTCCCCGGCCTCATATTGGACCTTGTTGGGAATCGCCGTCACCGAGCCGTGATCCGCCGTCACGGTCAGCGTATAGGACGCCGCTCGAGACGGAGAGGTCAGAACCAGGACGAGGGCGACAACTCCGAGAACGTGATGAGATACGTGTTGGCTGCAGCCGCGTGGCATTTTAGGACGCACATTGCTCATGACCGTGATACCCCCCCTTGAGGAATCTATTCCTGCCTATATGGATATTATACATAATAAGTGAAAGGCAGGCCTGTCTTCTCACCACGGTCTTTCCAGGCTGAGCGCCCTGAGGGGAGAATCCGTCCCTTCGCCGATCCGGAAACGGCACGTCAGAGACATATTACCCTCACAACGGCAGCGACCGATCAGACATGTCGCCGCTTCCTTCTGATGATACCCCGGGCTCACCCACCCACCGATGGGGTCATCACTGCCATGGAGCAGGCTGACTGCAAGGTGTTGGTCCAGTTCGATTTCGACGGTACCCGGACCCGCCGCGACGCGAAAGCGATTCGCGCCCGCGGGGACTACCTCACAATGCGCGGCAAGGTGGAGGTACATCGCCAGATCGTGTTTCCCACGTGCCTGGATGTCATCCCGCACCACCAGGACACGTTCACGGCCGTCCAGTTCCAACGTCCGCCGATGGACGACCGGGTCCTGCAGGCACGTGTAGCCATCGTGTTCGCCGACGACCGCGGAGGGCTTCCACTGCAGACATCGGGCTCTCGCCTTGCGCCCCCAGAGAAAGAGGCCCAGCATCTCCGACTGATCGCAGTCGTCCACCACGAGAGTATTGTGCGCGCGTGTGCCACGAAAGTACCGCCGCCAGGACGGATAGCTGAAATAGTCGTAGGTCCCCGGGTCCACGAGGACGTCGACGCCGAAAGCCCGCAAGGTGAAACTCAGCGCGTCGGCATGCCCGTGCCCTGCCAGGGCTCCCATGCCCAACGGTCCGCAATCGAACACCACGCTGATGCGATCCGACGAGCCGGCGTGGCCACATTGGAGTAGATAGTAGCCGCTATCCTCCAATGCTCGGGAGACGAGCGCGGCATTCGGGGCAGGCGACAAGGAAAGGAAGCTGCGACATCCCGGCTCGCCGAGCAACCACTCGACCGTCTCGGACAGGCCGCCGGCGACCGCCTTGAAATCACTTCGGTCGAACAAGGCCGCGCCCACGGCCAACCATTCCCGGATGCTCCGGGGGTGGCGCCCCACATCCAGGACGTAGCCGTCGTCGCCATCGCCGAAGCGGGGTACTTGCTCGCCACCTTCGCCGAGGATCGCCAGGAATTCGAACATTTTCTCCAGCCGGGACCAGTACGAGGGGGAAGCTTCCCGGCCCGTGGCACGGGCGACCAAGCCCGCCACCACGAAGAACTGCAGTACGAACAGGTGATACCCGACGGCTTGTTCCTGTGTGCCTCCGTCTGCAAACGTCTGATTCAGGATCTCCCGTTCGAGGATGGCCCAGCTTCTCTGACGCCAAGTGGCGGCGTGCTTGAGATTTGGGAAGTAGCTGGCCGCCACAAACACCCCCGCCGCTTCGCCGATCAAATGGTTATTCACCGACGAACCACGGGAATATTTCCGGTCGATTTCCCAAACGTGACGCGCCACGGAGTCCACGATGCGGGCCCGGAGTTCCGCGTTGATCACATGCGCTTCCTCAATGAGGTCCAGCGCCCACACCCAGTTGATCAGCCGGATGGCCAGCTCCAGGCCGCTGCGCCAATTCATCCCCAGGCCGTAGGGGTTCTGTTGGAGCCAACTGTCCAGTTGCTCCGCCACCGCACGGGCAAAGCGGATCTCGCCGCTGGCCCGATAGGCCCGGCCCAACACCACCAGTTGATGATGTCGATTCGGCTCCCAGACGAACTTACAGTCTCCGGCCGCCTGGACATCCCGATAGTCCAGAGCGGAACTGAAGACCAGCGGCGTATCCTGGCCACGTTTATGGTCGCGATTCCAGACGATTGGATCTCCCAGATACTGATCCTGCAAATC
>JALORE010000154.1 GCA_025459125.1 Planctomycetota bacterium | reverse complement strand
CGGCATCGCCGTCGATTCATCGGACTATGTCTACGTGACCGGATACAGCGAGTCCGGGGACTGGACGAGCGCCGGAGGCAGGACCTACGATGACATGGATGTCTTCGTGGCCAAGCTCAGTTCCGGGGGCGCCCACGTCTGGAACGCGTATCTGGGCGGCACCGAGAGTCTGGGGGAACTGGGTCGCGGCATCGCGGTGGACGGGTCGGACAACGTCTACGTGACGGGATATACCGAATCCTCCGGCTGGACCAGCAACGGATTCGACACGAGCTACAACGGCGGCGACTATGACGCGTTCGTCGCCAAGCTCAATACGAATGGGGAACACGTCTGGAGCACCTACCTGGGCGGGGACGTCAGCGATGGGGGCTACGGCGTCGCCGTGGATTCGGCCTATAACGTCTACGTGACAGGATATACCGGGTCCGTCGCCTGGCCGAACGGCGGGTACGACACGAGCTACAACGGCGGGACCAACGATGCATTCGTGGCCAAGCTCGATGCCGACGGGCAGCATGTCTGGAGCACCTACCTGGGCGGCAGTAATGAGGACGTGGGCCGCGGCATCGCCGTGGGCCCCTGGGACAACGTGTATGTAACGGGATACACCGCGTCTTCCGGCTGGACGAGCGATGGGCTCGACTCGACCTATAACGGCGGGACCTACGATGCGTTCGCGGCCAAGTTCCGGCCCGGCAAGGACCACGTCTGGAGCATGTACATCGGCGGCGATAACAGCGACTCGGGCTATGGCATCGCCGTGAACTCCGCGGGCTACGCCTACGTGGCGGGAACCACCTATTCGCTCGGCTGGACGACGGGAGAATTCGGCACCACCTTCAACGGTGGTTTGACCGATGCGTTCGCGATGCTCATCCGGGGTGTCCCGGACCTCCTGCCGCCGGAGCCGAACCCCAGCACGTGGGCCACCGAGCCCTACGCCTCCGCGCCTGCTTCCATCCGAATGATCGCCACCCCGGCGTTCGACGACAGCGGCGTGGAATACTATTTCCACGAGACCACCGGCCGGCCCGGGGCGACCGACAGCGGCTGGCAGGACAGCAACACGTACGAGGACACCGGTCTGCTGGCCGGCACCACGTATTCCTATCAGGTGAAGACGCGGGACAAGTCCGTGAGTCAACACGAGACCGGTTTCTCGAACGCGGCTTCCGCCACTACGGGTATGCTTGCCAGCCAGACGCCGAAGACGCCCAGCGGCCAGTCGCCCGCCAACGGCGCGAACCCGGTGAGTGTGACCCCGATCCTGCGGTCGTCGGTCTTCGAGGATCCGGATGCCGGGGATATCCACCAAGCCAGCCAGTGGCAGGTGGACAATAACAGCGATTTCTCCAGTCCGGTCTGGGATAACCATGACATGGACGCGGACAAGACCACCGACCGGCCGGCTCCCGACGTGCTCTTGCCCGCCACGACCTACGATTGGCGGGTCCGCCACCAGGATAATCGGGGCGTCTGGAGCGAGTGGTCGGACGCACGATCCTTCACCACCTGCGCCGCCCATGCCGCGGACACCGACTACGACTGGGTGGTGGGCGACTTCGAGCTGCTGGACTATATTGACCGGTGGGTCGATGGCAATGTGGGAGACTTCGAGCTGCTGGACACCATCGACTTGTGGGCCGCGGGGCGATATTACTGGGATGAGGCGGATGGAAGCTACAAAGCGGGCAATCAACCGCTCCGGGCGGGGGCGGCTTACGCCAGCAGCGCAGACAGCCTCCTCGACACGACCGGCGTGCCCCAAGAACAAGAGACGTGGGCGGCGGTCCAGGACTTCCAGACCTATGGAGCCGACGTCGACGCGGGCTCGACCCCGGGCAGCTTCGCCGGCGAAACCCTCCAGGCCCCAACCGCCTTCGAGAACGATCCCGCCTGGACGACCTCTCTGAGCCAGGAGAGCGAGGGTTTCGTGGCCGACGCGCCCCCGCCTCCGGCAGAACCCCCGTCCTCCGCCGTCTATCTCCAGTACCTGGAGCAAATCGAGGGAGAGAACGCGGGCGAGTTGTCTGTCTGGCCGGCTGGTCCGACCCGGTTGCTTTACGTGGTGCAAAGCCTGGAGAACGGTGACCTCAAGCTGCTCTCGCCGGTCCTCCCATCCCTAATGAGTTCCAACGGGCAAGACCGGTGATCCAACGCCATAAGTGTTGCGTGCCATGTCTACGCCTCGCAGACATGCCCGGCTTGGTGGGGCAGCCATGCCTACGGAAGGCCGTAGGCATGTCAGGGTCCCCAAATGCGATCCGTTGCGTTTGGGGTCCCGCACCCAGTTTTGCGGCACAGCCTCAAGCGCAACTTGTCCGTAGAACTGACGAGACTCACCACGGCTTGGCGTGCGCGGCTCAGTCGGCCACGGATTCGACCTCTTCCGTCGCCTCTTCCACCCGGGCGTGCCAGCCGGTCCGCTCGTTTCTCTTGATTGCGGCGTTGATTCTCTTGTGGGCTTCCTCGACGGCGAGCAGCGCGTCCTGCAACTGGTCCTCATCGCTGACGGTGACCAAGCCCCATTTCTGGCCATAGCCGCGGTTGTCCATCGGCTGCACGCCGGAGAGCGATTCGCCGCCGGTGAACAGAACCATCCGCAGCGCACTTTGCCGGGGATGGACATACATGAACGTCCGCTCGGGGCTGTAGAAGGTGATGGCCGTCTTGTTCACGCGGTAGAAACACGCGTCATCCATCGACTTGACATGCTCGGCCATCAGGTTGAACAGCCCGCGCACGCGGTCCTGCACGTTATGCTCGCTGAACCACTCATCCAGTTCCTCGCCCTCGTCGGTGCTGGTCAGCACATCGGGCCGGCGGATCGGATGGTTCTCCATTTCCCGGATACGATCCCGCAGCTCGATCACCGCCAGCGGGCATGTCGACCAGTCGTGCTCCCAGCAGACGATCAAATCACAGGCATCGGCGTCGCGTCCGCTCTGCCGGAAATCACTCGAACGGTACTCGAACTCCGTGCGGAGCCGTTCCCAGCCCTTGCCGGTGAAACGCCGGACGATGGCATCCGGCGCCTCCGACCGCAACTCCTCGATATACATGTTCAGGTCGTCCGCGACCTTACCGAACAGATAGAGGACGCCGCTCTCGGTCTGGGGGGCATACACCATCCCCCGAAAGTTGATCAAATCGCCGACAATACTTCGCTCTACGTTCGCCATTTCCCTTGTCCTTCCAACCAAATCCGTGGAACCTGAGATCAACAGCCTGCGTACCGCCCTCCGCGCAGGGGGTACAAAGCAAAATCATACGTCGAAATCCGGGCTTTGCAAGGGGCATTTCGTTCCCAAGAGCCTTCGCAGGCAAGAAACGAGAGATCTTATAGGCCCCGCAGCAGCCCTGGGCAAATGGCGAACAGCTGATTGAGCAGAACCCTTAAGGGCGACGCCTACATCGATACGTAGGAAGCACAGAGGTCAGATCGAGCAGCCGAAACGAAAAGAGCTCGGACGCAGGGTTCTGTGCAATTCGGTTGGAGATTCGATCTGCCGGGCCCCGGTGAACCGGGCGGGCGTCGGCCTGACGATCCTCCGCCGCGGCCAGAAGATCCATTTCTGCGGCACCGAATGTCGGGACGAGTACCTCCGCCGGGAAAAACGGGAACGCGTCTCTGTGGGATGAGACTCTCGCCAACAATAAGGCCCGCAACCCCGGACGAACGGTCCAAGGCTGCGGGCCAACCTGTGCCTTGGCTCACGGCCAGGGTACTTGCCTGTCAAAGGTCCTCATCGTTATCGTTGTCTGCATGGTACGCGTGTTCGCTCGGCTCGTTCGCGGTCTGGGGAGTTGTTCCCCGGACACCGGTCGTCCGGGCGTCTGCTGTGCCACCTCCGTCCGGGCCTCGTCCCGCGTCATCTGCCGGACTGGGACGGCGTGGTCCACGTCATGTCTTCGCAAGGTATCTTCCGCATCCCGGGTGAAGACGGTGATTTCCGCAGGCACGGAGGCCCGAAGCTGCCGGACGACGCTCTCCAGAATGGCCTCGTCGCCAAGGTTCAAACCCCCGTAGGACCCGGAAATCCCCACTCGATACGGCTGGTTGCCCATCCCATCTGCCCTTTCCACGCCCCGGCGCGGCATCCACGACGATTCTCCGGCGTCCGGCGCGGCGGTGGAATAGGGAAAGTGCCCGGGGCGGCGCAGGAAAGCTCTCCCACCCGGGAACTGGGCGGTGCGGCTGGAACATCCTGGCGACCAATCCGGTCCTTCGTGGGGCGAGCGGGGACGCTCGCCCCACGCGGAGGCGCGAATCTGCCACGGTGTGGGGCCCACACCCGCAGTTGCGGGTCGTGGATTACAGGATTGCCCCGCCCCCGGCCGATACCAGAAGAGATACGGTACGCGCCGCGTCAGCGGTATGGACCCGCGCCAGCAGCGCAACTCGGGAAGGAGAATCCAGATGCCGGCCAACATCGCGCACATGGTGATCGTTCACAAGGCGTTCGAGCTGCTGCGGACCCGGGGGTTCGAGGAATTGGCGGCCTTCGCCCGCACGATCGACGACCCCGCCCAGCGCGGGGAAAACGACTACTGGAAGTACATGAACCTGGGCAGTGTCGGGCCCGATCTGTACTATTACGCGAGCATGGTCCGATCCGGCTGGGACATGCTGGTAGAGGGCTTCGTCAAGGCTGCCGGCGTGACGCCCTGGTCCTACCACCTCCACTCCTGCGTCCCCACTCTCTTCCCGCTCAATCTCTGCGAGATCCTGTTCCGGGACGTCGTGCACACCGATACCGGGATCGAGCTCGACGCGGACGACGCGCGGAAACTCGCCTATATCGCCGGCCACCTGAGCCACGTGGCCGCCGACCAGATCATCCATCCGCTGGTCAACCGCATCGCCAAGCCCTACTACCGCAGCGGCGAAAACCGCAAGAAGCACCGCGAATGCGAGGTGTTCCAGGACTACTTCCTGTACGAGGAGGTCTACCGGGATCGGCGGCAAGCCGCCCAGGGAGCGGACAAGGCCGCCTTTGACTTCTTCCGGCAGGATTTCCGCACCTGGGTGGACTGCGTCCCCGGCCTGACCACGCGGAACACGCACGACTGGTTCCGGTACTTCCTCCAGCGGGGCTTCGTGGAGACATACGGTTCCAGTCCCTCGGAGGACGACATCGAGAACTCGGTCGACAATCTGCTGGCGGTCCTGCTCATCGCCCGGATGCGCGGGCCCTACCGGGAGGCGGCCGACGAGTACAACGAATATGGCGGCGACTCCCCCATGTACCGGGAGTATGTTGCCGGGCCGGACTACCGGGCCTATTATGAGCAGGCGGTGCAGTTGTCGGCCGCCTATATCGCGGCGCTCTACGAGGTGTACGCCACGCTCTCCGCGGGCCAGGATTTCACCCCGGCGAAGAAGAAACGCTTCGAGAGCATCGTGCGCAGCGCCGATCTGTCCTGCCCGTTGCAGAGCAAGATCCTGGAGACCGCACGCCGGGAATTGACGAAGAAGGCCGCCGGCGGCACGAAGTACAAGCCGCTGTTCGAAGCGTCCTGACAACCACGGATTGGTGCTAGGAGTCCATGTGAATCGACTCATCCGAGGGGCGATCGTAGCCGCGGTCGCGCTGGCAATCGTGGCCGGGAAGGCATCGGAACGATCCACCACGCCCGGGCAACCGAAAGAGCCTACGAAAGCGGACGCCGAGCGGATGATTCGGGCCGCCGAGGGCGGTCTGGCGCCGGTGTACGCCCCGCTGGCCGAGGAGATCGTCGAGAGACTGACTCTGGCGGACCGGGAGGGGGTGGGCATCGATGTCGGCAGCGGGCCGGGGACGCTGATCCTGGAACTGTGCCGGCGCACAAAGCTGCACTGGATCGACGCCGACATCAATCCCTATTTCTTCCCGTACTTTCTCGGCCAGGCGGAGGCGGCGGGACTGGGGGGCCGGGTCAGTGCGATCCGAGCCGATGCCTGTGCCCTGCCCTTCCGGGACCACTTCGCCGACGTGATCGTCTCGCGGGGCTCATTTCCGTTCTGGCCGGACCTGCAGCAGGGAATCGCCGAGACCCTGCGCGTCCTCAAGCCGGGCGGTCTCGCCTATATCGGGCGCGGACTGCCCGAGCGCATGCCGTTGGAGACCGCCCGCCGGCTGCGCGCGGAGCGGGGCGAAGGCCCGAAGTACGATCCGGACGAGACCGAGCAGCAGCTTCGCGCCGTCATGAAAACGCTCGGCCTGGAAGACTACCGTATCCACCGACCCCGGCCCAACAACCCGGAGGGCGTCAACTACGGTCTCTGGCTGCAGTTCGAAAAACCGCGCCGGTAGCCGGAGCGCGCGGGCCGTGAGAGCCTCGGCCCACGACAACCGGCCTCGATAAGACTCCCGCTTTTTTTGACAGGACCCGGTATGGAAATTGCCTCTGCCTCGAACGAGTCGGCTCTTAGCCTGCGACAACGGACGCATCAGTTCCTCAACGCCCCGAAGGCGGTCAGCGGGCTCAACCACGCGTTCAACGTGTTCATCGTCATGCTGATCGTGCTGAACATCGTGGCGATGGTCCTGGAATCGGTGCAGCGTGTCCACGCGCTGAGCCCCCGGGCCTTTCTGCTGTTCGAATACTCCTCCGTAGCCGTCTTCTCGGTGGAATACGTGTTGCGCGTCTGGTCGTGCGTCGAAGAGCCGTCGTACCGCCCTCCGATCCGCGGCCGCCTGCGCTTTGCCCTCACGCCGTTGGCCCTGGTGGACCTGTGGGCCGTACTGCCTTTCTACCTGCCCTTCTTCCACGCCGACCTGCGGGCGCTGCGCATGTTCCGACTGGTGCGCATCCTGCGGGTCCTGCGGGTCGCCAAGCTGGGGCGCTATTCCGAATCGCTCCAGATGCTTGTGCACGTGCTGCGCTCCCGCGGCGGACAATTGGCCGGCGCGGTCTTCATCCTGTTGATTTTGCTCGTCGTCTCGGCCTCCGTGATGTACTATGCGGAGAAAGAGGCTCAGCCGAAGGTTTTCTCGAGCATTCCGGCGGCCATGTGGTGGGGCGCGGTGACGTTGACCACCGTCGGCTACGGCGACATGTATCCGGTGACCGTGCTCGGCAAGATCACGGGGGCCGTCACCGCCATGCTGGGGATCGGGATGTTCGCCCTGCCATGCGCCATCCTCGGGGCGGGCTTCATCGAAGAACTCGACCGGAAAAAGCGGACGTGCCCGCACTGTGGAAAGGAACTATGAGATCGATCGGTCACCTCCCGGATGAGGACCTGGCCCGGCGCTTCGGCGATTTTCTCTATACCCAAGGTATCGAAAACCAGGTGGACCCGGGTTCGCCCGGGACCTGGGAGATCTGGGTCCTGGACGATGTCAACGTCGAGCCCGCCCGGCAGGCGCTGGGCTTGTTCGTGCAGCAACCGGAGGATCCCCGCTTTGTCGAGCCCGCCCGGGCGGCGGCCCGCCAGCGATTCGAAGATCAACAGGCCCAGGTCGGCAAACGCACCCGCACGATCGACGCCCGAACGATCTTCTACGCACCCCCTGTCCCGCTCGGCATCCTGTCCCTGGTTCTGATTGGTATCACCGTGGCGGTGGCCGTGTTGACCGGTCTGGGCGAGAAGGATCAGTACGTCCAGCCCCTCTCGATCACCCAGTACCAGGTCCGGGGTCAGACCATCTACGGGGAGCGGGGGCTGCCGGAGATCCGGCACGGCCAGATCTGGCGGCTGTTCACACCGATGTTTCTGCACTTCGGCTTTCTCCACATCTTCTTCAACATGCTCTGGCTGCGGGACCTGGGCAGCATGATCGAGGCCCGCAAGAGCTCCCGGCTGTTGCTCGCGCTGGTGCTCGTCATCGCCGGGATCTCGAACCTGGCCCAGTACGTGGTGGAGGGCCCCACCTTTGGCGGCATGTCCGGCGTGGTCTACGGTCTGCTGGGTTACATGTGGATGCAGGGCAAGTTCGATCCGGCCTCCCGGTTGTCCCTCGAGCCGCAGACGGTCACCTTCATGATCGCCTGGTTCTTCCTGTGCCTGTTCGGCGTCATCGGTAATATCGCCAACACGGCGCATGGCGCCGGCCTGGGGGTCGGCGTCGCCTGGGGGTACCTGGCGGCCCGTTGGGCCGTCGCCCGGCGCCAGGGCTGAGCGGGGCCAAAGATTGCCTTGACACTGCAATTTTCCGCACGGATAATGCGTCTTTACTGTCAGCGCTGAGGATGGTCGATGTCAATGGCGCTATGCATGTCGGGCATGTCTTTGAAAGGCAGCAACATGAGCATAGTTCGTAGCACACGCCGGGAATTTCTCCGCGATTCGATGGTCTGGGGTGCGGGACTCGCCACGGCCGGCCCGCTGGGCCAGGTGCTGGCGGCCGCCGGTAAACCCGGCTCCAGGATGAAGTTCGGACTCGTGACCTACCTGTGGGGCCAGAACTGGGACCTGCCGACCGTGATCGCCAATTGCGAGAAGTCCGGCGTCCTCGGCGTGGAGCTGCGCACCGAGCACGCGCACAAGGTCGAGGCGAACCTGACGGGAGCCCAGCGCCAGGAGGTCAAGAGGCGCTTCGCCGACAGCAAGGTGACGCTCGTGAGCCTGGGCACGAACTTTGCGTTCCACTATCCCGATGAAGACCGGGTCAAAAAGGAAATTGAGGGCGCCAAGCAGTATATCAAGCTGGCTTACGATTGCGGCGCCTCCGGCATGAAGGTCAAGCCCAATGATCTGCCCAAGGGCGTCCCCTACGCCAAGACGATCGAGCAGATCGGCCGCTCGCTCAACGAGCTGGGCCAGTTCGCCGCCGGGTATGGCCAGGAAGTCCGCCTGGAAGTCCACGGCGGCTGCTCGCTGCTGCCCACGATGAAGGCCATCATGGATTTCGTCACGCAGCCCAACGTCGGGGTCTGCTGGAACTGCAATAACCAGGACCTCGAGGGCGAGGGCCTGGAGTCCAATTTCAAGCTCGTGCGGTCGCGCTTCAGCCACATCGCCCACGTCCGCGAGCTCAACCTCACGGATTACCCCTACCAGCAGCTCATCAACCTGATGGTCGCGAGCGACTACGACGGCTGGGTCCTGCTGGAAGGCCGCGTCATCCCGAAAGAGCCGATCAAAGCCCTCACCGAACAGCGCGAGCTGTTCGCCCGGATGGTCGCCCAGGCCCAGAGCGGCGGCGCCGCGCCGGCTGCCGGCGGCGTCAAGCTCACGCAGGGCGACGGCAAAGTCACCGTCGAGATCAACGGCAAGCTGTTCACGGAATACTGCACGAAAGATGTGATCCGGCCGTACTTCTACCCGGTGATCGGCCCGACGGGGGAGCCCGTCATCCGCCACTGGCCGCTCCAGGACGGCCCGGCGAACGAGGATCATGATCATCCGCACCACAAGTCCCTCTGGTTTACCCACGGGGCCATCAACGGCGTCGATTTCTGGTCGGACGGCAAGGGCAAGATCGTCCATGACAAGTTCCTGGAGGTCAGCTCCGGACCGAAGGCCGGTGTCATCAAGGCCCAGAACAAGTACGTCGCCCCGGACGGCAAGGTGGTTTGCACCGACACCCGGACCCACCGCTTCCAAAACGATCCGGGCGGTACGCTCATGGACTGGGAGATCACCCTCCACGCCTCGAACGGCCCGGTGACCTTTGGCGACACGAAGGAAGGGTCGATGGCGATCCGTCTGACCCCAACGATGCAGCCGGTGCCGTCGCGGGCCATGAAGGCCAAAGGTGAAGCGGCCCAGGGCCACATCGTCAACAGCGAAGGTCTGACCGACGGCCAGACGTGGGGCAAGCGGGCCACCTGGGTCGACTATTACGGGCCGGTCAAGGGCGAGATCGTCGGCGTGGCGATCTTCGACCACCCGAGCAACCCCCGTCACCCGACGTGGTGGCATGTCCGCGATTACGGCCTGTTCGCCGTCAATCCGTTCGGCATCCACGATTTCGAGAAGAAACCCGCCGGGGCCGGTGACCTCGTGATCCCCGCCGGCCAGAGCGTAACGTTCAAATACCGCTTCTACTTCCACAAAGGCGACGAGAAACAAGGCCAAGTAGCCGAGCACTTCCGCGACTACGCCAAGGCTAACTAGTGGTTGTGGATGATGGATTATTGATGATTGTCAGAGCCGCCTCTTCAATCATCGATGATCGATCACCAATCCGAAAGGGGCTGGTCATGAGCAGTTTGACGCGTCGGGATCTCCTCTGGTCCTCCCTGGCTGGGGGTGCGGGTCTGGCGTTGGTGAAGCCCACATCCCGCGTCCTCGGGGCCAATGACGAGATCCGGCTGGCCACCATCGGCGTCGGGGGCCAGGGCGGCTACCATACGCAGGTCTTCAGCAAGATCCCCGGCGTCCGCTATGTGGCGGTGTGCGACCCGGACCAGTTCCACGTCAATGCGAGCGTCAAGTTCTTCGCCGACAAGGGGCTGAAAGTCGACGGTTACACCGACCTCCGCAAACTGCTGGAGCGCAAGGACATCGACGCCATCACCTCGGCTACGCCCAACCACTGGCACGCGCTGGTGACGGTGTGGGCCTGCCAGGCAGGCAAAGATGTCTATATCGAGAAGCCCGCCTCGCACGGGATCTGGGAAGGCCGCAAGATGGTCGAAGCGGCCCGCAAGTACGACCGCATCGTGCAGGTCGGCACGCAGAAACGCTCGTCCGAGGCCCACAAAGCCGCCTTCGAGTGGATTCGCGCGGGCCATATCGGAAAAATCAAATGGGTCCGCGGGTTCTGCTACAAGGCACGCGGCCCCCTCACCGTCGGCGGCGGTTACAGTGGGATCGTGGAGGGGACCGACGGGCCGGTTCCCATCCCGGCGCAGATCGACTACAACCTCTGGTGCGGTCCGGCGGACATGGAGCCCCTGCGGCGCAAGACGCTGCACTACGTCTGGCACTGGCTCTGGAATACCGGTTGCGGCGACATCGGCAACCAGGGCCCCCATGAGATGGACATGGGCCGCCTGGCGCTGGGCGATCCGGGGCTGGCCACGCATGCCTTCAGCATCGGCGGCCGCTTCGGCGTCGGCCAGATCGGCGACGTCGGCGAGACCGCCAACACCCAAATCGCCTACTTCGATTACCAGCCGGCGCCCCTGATCTTCGAAGTCCGCGGCCTGCCTGCCAAGAAAGGCGCGCGGAATATGGACAACTACCGCCGGACCGGTGTCGATGTGGGCAACTGCGTTCAGTGCGAAGGCGGCTACTTTCCCGCCGGCGACGGCGGCGGCTCGATCTTCGACAATGACGGCAAGAAGATCAAGTCCTTCACCGGCAAGGAATACGGTGGCATCGGCGGCGAGGGCCATCATGAGAACTTCATCAAGGCCGTCCGCAGCCACCAGCGCAGCGATCTGAACGCCGATGTCGAGGTCGGCCACCTCTCGGCCGCCCTGTGCCACATGGCCAACACCTCCTACCGGCTGGGCAAGAAGATGAAGCCGGACGAGATCAAAGCCGCTCTCGCAGACAACCCGGAGATGCTGGATTCCTTCAACCGGATGCTCGAGAACCTCGCCGCCAACGAGGTGGACCTGGAGAAAGAGCCGATCACCATGGGCCCGATGCTGACGATGGACCGGGAGAAGGAGCAGTACATCGGCGAGAACAGCGCGATGGCCAACCTGTTCCTGAAACGCAACTACCGCGAGCCGTTCGTGGTGCCGGAAGACGTGTGAAGTATTGATTAAGGATAGTTGATGATTGATTGTGGAGAGGGGCCCGAGTTTCTCTTCAAATCATCAATCATCAATAGTCAATCATCAATCGAAAGGGCAGCTTATGAGCAGTGTGACGCGTCGTGATTTCCTTTGGTCCTCCCTGGCCGCAGGCGCCGGCCTGGCCATGCTGAAGCCGACCGCGCGGGTCCTCGGGGCCAACGACGAGGTGCGGATCGCTACGATCGGCGTCGGCTCCCAGGGGAGCGGCCACACGAAGATCTTCAGCGAGATTCCCGGGGTCCGGTACGTGGCGGTGTGCGACCCGGACCAGAAGCAGGTCGATGCGCGCATCAAGTTCTTTGCCGACAAGGGCATCAAGGTCGACGGCTACACCGACATGCGCAAACTGCTCGACCGAAAAGATATCGACGCGATCACCTCGGCCACCCCGAACCATTGGCATGCGCTGGTGACGGTCTGGGCCTGCCAGGCGGGCAAAGATGTCTACATCGAGAAGCCGGCCTGCCACGAGATCTGGGAAGGCCGCAAGATGGTCGAGGCTTCCCGCAAGTACGATCGTATCGTCCAGATCGGCACCCAGAAGCGCTCGTCGGAAGCCCATCCGGCCGCGTATCAGTGGATCCGCGAGGGCAATATCGGCAAGATCAAGTGGTCGCGAGGTTTCTGCTACAAGGCCCGCGGCCCGAACACGAACGGTATCGTCCACGCGACCAACGGTCCCAAGCCGCTGCCCGAGAACGTGGACTACAACCTCTGGTGCGGCCCGGCCGACATGGTGCCGCTGAGCCGCTCGGCCCTGCACTACGTCTGGCACTGGGTCTGGAACACCGGCAACGGCGACATCGGCAATCAGGGTCCCCACGAGATGGACATCGCCCGCTGGGCCCTGGGCGATCCGGGGCTGCCGACCCGCGGCTTCAGCATCGGCGGCCGCTTCGGCTGCGGCGAGACCGACGACTGCGGCGAGACGGCCAATACCCAGATCGCGTTCTTCGACTACAAGCCGGCCCCGCTGATCTTCGAGGTCCGCGGCCTGCCCATGAAGAAAGGCGTCAAACCCGATACCATGGACAACTTCCGCGGCGCCCGGGTCGGCAACTGCCTGCAGTGCGAAGGCGGCTACTTCGTCTCCGACGACGGCGGCGGCTGGGTCTTCGACAACAACGGCAAGAAGGTCAAGCAGTTTGCCGGTCGCGGCGGCGCCGGGCATCACGAGAACTTCATCAAGGCCGTGCGCAGCCACAAGCGCAGCGACCAGAACGCCGACATCGAGGTCGGCCACCTCTCCGCGGCCCTGTGCCACATGGCCAACACCTCCTATCGGCTGGGCAAGACGATGAAGCCCGACGAGATCAAGGCTGCCCTCGCCGACAACCCCGAGATGCTGGACTCCTTCAACCGGATGCTGGAGCACCTGGCGGCCAACCAGGTGGATCTGGAGAAAGAGCCGATCACGATGGGTCCCATGCTCACGATGGACCCCGCGAAGGAGCAGTACGTCGGCGAGAACAGCGCCATGGCCAACATGTTCCTGAAGCGCAACTACCGCGAGCCGTTCATCCTGCCGGAAAATGTTTGAGAGAGCTATCAGTTGTCAGATCGCAGTCGACAGTTACACCGGGGCCCCCAAACTCGCGAACCGTGTTTGGGGGCTTCCTGTTTCTCCCCGACGGCAACCGCGCGACTCCTCACCGACAACTGACAACTGCAAACTGGGAACTGACCGATGAAATTCGCCTTGTGCAACGAGATGTTCGAAACCCGGCCCCTGGCCGAGGTCTGCTCTGTCGCGCGCCGGCTCGGTTACCACGGGCTGGAGCTGGCGCCGTTCACCCTGGCCCCCTCCGTCATGGACATCGCGTCGTGGCAGCGACGCGAGACCCGCCGGATTATCACGGACCATGGACTCGAAGTCGTCGGCCTGCACTGGCTCTTCGCCCGGCCCACCGCAGGGAAGAATCTTCCGCCTCTGCATATGACGACGGAAGATTCAGCCGTCTGGCGGCGGACGCGCGACTACCTCGCCGCCCTGCTGGATTTGTGCCATGAGTTGGGCGGCAAGGTCCTGGTCCTCGGCTCGCCCAAGCAGCGCGACGTCGCAGCGCCCCAGACGAAAGAAGGCGCCTGGCAGCGGGCCGTGGAGCTGCTCCGCGCCGTGCTCGACCAGGCCGGCCGCCTGGGCCTGACCATCGCCTTCGAGCCCCTGGCGCCGACCGAGACCAACTTCATCAACACGGTCGCGGAAGGCATGCAGATGGTGCGCGAGATCGGCCATCCGAATTTCAAGATTCACCTCGACGTGAAGGCCATGAGTTCCGAGCCCACACCGGTGCCGGCGGTCATCCGCGCGGTGCAGGCGGCAGACATCGGTCATTTCCACGTCAACGACCCAAACCTCTACGGCCCCGGCATGGGCGAAGTCGATTATGCCCCGATCGCCGCCGCGGTCCGCGATGTTGGTTACGACAAATGGCTCTCCGTCGAGGTCTTCAAGTACGATCCCGACCCCGAGACCATCGCCCGCAAGAGCATCGAGTACCTCCACCGCTTCTTCACGTAGCATGGGCGTCCCGCCCATGAGTATCACGGGCGTCCCGCCCGTGCAGGCGGCCTACGGACTGACGACGCGCCACGCCGGCGGATGGAGGACCGGCCGCTCCCACCCCCGGCCGCAATGGTGACACACGTCCCGGTCCACCCGGCGGCCTCGGCCGCAAGCCTGGCATAATGCCAACGCCACGTTGGGACGTGTCAACCGATACGTGATATAGGCCGGCAGGCCGAACGCCAGTGCGCCCAGCAGCCATCCGCACCGCGTCATCCGCGCCAGGCCAACCGCCCGTGCGTCCCGAACGACGCGCCAACTCAGGAATCCGGCAAACATCAGCGCCGGCAACAAAAACAACACCGCCGCCAGGAGTTGGCGAACAAAGCCCGTCTCCCGATCCAGCTGCTGGGCCACCAGGGAATTCGGCATCAGCAGGGTCCGATGCGAAGCCTCGGCGTCTTCGAGACGGTCCTGCGGTTCTCCCTCGCCGGCCACGGTGCCGGCGCAGCGCTGGTGGCCACCCTGCTCCTCTACCGGCTGACCTATTACCTCCTGCCCCTGCTGCTGGGCTCCCTGCTGCTGGCGCTGCACGAGATCCTGCTGCACGTCCGTCCCGGCCGCCACCACAGCGAACGCTCGCTCTCCTCCGCCCTGCCGTTGGACGTTCCGGATCGGTGCCCCAGCACCACCTGAGATGGCGTGGCCGGAATGAAATGGCAATCGAAGCGGATCTTCGTAGGACGAGCATCCCCGCTCGCCTTTCCGGAATGGTAAGCTCGTGGGAGCCGTCGTTCGCAGATCCCCGCCTGCGCGGGGAGAGCCTGCCCCCGCGGCTTGACCGGGGGCACGACCTGGGAGGGCGAGCGAAGAGACGGGGACCCCAAACGCGATGAAACGCGTTTGGGAACCCACGCTCGCCTCACGTACCGCAGGCTGCCAGGCACGCCTTCAGGGACCGCTTGGCCCGGTGGAAACGGACCCGGGCCTCGTTGGGCGTCGTCCGAGTCAACGCGGCGATCTCCCCATACGCCAATCCGTCGTAGCAGCGCAGACGCAGGATATCCCGCTGCTGGTGGTCCAGCCCGTCCAGGGCGCTGGAAACCTGGTCCAAAGCTTCGGCGCGGACCTGGGTATCCAGCGGATCGGCATCCACCTGCCGGCACGCGCCGGCCTCTTCCCACTGACGCACGGCGGTCTCGTGCAGCGCGCGCAGCCGCCGACCGCGCCGACGGTCCCGGATCTTGTTCCAGGCAATGCGGTAGATCCAGGGCCAGAAGCGCGTGGTGTCACGGAGCGAGCCCAGCCGTCGGAGCATGGTCAGGAGCGTCTCCTGCAGGATATCGTCGGTCGCATCGCGGTTCAGCGTCGTGCGCAGGACAAACGGATACAAACGCTCCCGGACGAGCAGCGCCAGACGGCTCAGGCTCAGGCGATCACCCGATCGGGCCTCGGCGAGAAACTGGATGTATCCGCTTGCGTCGCTCATTGGAATCGTCCTCGCCCCTATAAGGCCCCCGCCGGGGGGAAGGTAACAGGAAAACCGGACGCGATATTCCTGAGAGGCGGCCTGAGAAGCTTGGGGTTGTTCCGGTGGCAGCCTCAAGAGCCTGCCCTGAGTGAAGTCGAACGGGCCGAAGGCCTTGGGGATGGTCCTGGGCACAGGCAAGTCGCCATCCCCAAGCTGCGCTGGAGGCTGCCACCCAACAATCGCTATGGGACGAGCGGCGTCCGACTCAACGTTCTTCTGCGGGTTCGATCGCCTGCTGTGGTGCCGGCGTGGACGAGCCATCGTCTGCTCCCTCCGGCGCGCCGAGGACCCGCCAGGCAGGCGGGGTCAGCTCGGGCACGTCCCACGGGCTGCCGCAACGGTGACATGTGTCCCGGTCCGGCCGGCGGCGTTGACCGCAGTTGTGGCACGTGACCAACGTCACGTGCGGCCGGGTCAGGCGATAGGTGAGATACGCCGGCAGGCCGAAGAGCAGCGTCCCGCCGGCCCATGCCGCCCGGGTGTCTTTCGACAGCCCCACACGCATCCCATCCTGAATCACCCGCCAGGCGAGCACCAGCGACAGCAGCAGCGCCGCCAGCCCGAACAGCAGGCCCCGGGAGACGCGTTCGAAGATCCCGGCCGTCTCGTCCCGGGCACTCATGGCGATGAACGAGTCCGGCAGCAAGAAGATGGAACGGTAGCCCGCCAAGGCATCCAGGTCCGACGCGGCCAGATGCGACAACAACAGGAAG
>JALORE010000153.1 GCA_025459125.1 Planctomycetota bacterium | reverse complement strand
GACGACGGCAAAACCGGTCATTTTCTCCCGGTGCTGGGCGACGTACTCGGCCACTTTGCGGTTGACCTCGTCGCGCGGCCCCTCGTGCGAGGCGAGAACGATACAGGCGTCCACCGTCTCGGCCGCAGCCAGATGCGCGGAGATCTCCGTGCCCTCAAACGACCGAACGTGTGTGTGACAATCGACAATCATGCCAAAATCCTGTTCCTGCGGATCGTCCCGCACGGCGCGGCCGTCCACAAACCGTCTATGGTAGAGTCGCCCCCGCTGGTCCGTCAAGATCAAATGTCGGCCGGTAGAGGGCAAAAAGAGGCCCTGGTGAAGTCTCCGAGTGGGAAGTGAGGGACCTCGTACGCTCGGAATGCCGGGGGAGCCACAGGGTGCCTGCGGGCACCGTGCAATCCCAGGGGAGAAGAGGAAACCCGAAAAAGCGAAGACGCATCCCTCCTCTGCGTCTTCGCTGCACCCACAGGCCGCCCTTTTTGAGGGGCTTTATAGATCAAGGCGATTCTCGGCAGGCCAGTGTAGACAAGAGAATGGAGAAATATGCATTTTTTTTGCGCGGGGGTCCCCGCCGCGGCGGAATGCCTCATCCGGCGATGGCCAAGTCACTTGACCGGGGACAATCGCTTGATTACCATGTTCTCGGCAGTTATCGGGAGCCTGTCCCGGGGCGTGCGGCAGGCCGGTCGAACGGGCTCAGGCCCGTGCCGGCGGACCTTTGCCGCAGACAGCCTTGAATACCCGGGCAGGTTACGCGTCTAAAGCGATAGACCGTGAGTCGCGCGGTGTCGTAACCGGCG
This sequence comes from Planctomycetota bacterium, assembly GCA_025459125.1. Classification (GTDB taxonomy): domain Bacteria; phylum Planctomycetota; class Phycisphaerae; order Sedimentisphaerales; family Anaerobacaceae; genus PLanc-01. The sequence goes on along the minus strand of JALORE010000153.1, from coordinate 14,226 downwards.
CGCGGATCATGAAACCGCCGGCGACCGGCCGATTAGGCAAACAGCGACCGTCGCCATGGATGAGTCCGGAGTCCGAAAATGAACTGTCCCGCATGCCAAACCACTTTGGTCACGCTCGAATTGGCGGACGTTGAGATTGACCATTGCGTCCAGTGCGGCGGCATCTGGCTCGACGTGGGCGAACTGGAAATTCTCCTGGATGATCCGGTACGGGCGCGGACGCTTCTGGATTCCTTTCGGGAGGCGGCATCCGCGGAGCAGTTGCGGCGCTGCCCGATCTGCGACAGACCGATGGTCAAGGTCGCCGTCGGGCCGTCCGAGCCGCCCCGGCTGATCGACAAATGCCGATCTCGTGACGGCCTCTGGTTCGACGGCGGCGAGCTGCAGGAAATCCTCGCGGGGCATGGGCTCGACGGCGACAGCCGGGTTCAACGCCTTCTGGCGGACGTGTTCGGGAGAAGCGGACGGGGATCGAGTACGGAGCTGTAATGATGCCAATGGCAGACTTGACGTTGTTGCTGACCTTTCTCCTCTGGGGTATGGCCGCGCCGGCCGGTTCGGGATCCGGGGCGCAAAGCACGCAGGTCTTCGTCAGCGGGACGGACGGCTATCACACCTACCGAATCCCCGCTCTTTTGGTCTCCCGCGAAGGCACCCTCCTGGCGTTCTGTGAGGGCCGCAAGAGCAGCCGGTCCGATACCGGCGACATCGACCTGCTGGTGAAGCGATCCACCGACGGCGGCAAGACCTGGAGCGACCAGCAAATCGTCTGGGATGACGGGGCCAATACCTGCGGGAATCCCTGCCCTGTGGTCGATCAGACCACCGGGACCATCTGGCTGCCGATGACTTGGAACCGCGGGGAGGATCTGGAGCGACAGATCAACGGCGGCACCAGCAAGGACACGCGGCGAGCGTTCATCTGTCACAGTGAAGATGACGGCTTGACTTGGTCCAAACCCCGGGAGATCACTGCCGACGTGAAGCGTCCGGAGTGGCGGTGGTATGCGACCGGGCCCGGCGTCGGCATCCAGCTGGAACGTGGGGAGGCGAAAGGCCGCCTGTTGATCCCCTGCGATTACACCGATCCTTCACCCGATGATCCGGGCGGGCAGGGTTCCCACGTCATCTTCAGTGACGACCACGGCAAGTCCTGGCGGCTCGGGGGCATCATCCGTCCGGGCGTCAACGAATGCCAGGTCGTGGAACTTGCGGACGGGACGCTCATGATGAACATGCGCAATTACGGCGGCGTCAAGAACCGGCGGGCCGTGGCGACCAGCACGGACGGCGGCCTGACCTGGTCGGGCGTACGGCACGACCCGGTTCTGGTCGAGCCCGTCTGCCAGGCGAGTTTCCTGCGGTTCACGAAACAACCGCCCGATGACCGCAACCGCCTGATCTTCTCCAACCCGGCCCCGCCCGAGGTCAGCCGGCGCCAGGACATGACCATCCGGATGAGCTATGATGAGGGGCAGACGTGGCCTGTTCGGAGGGTGCTCTGGGCCGGGCCGGCGGCCTACTCCTGCCTGGCGGTTCTGCCCGATGGGCGGATCGCCTGTCTCTTTGAAGCCGGCGAGAAAAACGCATACGAGCGGATCACTTTTGCTTCTTTCCATCGTGAGTGGCTGACGAGCGCGAACACAGGTCCTTGATGTGAATTGTCCTTTGCGGGATTCATCTCCCCTGGAACTTTTTCTGAAAGGACGGAGTCATGAGCACTACCATGAGCCTGATTCTGGTGGGCGTTGCCGCGGTTCTCATTGTCGTGGCCCTCGTCATGAAGAAGAAATCGTCCTGAGCTGGAGGTCTTGCCAGAGCGTAAGTGGGGCAAGCGCAGGACGCGCAACGTGCCGGCCGTGACGCCCGGACGGACGGAAATAGGGCGTCCGGGGGGTTGTTGCCCTCCTGGCGCCTGTCGCGGGCGGTTGGACTGCCCGGAGCGGCCTGACCGGCTCCGGCAGGTCAGGAGAACCTATTTGTCGAACCGAAAGGAGAATGCATGCCGACGACGATCGCCCTGATTGTGATTGTGGCTCTCTTCTTCCTGATTGTGCTGGCTGTGATCGGCATCTACAACGCGCTGGTCCGCCTGCGCAACCAGGTGGATAACGGCTGGTCGCAGATCGACGTTCAGTTGAAACGCCGTCACGACCTGATCCCCAACCTGGTCGAAACCGCCCGGGGGTACATGAAGCACGAGCGGGAGACCTTTGAGACCATTACCAAGGCCCGCAGCGCCGCGATGGGGGCCCGAACGGTCACCGAGGCCGCCCAGGCGGAAGGCCAGCTCGCGGACGCCCTCAGCAAGTTCATGCTGGTCGTGGAGAACTATCCCGACCTGAAGGCGAACCAGAACTTCCTGGCTCTCCAGGAAGAGCTGACCAGCACGGAGAACAAGATCGCCTTCGCCCGGCAGAACTACAACGATCAGGTCCTGTCCTACAACAACAAGATCCAGATGTTCCCGTCCAACGTGGTGGCGGGCATGTTCGCCTTCACAAAGCGTGACTTCTTCGAAGTGCAGACGGCGGCGGAACGCGAGGTTCCCAAGGTCAGCTTCGCCTGAGCATTGAGGTAAGACGGGACCGATGTGGGAACTGATTCGAACGAACAAACGCAATTCCATCGTCCTGATGGCCGTGATGGCCGGGGTGTTGCTGGCATTGGGCCTGGTGATCGGATGGGCGGTCTTCGGGCCGGAAGGTGGTTTACCCGGTGTCGGGATCGCCGCACTGGTATGGATGGTGCTGACGCTGGTGAGCCTCGCCTCCGGTGACCAGATTCTCCTGGCGGCCAGCCGGGCCCAGCCGGTGACTCACGATGTGCACCCGCAGCTATTCAATGTGGTAGAGGAGATGAAGATCGCGGCAGGTCTACCGGCCATGCCGAAGGTCTATATTATCAACGATCCGGCCCCCAACGCCTTCGCGACGGGCCGGAGCCCCCAATCGGCCTCTCTCGCGGTTACCGCCGGCCTCCTGGGCCGGCTCAACCGGGATGAGCTCCAGGGGGTCGTCGCCCACGAGATGAGCCACATCCTACACCGGGACATCCTCTACGTCACGCTGGCGGGTGTCATGCTGGGCGGCGTCGTCCTGCTGTCACAAGTCTTCTTGCGCGGGTTGCTCCATGGCTCCCTCGGCTCCCACCGGCGTTATTCTCCCCAGCGACGGGGCGGCGGACAGGCTCAGTTGGTCATCGCGCTGATCGCCATCCTGGCGGCGGTCCTGGCCCCCTTGATGGCCCAGTTGCTCTATTTCGCCCTGTCCCGCCGGCGGGAGTACCTGGCCGACGCCGGCGCGGCCCGGCTGACCCGCTATCCGGAAGGCCTGGCCCGTGCCTTGGAGAAGATCGCCGGCGACGCCACCCCGCCGTTGGCGGCCGCCAACGACGCGACCGCGCCGATGTATATCGTCAATCCCCTCCGGAAACGCGGGGGAAGGAGCGTGTCCGGCTGGACGAGCACGCATCCGCCGATCGCGGAACGTATTCGCATCCTGCGGAATATGTCCCAGGGCGTCTCGTACCGGGACTACGCGCAGGCCTTTGCGGCGGTGACCCACGCACGCAGCCCGTTGCCGGCGGCCGCCCTGACCGAGGAGGAAGTGCCGATTCGCTCTGTGCCGGCCCCGGCGGTCGGACAGGAAACCGCCGGCCGGCAGGTTCACGAGATTGGCGATATCATGCGCAAAGTCAACGGCTTCCACTTCCTGACCTGCGCGTGCAGTCTGAAGATCAAGATACCGCCGGATTTCAACGCCGGGACGATCCGATGCCCCCGCTGTAGCCGCACCCTTTCACTCCCGTCCGGCCAGGACCGGCCGCCGGCCGGCGGCTGATCCACTGCGGCGCAGCCGGACGCACCGGAGATCACGGCGCCGCGGGCGGATTTGCGGCCGCCGGCGGAGTGGGCGATGCCGCCGAACTCGGCAGTGGCTGCTCCGGCGGCGGAGAACCGGGTGCCATCGGCGTCGCCTGCGCCGGTGCTGCCGGTGCAGGCGGGCTCGTGGCCGGGTGCGGTGGAGACGGCGGTGCAGCCCCGGCAGCGGCCCTGAGGTTCTCCCGGATCCGGTTGTAGATCAGGTTGGCCTTGGTCTGGTTGCCAAAGGTACCAATCCGGATGGAGATGCTGGTAGTCTGCTCCGTTTGGGCTCTGAGCCGGACGGTGACACGTTTGTCCTCCGCATCTCGGGCCGCGACCGTCGCGGACAGGGCATCCTTGTCGGTCTTGCCTTCGAGGACCGACAACTGCAGGGTATCCATGGCCGCGCGCGTGGCGTCATAGACCGCATCCAGGTTGTGGGGCTCGTCGGCTTCCAGGTCGCCCCGCATGTAGGCCACGGTGCCGGCAGCGCCGGCGCCCGCGACGACCGCCAGGCAGCCCCCCGAACCAGAGGCCAAACCCGCCAAAACCAATCCCAGACAGAGATAATGTGTGCGCATATCTACCCTCGTGAGCCATTGTGGTACGACCGCGGCTCGTGCTGAGAGTATGCAAAACAAACGGGGATTTTCAAAACAGGGGATACCGCCACCCCTGCCGGGGGCAACAAAAAAGGTCCCGCGTCTGTGACGGGACCTTCATCGATCGATCGGCTGGTCCGAAAAAGTCCGACCTAACTGAGACGCACCTGCGTCGCCTGGGGTCCTTTCCGCCCCTGGCCTACCACGTACTCCACTTGCTGGCCTTCCAGAAGCGACTTGAATCCGTCGGCCTGAATGTTCGAGAAGTGAACGAACAGGTCTTCGCCTCCGTCGTCCGGTGTGATGAAACCAAACCCTTTCTTTGCATCAAACCACTTCACCTTGCCTCTACTCACAGTCCTGCTCCTTTGTCCCCTCGGTACTACAGAAATGTGACGCGTCGACTTAGCGGGGGAACACCCCTTCTGAGGGAGGAAGGCACACTCCCCAACCAAATCAAGACAACTTTACACGGGTCGCGCGCCCACCGTCAAGGAAAATCCTCGAAAAATGTCCCCCCGCCGCCTAGGCAATTCCAACGAACCCGGATGGAAAATGCTGCGGGGGACCATCCTCCGCGATCTTTGATTCGCCCCGTGGAGACCACGGTGTGGGCCTGGCCGGCCACTCGCGGAATCAGGATTTTCCTTACCGCTTCTCACCGGTTCACCTACCGAGGATTGTCGTATTCTCTTAACAGACTTGCACTTAGGAATACCGGGTCTCATCGATGGTGAGCCGGCGGACAGCAACGAGGAAAACGCGATGGACAAACAAGAGGGCAAGCTCCTGCGGATCGTCGTCAACGGCAGAAACGCGGACGATGCGGCCCTGGGCCAGGCCGTGGAAGAGGCGGTACGACAGGGCCATCGCGTGGAACTGCGTGTGACCCGCGACCCGTACGACGATGTACGCTTTGCCGCAGCGGAGCCGTGGAACACCCCAGGGCCAGCGCACACTAAGTTCCTTTTCCGGTAAGGAGTTGCGTCAAGAAGTCGGGACTCCAGCCCGCCATGCGGCGCTTCATGATGTTGCTTTGCTTGCCCGGATGTTGCTTGATCAAGCCGAGTGTCAGGCGGCGCAGCCAGGAGAGGTTTTCCGCGAACGTGCGGTTGCGGACCCGGCTTTCATCTTCCCGGCAGGTCATGTCGAGCGACCAGTGTAGGGAGTTCTCGATGCCCCAGTGACGGCGCACGGCTTGGGCGAATTGCGGGCCGTTGCGACGCAGGCTGCTGAGGTAGTACCGAACATCCCGCTTCTCGATCCCCTTCTCTTCACAGACCCGGACCGCCGCTCCAATGGTCCTCAGTCCTTTCCACTCCGCGCCCCCATGAAGATAGGACGGGGCGGTCATCTGATAGTAGGTGCGGGCCTCCAGACGCCCATGTCCCTGCTCCACTTCGACATAGCGGCTGACGGGACCGCCCGCGCCGTCGCCCTGGAAGTGGCCCAGCATTAGGAGTGCCGCGTCCTGGAAGATCTTCTCCTGATTGCCTTTGAGCGCCAAGACGTAGTCGCCTTTGCCTTGCACGATCTGCGCGGCAATCGTCTTCTGGCCTCCGGCGGCGTCAAGGGTCACGATCGCGTCCTGGACGTCGATCCGCTCCAGCAGTTGCGGGATCGCCGTGATCTCGTTGGACTTCTCCTCCGTGGCCACCTGGCCCAGCGTGATGCCGAAACCCGAGGCCCAGGCACTGACGATGTGCACCGGCCCCCAACCGTGCTGGCGATCGTGAGACCGGCACAACGCCTTGCCGTCGATCGCAATGTGCTCTTTGTCCTCCGAGTCCTCGTCGAGGGGCGTCTGCAAGGTTTGCAGCCATTGATTAACGCATTGCTGGAATGTAGCGGGAGGGAGCAATCCCAGACCGGGTCGAAAGGTGTCATTGCCCGGTATCCCGCCCGGCAGCGCCAGGTGTCGGCGCAGCCACGCTGCGTTCAGTTTCGCCCACTGGGCCATGGCCGTGGGATCATCGGCGTTTGCGAGGACCGCGCAGATGGCCATCACGATCACATCCCCCAAGCGATGCAGCCGATTGACGTTCGACCGAGGGTGGGGAAGACCATCGAAGAACCGCAGCAGATTGACCGCGTCCTGAGCACCTATCACCAGCATAGAGAATCCTTTCGGGTAAGAACATGTCACACGAAACGATTCTCCCCCAGAACACCCTACTGCGCCGGCCCAATCCGCCTAAAGTGCGCGAGTTCAACCCCGGCACCGTTCCCCAATGGCCCAGCAACCGCGGCTTGATGTCCTCCAGCTTCAGCGGCTTACGCAGGAGCGGATTGGCATAGAGGTAGATCTGCCTGACCGACACGTGATTGGCAACCTGCCAATAGGCGTTCATCAAGTCCAGTTCTTCCTGCGCCAACGGCCCGGTTTGGGCCTGTTGTTCGACCGTGGCAGAAGCTGTAGGTGCCATCGTGCCGCTCCTTTCCATTCACTGCCCTGAAGCCCCTCACTATTGCCATGGCGAGGGGCGCGGCGTGTGCCCCCTCAGTCAACCTTATGCTACGGCTCGTCCTGACGTCCGGATAGGCCCGCGGGATCAGGGAATCCCTGACTTGTGAGGAGAATCAGGCGGATAACAGGTCGTGTTTTCGCTTGCCGGCCGACCGGAGCGCCGGTGTATATTCCCGTGACGGGAACACACCACGGAAGCGACGGTGAAGGCGGCGGCGTGGCCATACGGCTGAAAAGGAGATGATATGATACCCCACTGGCTGACAGAGCTGGACGATGTGTTGCGCGGCCGCAAGGCCGACCCACATCGGCTGACGCATGGGACCCGTCATATTCAGATCCCACCACTGATCGTCGTATCGATCCTGCTCGGCATTGTCTATGGCGTCTTCATGGGGCTGTATGCGGTGGCTACATTCGTCCTTTGCCCGCCCAGTTTCTTTGTGATCAATTCCGTCGCGGGATTGCGGGAGGACTTCGGCCAAGCGCTGCGGGCGGTGGTGGGCACGCAATCGTGTGTGACCGTGGTCCTCGCGAGCCTGGCGCCGTTCACGGCCGTCTGGTACTTGTCCAGCGCCAGTTACAGACTCGGGCTTCTATTCAACGCGTTGATGTTCGGGATCGCCAGCCTGGCGGCCCACATCGTGGTCCGCCGCTACTACGGCCCCTTGATCCGCCGCTCCCCGCGTCACCGGTTGCTGCTGCGCCTCTGGTTCGTGCTCTATGTGTTCGTCGACATTCAGATGGCCTGGGTCCTGCGTCCCTTCATCGGCGATCCCAACCAGCCCGTAGCCTTCTTCCGGGCCGAGGCCTGGGGCAGCGCCTACCTTGTCATCGCCGGACTGCTGAGGCACGCTCTCGATCGCGCGGGAATCACCCCCGCCCTGCGGACCTGCCTGTTCCTCGGCCTCACGCCGCTGGCTTTGCCCCTGGTCCTCGGCTTCTATCTCCGTCGCGCCTCGCGGGAGAAACACTGACACGTGTACCCGCCGGCCCCGTCCTGAAAAGGTGGTGCGCAGACTCCCTTGTATGCAAGCCTATGATGGGTGGCAGCGGCAAACGCAGCTTGCCAATGGCTCGTGGGACAGACGCAAATGCCATCGGCAAGCTCCGAAGACTCCGCTTGCCGCTGCCACCCTGTCTCTTACCTTAACAGGGGTGGTGATACGCATCCTCCAAGCAACGCAGGGCCGCAGCGCGGAGGATGCGTACCACGCATCGTCTTCATCCCACGGCAGTGCCCCCTGGGACACGACGCGACTGTCGGGTCTTATCCGCTGCTGCTGCGCCGGCGGCGGCGTTGTTTTTGCTTGCGGATCTTGTCGGCCTTCAGGGCCGCGGGGCTCTTGGCGCCGAGGGTTTTCTCTTCCAGCAGCTCGCACATCCGCTTGCGGGCGTAGTAGCGGTTCAGACGCTGCTGGCGCTCCTGCTGCATCTTGACCTCCAGGCCGGTCGGCACGTGCTTGAGGTACACGCAACTGGCGGTCTTGTTGACGCGTTGCCCGCCCGGGCCGGAGGAGTGAATGAACTTCTCCTCGAGGTCCTGCTCGCGCAGGCTCAGGGCCGCCATGCGGGTCTCCAACTCAGCCTGTTTCTTGGGTGTCACACCGAAATCCATTGCGCCTGCTCCCCCTCGCGCGGGGTCATTTGGCCTCGGGGCCGGTACGCCGGAGGCAGCGGAAGCCGCGGTCATCATCCCAGCGGTACGGAGGATACTTGGGATTCGGATCGGGACGCTGCAGTTGCAGACTCACCGCCTCTTCCAGGAGGTTGCCGGTCAGGGTCCCCTGCCGGATCCGGTACTGCGCGCAGCGGGTCCAGGCCCCGCCGCGTACGGCGAAACAGGCACCATCCTCGCCCACTTTGCAGTATTCCCAGGCGTTGCCTACCATGTCGTGGAGACCCCAGGCATTGGGCCGCTTGCCTGCCACCGGCCGGGTGCCCATTCCGCCCGTGTTGCTCCGGTACCAGAGGTACCGATCGTCCAGCAGGTCGCCCCAGTAGAACTTCGTGGCCGAGCCGGCCCGGCAGGCGTAGAGCCATTCGGCCTCCGTCGGCAGGTCCACCCCGGCCCAGCGGGCATAGCCGAGCGCGTCCTGGTAACTGAGATAGATGGCGGGATGGCCCGCCGCCTGCGGAAATCCGGGGCTCTTCCAGGTGAATCGATGCCCGTCCTTCTCGGCATCGGTGACGTACCCCGTTTCCTTGACAAACCGGCGGAACTGCCCGACCGTCACCTCCGTCCGCCCCAACCAGAAGCCGGCAAACGCGATCTCCTGCGGCACGGTCTGGTCCGGAGCGCCGGGATCCCGGGACGCGGCAGGGACCTGTACGGTCAAGCTCCCGGCGGGAACCCATACGAACGTCATGCGGTCCTTCGGGTTGCGCCACGTGGAAGCCCCGGAGAAAACAGACGCGCAGCCGGGCAGAAGGCTCACGCCCGTCAGGCAAATCAGGATCGGCAATTGTCGATGCATGTCATCACCTATCAGAGGTACACCACCAGGGCATCTTCCACCAGGACGACCGGATACGAGATCAGCGGTTTTTCGGCCGGGCCTTTCCACACGCGACCGTCGAGGTCGAAAATGGAATGATTGTAGTTGCAGCACTGCAGGACGCCCCGCCGGTGATTGTAGGCGACCACCTGGCCGCCGTGCGTGCACAGGCGGGACAGGACACAATACCGGTGTTTCCCGGCATGCACGACAATGAGCTGGGGCGACTTGTCCGGGTGCACGAAATAGGCGGCACCGCCCACCGCGCGCAACGAGGGCGCCTTGAGCAGGTCGATCGTCAGACCACCCGGTCCGAAGGTCACGCTCGCCGGCTCCAATTCCGGCGTGTCACAACACGTGGCGCGCGGCGCACCGGAGTTTTCCGCCACCCGGCAGCCGCAGACGCCACCGGCCAGCAGCACCCCGGCCCCCATCACTTCTCGTCGCGTCATTCGACGTTGCATAAGGTTCTCCTGCACCAGGCGCTTCCCGGCTCACCCTGTCCCGCGCACACATCCCGTGCCGGGCATATGCCCAACTACGGTTGCGCTGGGCAGTCCCTTGTTACGCAGATTTCGACCTCCGCGTGGGGCGAGCATCCCCGCTCGCCCTACGAAGAGCGCATCGACTGCCGCTCGGTCCCGGCCGCACCGGCGTATCCTTTCTTATATCGTCCTCCCGGTCCGTTTTTGCCAGCGTTTATTCTTGCATTTGTCCCGGGGTTTCGGTAGATAGGGGACGCGATGGAGTTCTGAGGTGTGCACGTCCTTTGGTTCAAGACGGCAGACTCACTTTGTGTGGGGAGCAGCCTATGTTGAAGATCGGAATGATCGGGGCGGGTTTTGTAGCCAAGTTTCACGAGCGGGCTCTGCGCTCCGTGCGCAACGTCGATTTTGCCGGGGTGTATGCCCTCAAAGGGGCGGAGGCGCTGGCCCAGATGGCCCGGCAGGATCGCCTGGGCGACACGAAGGTCTACGGCTCGATCGCTGAGCTGGTGCGGGCGGTGGACGTGGTCTGCGTTTTCGCTCCCAACTTTGCCCGGGTCGACATGATGCGCCAGATCGCGGCGGCCGTGGAGGGCGGGACCAAGATCAAGGGGATCATTATCGAGAAGCCGCTGGCCCGCAACTTCAATGAAGCGAACACGCTGGTCCGCATCGCCAAGGCCATGAATGTGCCCACGGCCTATTTCGAGAACCAGATCCACATGCCGGCCGTGGTCCAGGCCCGCACGCAACTGGCCCAGGTGGAGAAGACGATGGGAGCCGCCCACCTGGCCCGCAGCGCCGAGGAACACGGCGGCCCGCATGAGCCGTGGTTTTGGGACCCCACCACCCAGGGCGGCGGCGTCTGCTGCGATATGGGCTGCCACAGCATCGCCTGCGGCATGTACATGGTCACACCCTCCGGCAAACCGGTGGATTACCTCCGGCCGCTGCGGGTCAATGCCACCATGGCCCTGCTCAAGTGGGGTAAGGAACCGTGGGTCAGCCAGCTCCGCCAGCGCGGGGTCGACTACGGCGCGGCACCCGCCGAGGACTACTCGAGCGTGACCCTCGAATTCGAGGACCCGCAGACGAAGCGGCACAGCGTCGTCCAGGCGACGAACTCCTGGATGTACGATGCCCCGGGCCTGCGGCTGCTGATGGAGACCTTCGGACCCGGCTATTCCTACACCGTCAACTCGCTCGCCTCGCCGGCGGGCATATTCATCAGCGACGCCGCGGCCGCGGCGGTGCTGGACAGCGAACTGGCCCTCGAGAAATCGCAGGCCAGCCGCGGGGCGCTGATCCTGCAGCCGGATGAAATTGCGCTCTACGGTTATATTGCCGAGTGGCTCGACGCGCTGCAGGCCTTCGAACAGGGCCGTGACGCCCTGCTCAACCTGGAGTACGGTCGGCTCATCACCCTGCTGATCATGGCCGCGTACCTGTCGCATGAGAAGAGGCAAGTCATCGATATGACCGACCCCCGCACACGTGCCGAGTTGGAGACGTATGTGCCGTTGATCCAGCAGGGCAAGGGCAGACAAGTGCTCTGAGAGAGTCCGTGAGAAGCTCAGAACGGCGCGGGTGGCATCGGCAAGCGAAGCTTGTTTGCCGTTCCGCCGCAGGGTGTTAATGGGAATATGCCCTTGCGGGCACTCTCCCAACCAGGGCCTGCGGCCTTGACGATGTCGTCCACGCGTGCAGGTTCATGGGCTTTTGACACGCCCTCTGAGACCCGTCCTGCTGCATGGGCAGGACCGACGTCATGGTCTTGGGGCTTTGCGGAATAAGCTTACGCTCGCGGGCGTCCCGACAACGTATGTGCCTAGGTTTGGCCGTACGCACTGCGGATGCGGCGACATGGCGACATACAGGGAAGATGCAGATGCAATCTATGGTCGATCAAAGCCGGAAACGCTACCGACTGAGAATCGTCGTGCCGGCCTTCCCGGCTTTCAACATCTACTCGCGGATCGCCCGCAAGACGACGGCCCTGGGGCCCGTCTGCGTGGCGACGGCGGTGCACGAAGTGGAAGGCTGGGACGCCGAAGTCATCGATGAGAACAACCTGGGCCGGTATGGACCCCGCGGGCGTGAACGCGGAGCCGATCACGAGCGGTTGCAGGCGCAGCGACCGGCCGACGTGGTCGGATTCTATGGCGGCTTGACCAGCACGATCCCGCGGGTGTACGAGTTGGCCCGCTTCTACCAGCAGCAAGGGGTCGTCACGCTGGCCGGCGGGCAGCACTTCGCCGGGGAGAATGCGGCGGAGGCCTTACGGAGCGGGATTGACTACGTCGTTTTCGGGGAGGGAGAAAAGGCCATCCGGGAGCTCCTGGACGTCGTGCGCGGCCGACAAGACCCACGCCAGGTAAAGGGAATCGCTTACCTGGATCAGGGAAACGTGATCCGCACGCCCGATCGGGAGCCGTTGACGGAATTCGATGATCTGCCGTATCCGGATTTCTCGCTCGTCCGGTACGCGCGTCTGAAGATCTTCCCCGTGGAGCGGATTCGCGGCTGTTGCATGAACTGCGAATTCTGCACGGTCAAAGGCCGACCCCGGTGTGCCTCTGTGGACCGCCTGCTCGGCAACCTCAGCTACCTGGCCGAGACCCATGGCGCCCGGCACTTCTTCATCGTGGACGACCTGTTCGGCCAGCAGCGGGACGAGACCGTGCGCTTCTGCCGGGAATTTGCGGAGTACCAGGAGCAACTCGGCAGAAGGCTGGAGGCCACCGTCCAGATTCGGCTGGACAAGGCGCGGGACACCGAACTGTTAGGTGTGATGCGACAGGCGGGAATCAGGTACGTGGCCATCGGCTTCGAGTCCCCGGTGGACGAGGAACTGAAAGCCATGAACAAAGCCATTCGTTCCCGCGAGATGCTGTCGCTGGTGCAGATCTATCACCGGTTCGGCTTCGTGATCCACGGGATGTTCATCTTCGGCTATCCGCTCTCGGGGCTTGGGGATTTCGCCATGCCGGTGAAGGAACGGGTCCGACGGTTCCGGCGTTTCATCCGGAAGGCCCGGATCGACACCGTGCAGGTCCTGCTGCCGGTGCCCCTGCCCGGGACCCAACTGCGGCAGCGGCTCGAGCAACAGAACCGGATTTACCCACTCCAGGACGTGGGCTGGGAGTACTATGATGGGAACTTCCCGCTGTTCGAACCGGACGCACCCCTGACCGCCGCCCAATTGCAGGAGGGAGGCAGGCAAATCATGAGCCGCGTTTATCGCTTTCGTTACGTGCTGCTCGTGGTGGCCAACATCCTGTCCTTCCCGGCCCTCGCGTTGCACCTGCACCATCTGCGAGCCGCCTGGGGGAAATGGTATCGCTCCTGGCGCACCAGCCTCATCCGTTTCGGCGGGTGGCTCACCATGCGAAAATGGAGCAATGCGGTCGGGAGAGGAGATTTCCTGCAACGGGTAGAAACCGCCCGCAGGCGGTTGCACCTCCCACGCGAGGTCCAACGGCTGTCCCAGCCAGCCGATTACGGCCAGCCACTCTCTGACGACAGACAAAGAACCCACGCGCAGAGATAAACCTGCACCACCACATCAACCGACCCGGTCTCGCAACTCGCATTCCTGCGGCCCAAGGGCAGGCCGCCGAATGCAGAATGCGGGGCGAGACCGGGATTCCGACCGGACAGATCTCAGTACCGGCGTCCGCCGCGTCCGCCACCGCCGCCACCGCCGCCGCCACCACTCTTGGGCGCCTTCGGCTTGGCTTCGTTGACCGTAACGGTCCTGCCCTTCACATCCGTGCCGTTGAGAGCCGCAATGGCGGCTTCCGCATCTTTCCGGGCCGGCATTTCGACGAATCCAAAGCCGCGGGACTCACCGCTGAACCGGTCCTTGACCACACTGGCCGATTCGACCTCGCCATACGCCGTGAAAAGCTGCCGCAGGTCGTCATCCGTGACCTCAAACGAGAGGTTTCCTACATAGATATTCATACTGTTCTCCTTAGTTTCTGTTGTAGAATCAGCGAACAGGCGGGATCAAAAGCGGGCGGCCGAGATCAAATCAGTCAGCGTTGACTCCACTCTCTGAACGCGTCATCCGGATTCATGATGCTTAACGACGACTTCAGGCTACCACCCCCGGCCAGGTTCTGCAAGCGCGAAATCCGACTTTTTTTCCGAAATCCCTGCTCGGCAACTCCCTATCCCGTCGGGCCCCGGCGGCGACGCAGTGCCCGGCGTCGATCAGGAGAACGAGATCGGCCGCACACCGGACCAGGAACATCCCCACAGGCCGGCAGGCCAAATCGGGAGATGTTGGGCTCCGCTGCCATCG
>JALORE010000417.1 GCA_025459125.1 Planctomycetota bacterium | reverse complement strand
CGAGTTCACGGACGATCCCTTAGAGACCTTCGGCGGCTACGGCGTGATGCGGATCGAGAACCTCCAGGTGCTGCTGCAGTACATCTGCCGGATGGGCTTTGAGCACCACGTGGCGGTGAGCCTGTCGCAGACCGCCGCCCCCATTGCCGAGGCCCTGACCACGTACCTGGGCTGGGACGTGTACCAGCACGAGTGATCTATGATTGATGAGTTACGATTCATGATTTGTTGTTTGAGATGATCGGACTCGTCTTATGGCGAGGCCAGATCAACAATCAACAATCAAGAATCATAAATCGTAAATCGAATGGCGGACGGAACGATGGAAAAGAAGCCCGAGCACAGTGCGGAGACGCCGGCCGTGCTGCTGTTCGTGGAGACCTCACGCGAGTTCGGGCGGGGCCTGCTCCACGGGATCGCCCGGTACTCGCGGCTGCACGGTCCCTGGCGGGTGTACCGCTGGCCCGGCGCGCTGGATTCGTCGCTGCCGGAATGGAAGTACCTGAAGATCGACGGCGCGATCGTGCGCGATGTCAAGGTGGTCGAGGCGCTGGCGCATTCGGGGATTCCCGTGGTCTTCGCCCAGCACAATAAAGAGAGCTATGCGCCGTTCCCTTCTATCATTACGGACAGCGCCCGGATCGGCAGTATGGCCGCGGAGCATTTCCTCGACCGTGGCTTTCAGCATTTCGCCTACTGTGGACTCGATGAATTTGCCTGGTCGCGGGGACGGGGACAGTCCTTTCGCCAGCGCCTGGAGCAGGCCGGCTTCACCGCCGATCTGTACCGCGCGCCGGCCTCGAAGAAGGGCCGCGCGCTCCGCAACGAGCAGAACCACATTGCCGACTGGCTCCGCGGGTTGCCCAAGCCGGTGGCGGTGATGTGCTGCAACGACGACCGGGCCCTGTTGGTGATCGAAGCGTGCAAGCTGGTCAATTGCGGCGTGCCCGACGACGTGGCGGTCCTGGGGGTCGATAACGATGTCCTCGTCTGCGATCTGGCCGATCCACCCATTTCCAGTATTGCCTTGAATACGGACCCGGCGGGTTACGAGGCGGCGCGCCTGCTGGACGATCTCATGCGCGGCGGCGCGATGACCGGCCAGGTGATCCCGGTGCAGCCGACGCACATCGTGACGCGAATGTCCACGGATATGCTGGCAGTCAGCGATCCGGACGTGGCGGCGGCCCTGCGGTTCATCCGGCGCCACGTGAATCGCCTGATCCAGGTGGACGACGTGGTCGAGGCGACAGCCGCCTCCCGGCGCGTGCTGGAGAAACGGTTCAAGGCGGTCCTGCACCGGTCCGTGCACCAGGAGATCCGGCGGATTCGCGTCAACAACATCATCCGGCTGCTCGTCGGCACGGACATGAGCGTCACGGACATTGCCGCCCATTGCGGCTTCGACGGGGTCGAGCACATCGCCCGGCATTTTCGCAAGGAGACCGGCGTGAGCCTGCGCGAGTACCGCAAGCGCCATGCGCCGAGATGAAGAAGAGTTGGAATGATGGAATACTGGAGTATTGGAAGGGTGGAGAGCTTGCGACGCTCCTCCCCATTGTTCCATGATTCCGATATTCCAGCATTCCCCTGTCGTTGCTTCGGAGGTGGAACATGAGATTTGCGAGTCGCACGTCGGGAGGTCTCATTGTGACGGTGTTCGCGATCCTGGTCTGTCCGGCTGGGGCCGACGAGTTGGCGGACAGCCGGTCGAAGGTCAAGGTCGAGCCGGTCATTCCGCTGGCGGCGCGGGCCTTTCCGCTGGAGGACGTCCGCCTGCTGGAGGGTCCCTTCCGGCACGCACAGGAGCTGGATCGCAAGTATCTGCTGTCCCTTGACGTGGACCGGCTGCTGCACAACTTCCGGGTCAATGCGGGCCTGCCTTCGACGGCCCGGCCGCTCGGGGGCTGGGAAGAGCCCAAGGGCGAGCTGCGCGGCCATTTCGTCGGGCACTACCTCACCGCCTGTGCGCTGATGTACGTCAGCACCGGTGACGAACGGGTCAAGGCGAAGGGCGCGGCGGTCGTGGCGGGCCTGGCCGAGTGCCAGGCGAAGCTCGGCAGCGGCTACTTGAGCGCCTATCCCGAGGAGTTCTTCGACCGGGTCGAGTCGCTGCGGCGGGTGTGGGCGCCGTACTATACGCTGCACAAGATCTATGCCGGCTTGCTCGACATGTACGTGCATTGTGACGACCAGCAGGCCCTTGACGTGTGCCGGAAATTCGCGGACTGGGTGATCGCCCGCAATGCCCGGCTCAGCGACGAGCAGATGCAGAAGATGCTCGGCACCGAGCACGGTGGTATGAACGAGGTCCTCGCCAACCTCTACGGCCTGACCGGCGCGAAGAAATACCTGGCCATCGCCCAGCGGTTCAACCACCTGGCGGTCCTGGGACCGGCCTCCAACCGCGAGGACCAACTCACCGGCCTGCACGCCAACACGCAGATCCCCAAGTTCGTCGGCACCGCCCGCCAATATGAGTTGACCGGCCAGGGCTGGCTCAAGACCGCATCGCTGTTCTTCTGGGACACCGTCGTCAAGGAGCGCTCCTACGTCATCGGCGGGCACAGCGACGGCGAGGGGTTCTCGCCCAAAGAGAGGCTCTCCGAGGCGTTCGGCCCGAACACGACCGAGACGTGCAACACGTACAACATGCTCAAACTGACCCGCCACCTGTTTTGCTGGGACCCTCGGGCCGAGTACGCCGACTACTACGAGCGGGCTCTGTACAACCACATTCTCTGCTCGCAGAATCCCGAGACCGGCATGATGTGCTACTACGTGCCGCTGCGTTCCGGCTCCCGCAAGGTCTACAGCGAGCCGCTCAACTCGTTCTGGTGCTGCACCGGCACCGGCGTCGAGAACCACGCCAAGTACGGCGACAGCATCTACTTCCACAACGACGACACGCTCTGGGTGAACCTGTTCATCGCCTCCGAGCTGAGCTGGAAGGCCAGGGGCCTCCAGGTCCGCCAGGAGACGAAGTACCCGGAGGAGGCCGCCAGCCGGCTGGTCCTGACGGCGGAGAAGCCGGTCGAGCTGACCCTGGAGATTCGCCGACCCTTCTGGGCGGCGTCCGGATGGAAGATCAAGGTCAATGGAGACGAGGTGCCCGATTCCTCCACGCCGGCTGGTTTCGTGGCCCTTTCCCGCACCTGGAACAGTGGCGACACGGTCGAGATCACGATGCCGTTCCATCTGCGCACCGAGGGTTTCAAAGACAACCCGCGCCGGTTCGCCTTTCTGCATTGTCCGCTGGTGCTCGGTGCCGAGGTGCCGTCGGAGAAGCCCTTGCCCGCCGTGGTGGCAGAGAAAGAGCCGTTTCTCGACCACCTCCAGCCGGTCCCGGGTAAACCGTCAACCTTCATCGGCTCCTCGGACGTCTTCCGTTTCACCGGACAGAATACGAGCAGGCCGGTAACCTTCGAGCCCTTCTACCAGATGCAGGGCGACCGTCGCTACGTGGTCTATTGGGACCGGCTCACCTCCGCGCAGTGGCAGACCCGGCAGGAGGAATACGAGGCCGAGCTGGCGCGGGAAAAGGAGATCGAGGCCCGCGCCGTGGACCGCGTGGACTTGGCGGACCGCAGCGGCGAGCGGCGGCACAGCTTCCAGGGCGACAGGACTGAGACCGGCATCTTCAATGACCGCCGCTGGCGGCACGCGGTGGACGGCGGCTGGTTCTCCTACACGCTCGAGGTCCTGCCCGACCAGCCGCAGGAATTGCTCGTGACGTATTGGGGCAGCGATGCCGGCGGGCGCCGGTTCGACATCCTGATCGACGGCCGGATGCTGACGATGCAAGCGCTGGAGAACAACTGGCCCGGACGCTTCCATGACCAGATGTATCCGTTGCCGGCGCCGCTCACGGCAGGTAAGACCAGTGTGACGGTGAAATTCCAGGCCCATCGGGGTCAGATGGCCGGCGGCGTCTATGGCTGTGCCATCCTGAAGGCGAAGAAGTGAGGGACCCTGTGCAGAAGCGAGGCAATTGAGGTTGAGATTGCTTCGCGGCGCTCGCAATGACATATGGGGCTCCGGCATGTCATCGCGAGGAGCGCAGCGACGAAGCAATCTCAACCGTGCGATGTTGGAGATATGGCAGAGTGTGGCGTAGGATCGATATGGCATCGCGTATCTGGAGAGTGAGGACCATGAGAAGTATTTCATCCTTGCGTGGCCGAACCCTGGCTCTGGTGCTGGTCGGTGCGTGCGTTCTGCACGCCGCACCGGCGACCTTGATTGTGGACGTGGACAAGCCGGGTGTGGCCATCAGCCCGATGCTCTGGGGCATCTTCTTCGAGGACATCAATCTCTCCGCCGACGGCGGGATCTACCCGGAATTCGTGCGGAACCGGTCCTTCGAGGATTCGGACCAGCCGGAGCACTGGACGCTCACACAAGCGGCCGGCGGCCAGAGCGAAATGGCCATCGATTCCAGCCGGCCGCTCGATCCGCTGAACCGCCAGAGCCTGCGCGT
>JALORE010000416.1 GCA_025459125.1 Planctomycetota bacterium | reverse complement strand
GTCGCACCTGGATCGACGAGCACCGTGTTGGCGGCGCCGATCCGGACGGCCAGCGGCTCGACGAAGCTGCCCTTCGCCTGCACGTACTCCAGCGCGCTGTGCTTGTGGGGGAGGGTCACGCTGAAGCCGCGGAAATGGAGCCAGGGCCGGGCCAGGACGTGGCCGAGGAACTGGTTGAGCTCGGGCGAGCCGCCCTGCACGAGCAGAGGCAGGTAAAGCCGGTTCATACCCTGGTCGGCGAAACAGGCGTTGTGGATCGCCGGACTGAGCGAATGGCCGACCGGGTCGGCGATCACGCCGAAGAGCTCGGTCTCGGCGTCGAGGGCGTCGAAGCGATAAGACCTCAGAAGGCTGTCAATCGTCAGTTGGCCCGGGGCCGTGGCGGCCTGGTCGCTGAGACTGGCGAAGGTCACAAAGCCGCCGAGCTTCTTGGCCAGGATGCGGCTGATCAGCCCCGCCGGGCCCATGCACAACACGATGCGGTCGCCCTGGGTCTCGTGCAACAGGTCGAAGGCCTCGAAACAATCGTTGATATGCGCGGCCGTGTAGACCAGCTTGGGAATGGCCTCGGGACAGGCCCGCCGAATGTCGTGGCAGAGCCCCCGAAGGTCGGCCGGCCGGCCCTGAAAATCGTGGGCCGAGAGGATCAGGCGGCTCCGCGGTCGAGTGCCGAGGACGGCTCGGACCCGGGAGCCGATGTGCGGCTGACGGAAATTCGCATACTCCAGGTCGATGAAATCCGCCCCCGTCTCCAGCGCCGTTACAAGGACCTCGACCCGCAACGTCTCGGGACGGTTCCCCGCCCCCCCCTCCCGGGGATCACGGCACGTGACGAGGATCGGCACGGAGGCGGGAATGGCGCTTCGGGTCGTGCGGATCAGGGCGGCCACGACATCGGTCGTGAGACCGACGAGATAATCGGTCCGCAGCTCCAGCATCCGGGCTCCGGCGGCCACGGCATCCTGGACCTGCCGCTGGGCCTGGTCTACGGTCTCTGCCGAGATGGGTACCGCCACGTAGGTCATAGGCTCCACAATATCGGCCGGCGCGGGCCAAGGCAAGGGGCTCGGCCCAGCCGTCTGGGGCTTCATGACAACTGCCTTTCCGGATGGGTGGCAGCGGCAAGCGCAGCTTGCCGATGGTGGATTTCCTGTACGATGGATCATCGCCAAAGCCTTCGGTCTTGACAATGCCACCCGGCAGGGAGCTTGACCGGCCGGGCCCAGGGACCTATAATGCAAGGGTATGGGATTCCACCGGATTATGGGTAAGCGCCGCACTCTACGCATCGCCGCCATCGGATCGATCCTCCTGCCGTGGCTCCTCGTCACCGGCGTCCAAGCCAGGCCGACCACACCCCAGGAGGCCCGGTTGGCCGTAGCAGGCTGGCTGGCCGGCGCTGTGCGGCCGCTGGAGGCACCACTCGGGCATGAGATCGCGGGGGTACAGAGCGTCGCCGGCGCGATGGGCGAGCCGGTGTATTACGTCGTACGTCTCCATCCGGCGGGCCTGGTCATCGTGCCGGCGGATGACCTGGTCGAGCCGATCCTCAGTTTCACCGCCGGGGCGGACGAGGAAACCCCCGCCCCGGACCCGCTGACAGCGCTGGTCCGGGCCGATGTCGGTCGGCGGCTGGCGGAGGCCTATGCCGCCGTGACGGGGCAGCTCCAAGCCCAGGCTGCGACCCGGAACCAGGCGAGATGGCACGATCTGATGGGCAGAACCGGCCTGCCCGCGAGCGTCTTGGCGGTCCAGAGCCTCGAGACGGTCGCCGACGTGCGGGTGGCCCCCTTCCTCACGACCCAATGGGCCCAGACCACGGTCTGCGACACACCCTGCTACAATTACTTCACACCCCAGCAGTATCCCTGCGGCTGCGCGGCAACCACGATGGCGCAACTGATGTACTACTATCGCCAGCCTGCGGCCGGGATCGGGCGGCAGTCCTTCACCATCGCCGTCGGCCACAAGGCACAGCCCGCCTGGACCCGGGGCGGTGACGGGAGCGGCGGGCCCTACCGCTGGGCGGACTTGCCGCCGGTCCCCGACTGCAACGTCACCGTCGCACAGCGACAGGCCCTCGGGGCCCTGTCTTACGACGCCGGCCTGGCGGTCCAGATGGACTACTCCGCGGAAGGTTCGAGCGCAGACGGTTTCGCCCTCGCGCCGGCCCTCAAGAACACGTTCCGCTTCAGCAATGCGATCAGCGGCGCCAACCAGAACCGGGACCTCGGGCTCGGCTTGCCCGACATGGTCAATCCCAACCTCGATGCGGGGTACCCGGTCATCCTGGGTCTCCTGGGCAAGACCGGCCACGCGGTCCTAACGGACGGCTACGGGTATGACACCTCCACCCGGGTCAAGACGCTCTATCATCATCTCAACATGGGCTGGGCCGGACGCAACGATGTCTGGTACAACCTGCCGGAAGTCGGCAAATACGACACCGTGCTCCTGTGCATCTACAACATCTATGCCGCGGGCGCCGGCGAGAT
The DNA here is from genome assembly GCA_025459125.1 of Planctomycetota bacterium. Classification (GTDB taxonomy): domain Bacteria; phylum Planctomycetota; class Phycisphaerae; order Sedimentisphaerales; family Anaerobacaceae; genus PLanc-01. Next base: position 1,989 of record JALORE010000416.1, on the reverse strand, counting down.
CGTCAGCGGCCGGGTGACGGACCCTTCCGGCCGGCCGCTGTCGGGCGTCACCGTCGCCACGTACCTGGGCACCACGCGAGCTGAGGCGACCACGAACGCGCGGGGGATCTACGCCCTACCCCAGCTCCCCTCCGCCTGCCTGTTCACCGTCGCCGCCGCACGGCCCGGCTACGCCTTCGTGCCCCAAACCGTCGCGACGGGGACCTCCCGCGACTACGCGGCGACCGCCGGCAACCGCTGGGGCATCGACTTCGTGGCAATACCGGGGGCAGCGACCGGTTCTGGAACGCGGAAATCGATGACTGTCCTTAATCATGCTATGACTAACTGAGCACGGAAGTGACGAAAGGAGACGAGGAAATGGAACGACGCGGGTTCATTCGCAATGTCGCACTGGGTTCGGTGGCCTGGGGCTGGCTGGGGGCGCGCCGGGGGCCGACGGCGCTGGCGGCCGCGAGCGACAAGCCGGCCGTGCTGGGGGGCACGCCGATCTACAAGGGCGGCTTCACCTCCTGGCCGCAGTGGCGCCAGGACTGGGAACCGGCGATCCTCAAGGTCTTCCGCAGCGGCCGGTGGTATCGCGGCTCGAACAGCGGCGAGGTCCCCCGGTTCGAGGAGGCCTGGGCCAAGCTGCTCGGGGCGAAAAAGGCACTGGGCACGGCCAGCGGGACGACCTCGCTGACAATCGCCCTGCACGTGCTGGACGTGGACGCCGGGGACGAGGTGATCGTCTCGCCGTTCACGTTCATTGCCTCGTACAACGCGATCCTGGCCTGCAAGGCGCTGCCCGTGTTCGCGGACACGGACCCGGCCACGGTGACCATGGACCCGGCGACGATCGAAAGCCGGATCACCGACCGGACGAAGGCGATCATGCCGGTGCACATTTACGGCGTTCCGTGCGACATGGACGCGATCAACCCGATCGCCAAGAAGCACGGGCTGGGCGTGGTGGAGGACGCGTGCCAGGCGTGGCTGGCGTCGTACAAAGGGAAGAAGGCGGGCACGCTGGGCGACCTGGGCTGCTTCAGCTTCCAGGAATCCAAGCACATCCCGGCCGGCGAGGGCGGGGCGATCACGAGCATGCGCGAGGACCTGATCGACCGCTGCCAGTCCTACCACAATTGCGGGGGGTCCGTCGGGACGTTCAAGGGCCAGGGCAGCTTCTCACGCGGCATGAACTACCGGATGATGCACGTGCAGGCGGCGCTGCTGCTGGCGCAGTTCGACAAGTTGCAGCAGGAGACGGCGCTGCGGCAGTCCAACGCGGACCGGCTGAGCGCCGGGCTCCAGCAAATCCCCGGGATTGCGCCGATGAAGCTGCCGGGCGAGAACACGCGGCCGGCGTGGCACCTGTACCCCTTCGGCTACGACGCCGAACAATTCAGCGGGATGCCGAGGAACAAGTTCGTCCAGGCGCTGGGCTCCGAGGGGATTCCGTGCGGGGGCGGCTACCGCGAGCAGTATAACGATGGCCTGCTGGACGAGGCGATCCAGTCGCGGGGCTTCAAAAGGCTGTGGAGCGAGCAGCGTCTGAAGGCCTATCGCGACAGCTTCCAGGAGCTCAAGGGCAACCAGAAGACCTGCGCCAATACGGTGACACTGAGCCAGCGCATCCTCCTGGCCGACCCGAGCGTGATGGACAAGATCGTCGCGGCGGTGGCCCGGATCCAAAAGCACAGCGCGGCCATCGCCAAGGCGTGAGCCTGGCAGCCCAGCCGCCTCGCCCGCTCATCGATCCTCCGAATGGAGAATGGAGAGTTGAGAATTCCCATTTTCAATTCTCCATTCTCCCATGGAGGGGTTCCCCGCGCGCAGAGGCACAGAAAGAGGGCGTGTGCGAGATGACCGTTAAAGCTTGAAATGATGCCTGACCCCCGAAGCTCCCTTGGTTCTCGTTTCTATCATGGCGCCGCGCACAGTTGCTGAAGGGTACACTCTAGAGCCTCGATGCAGGTGAATCGCACGTCTGTGCGACGTGGAGGAAAC
>JALORE010000152.1 GCA_025459125.1 Planctomycetota bacterium | reverse complement strand
AGCTGGCGGAGACTCGGGTTGTACTGCCGGCAGGTCTGGTCGTGACGCAGGGCCGCGGCGAACCGGGCACCGTCCCACTTCCCGACCTCGGCAGGCCGGGGCAGCTTCTTGGGGTCGATGTCGATAACCGTGGCGTAGGGACCGCAAAGCTCATCGAGGCGGGCGAGTGCGTTGGCATAGACCTCCTTAGCGAGGACCAAGCCGTCGCCGCCGGCGAGAGCCAGACCGATCAGCTCCTCCAACCAGGTGGTACCGGCGGTCTTGACGTGGACGCCGGCGTCGAACTTGCGGAGGGCTTGGCGGATGGGCGCGTAGATCGAGAACTTGTCGCTGCCGGAGTGGACGCTGAGCTTGAGGTTCTCCGGCAGGGCGAACCGCGCGACCGCAAAGCGGATGACCGCCAGGTCCTGCTCAAACTCCCGGGCGAAGCGGCTCACGTCGCCGACGTAGTCGACGCCCTTGTTGAACCGGCCGCTGAACTTGGGCGCCACCGTCTGGGCGGGAATGCCCTCGTCCGCCAGAGCCGCCAGGATCACCAGCATATCCAGCGGCGTCTGGGGCGTATCCGTCTCATCCATCGAGACTTCCGTCACGAAGCGGCCGACGCCTTTGCGGGCCTCGATGTGGCGGAAGGTGTTGCCCGCCTCCTGCACCGCGTGCAGGTACTTCGTGACAATCGCCTGGAGCCGCGGCTCGTCGATGACAAGGCTCTCGTCGAGGCCCTCGATCCGGTGGGAGCCGAGGAGCTCTCGATGCTTCTGGATGAACTCTGTGACCTGGACCTGCGGCGCCGGGCGGCCGATGAAGTCGGCGACGTCGAGCGTGAAGAAGTCGCTGGCCTCGAGGAAGGCGTCCACGTTGGCCAGGCCGATATGGTCGGCGTCCACGAAATAGGGTTTCTTCCAGCCGCCGGCCGTGACGGCCTGGTCCGCTTCGGTGCGCACGTCGCCAGGCTCGGTGCCGATGATCTTGTGCTCCCGATTCGACTTGTTCCAGACGGGTGTGATCTCGACACCCTGCTGGGTGGCCCTGTGAATGGCGGCCAACTGCGCCTTGCCCTGGTGGCCGAACCGATCTCCCATCCCGAACGAGTATCTGCCCAGAATCATGCCTGTCTCCCGTTAATTCGTGCGATTCGCGATCTGTGCCACGGCGCCCGGTGCGACATCGGCATCCACGGCGACGGCCTTCTGCGCGTGGCGCAGATCGTTGCCGCACAGCGTCACGCCCTCCGACCGCGCGCCCTGCAGCGTGAGAAACACGTCTGTTCCCGCCAGCGGCGTGCAGCCACGGATGAAGACATCCCGCACGTCCCCCAAGCGGAGCAGCGAGGCCGCCCCGGCCGACGGCGCGGCATTCAGAGCGTCGATCGTGGCATTCGTCACGTCCTCGAGGACGACCGCGTGCCGTTTGTCGTCGGCAGCCCATTGCAGTTGCACGTTCGCCAGCCGCAGCCCGTTCACGTGGCGGCAGTACAGCCCGTAGGCGGGCAGCCGGCCGAACATGCCGTATTCCGGGTATCGTTCCGGCTCCTCCGGGACGGCGCGGGAAGCCTGCTGGACCGTGCCGCCGCCGGCGAAGGAGAGGCGGACGTTGCTGAGGGTGAGGTTTTCGATCTTGCCTTCGGGCAGCCCCGCGATGGCGCAACCGGTGGCATTGGCCCCGGTCGCTTCGATGTTGGCGAGCGTGATGTTCCTCATCCTGCCCATGCCGGGCTTGTCCATGCCTTCCTTGAAGGGCCGGGCGCGGTTGCCCAAGCGGATGAAGATCGGCGCGCCGACGCCCATCATCGTGATATCCGAGACGACGATGCGATCCATCGTCCCGCCGTCGACCATCTCCAGGGCCACGCCGGCCAAGCGCGTGTTGTGGATGGAGCAGCCGGTCAGCACGATGTTCTGGAAGCCGCCGTTGGACTCGGTGCCCATCTTCAGGGCATTGCAGGTGCTCCGCACGACGCAGCCGCTGACCGCGACGTCCTTGCACACCCGGGCGGAACAGCTCTTGAGCACGATGGCGTCGTCGCCGGAGTCGATGTTGCAGCCGGTGATCGTGACGCGGTGGCACGAGTCGATATCGATGCCGTCGTTGTTGTGATTCACGTGGCTCCGGACGGTGATCCCGCTGATGCGGACATCGTCACAGGCCAGGTAGTGCTGGACCCACATGGGCGAGTCCTTGATCGTGACGCCTTCCACCGCAACGTCCCGGCACTCGATGATACGGATCATGTACGGCCGGACCTTGTAGGGCCCCTCGAACGCGGCGCCCTGCCCGTCGATGACACCCCGGCCGGTGATCGCGATGCGCTCGAGCTTCTCACCATAGATCAGGCTCTTGTCGGTGTAGTTGTCGGTGTACGAGCGGAACGCCGGCACCGTCGGCGGGTAATCCTTCAGGTTCTGGCTGCCCAGCAGGGTGCAGCCGGTGTCGAGATGCAGCGTGACATCGCTCTTGAGGTAGATCGTGCCCGACAGGAAGCGGCCCGGCGGCAGGTAGACCGTCCCGCCGCCGGCGGCCGCGCATTTGTCGATCGCCGCCTGGATGGCCTGCGTGCCGAGCGTCTGCCCATCGGGCTGCGCGCCGAAGTCGCGGATGTCGTACAGAACCTGGGCTCCGGATACCAGGGATGCGCCACACAGAATGCCAAGGACACACAGGATCAACAGCCGTTCCATATTCACTCCTCACACACGCTTTCAGACACAAATCTCATGAATCCGATCGTAGACGACGCGCTGCTCGTCCGGGCTCTGACAGTATGTCACCACGATAAGCTTCATCCCGGGAATCCACAACCTTTTCACGGTATCCACCACCACCTCCGCACCGCCCACGATCCTCGCGTTCAGGACGATCCCGGTTCCGGCGAACGCTGCCGCGAAGAGCTCCGGATTGTTGGGGGATGGATCGGTCGCCGCCGAGAACGCGGCATCCACCATCCGCAGGCCGGGGATTCCCTGGATCACGTCGATCTTGCTCGACCAGTCGCCACACGAATGGAAGGCCCAGCCGTGGAACTGCCGGCCGAGGTACTCCACCGCGGGGGCCGCCAGGTCCCGATACTGCGGTCCGGAGATCATCAGGGCATTGTCGTCACTCACGCCCAGTCCCGCGAAGCAGCGCGACGAAGCGTACCCGTGCCCCGGCCAGACCAGTGCGTCGCCGATCGTCCGGGCCTGCACGCGGCTGAACTCGGCGATCAACTCGGCAATCCGCCTCAGGAACGCCGCCACTTGCTCGGGACGGTCGTAGACCTCCAGGAAGAGCCGGCTCAGATCGACCACGTGGCCCGCGACGTTGAGTGGCGACTGGGTATCCGTCAGGCACAGGGGCAGCCGGCCGCCGGTCTGATCCAGGAAGTAATCGATCATGGCCAGGGTGTGTGCACCGATCGGCGTCTGCGCGAGCGGCTGGGGCTCGTACCGCAACGCCTCCTCGACCGACACGAAAGCGGGTCGGACCGCCGGCGCTTGCCCCGGCTGCCAGAGATAGTCGATCCCGAAGGCGCTCGCGATCGTGCCGATACCATACCAGGGTTCCAGGAAGTTGGGCACATCGGCCGGGTACGCCAGACTCTGGTGCAGGGCGCCCAGTTGCCAGGCGAGCGAGGCCTGCATCTCCCGGCAGCCGTAGGAGAAGACCTCCGCCACCCGCATCCGGCGGTAGACGAGCACGCCCGCATCCGCCGCCCAGAACCGCCGGCACCGCGCGCGCAGCGACTCCTCCCAGGCGGCATAGGCATCGAAATCGAAGTTCGCGGCCGCGACCGGCGCGACCGGCGTCGCCTGGGAATCCGAACGCTCTTGATCGAAGCGGTCCCTCGCCATGCGCTGTCACGCCCCCGCGATCCAGTAGATGACCCACATGAACAGGCCCACGCAGATCCAGCCGAAGCCGAAGCCAAGCAGTCCGGTCGCGCTGGGGATCGGGATCTCCAGGGTCGTTCCCGGGAGCAGATTCCGGCGCGGCGGCACTACGGCCTCCGGCGGCAGGGTGCAGGGGACGGCCACCTGCTCGCCCGGCGTCACCGGGGTGCGCAGCAGGGCGTAGAAATGGTCCAGCTTCTCCGCAGGCGCCGGTCTGGTCAGCAGGCTCACGACGATCCCGGCGCCCAGGCCTGCCGCCAGGTAGAGGACCATCTGCCAGGGGAGATAGAGCCGGTCCTGCCACAGCATGAAGTCAGGCAGGTACGGTCCGATCCGGGCGTCGAAGTCCCACAGCACCGCAGCACCGATCACGATCCGGGAAGTGCCGAACCAGACCGCGAAGCTGACGAGCGTCGCCGCCCAGGCGCCGGCCACGGTGGTGCGCCGCCAGAACAGGCCCAGCCAGAAGGGGATCGCCATCATCGCGGAGATCTTCCAGAAGATCTCCAGGCCCGCCACGATGCCCGGCAGCCAGTAGGCGAACGCCACACCGGCGGCGACAACGCCGACCGAGGCGACCCGGCCCACGTTGATGTAGTGCCGCTCGGACCGAGCCGGCGCCAGGGGCCGGTAGAAGTTCTCCGTGAACAACGCGGAGGAAGAGATCATGAAGGCATCGCAGGAGCTCATCACCGACGCCAGCAGGGCGGCGATGAACACGCCGAGCAGTCCCGGCAGCACGCGGGGCAGGAAGTCGCCGGCGACCGTGCCGAAGACCTTGTCCGGCTCCACCGTCCGGCCGGTCTGCGCGAAATACACGATGGCTGCCAGACCGATCAGGGCCCAGGGAATGGTGCAAATCCGTTTGACGATGTTGCCGAACATGAAACCGACCCGGCCATCCATTTCCGTCCGGCCGGCGGCACAGTTGCCCAGCGCGTGCGGCTGTGTCACGACCCCCAGCAGGGCGTTCAGCGCAATGACGGTGATGTAGAACCAGCCGATTTCCTCGGGGGCGATCACCGAGAGCTTGGCCGGATCGTCGATGGCGGCGCGGATGCCGGTCATGCCGCCGACCGCGTGCAGGATGAAGGGCAACAGGAGGAAAGAGAAGACGATCGTGAGAACGCCCTGGACGAAATCGGTGACGATCGCAGCGGACAGGCCCCCGGCGACGCCATAGACCACGAAGATCACGGTCATCAGGGCAATGGCCAGGTCGGCCGACATCACGTCTCTCGTGGCGGCGGAGATGACCTCGCCGGAGCTGAGCAGCATCATGCCGATGTTGATCGATAGGTTCAACATGCCAACCACCGCGTACAACATCGCCACGCTCAGATCGTAGCGGGCCTGGAAGAAATCCGCCGTCGTGACCGCCCGGGCCCGGCGCATCACCGGGGCGATGAGCCAATAGAACGGCGTCACCGGCAGCCAGAGCCACTGGTACCAGATCCCGGACAGACCGCTGGTATAGATCTTGGAGGCGACGCCGACCGCCTGGTCGGAGTGGGTGCCGCTTCCGAAGGAGAACATCACCATGAAAAGCTTGCCGAAGCGCCGGGGCATGAAGAAGTCGGCGCTGAGCTTGAGCCCGCGACCGGCCCGGACGCCGATCACGGTGATGCCGACCAGGTACAGAGCGATAACCGCGATGTCTGCCGCACACAAGCCGTGCATGAGGTCCATGCCCCTCGGTGACAACCCATCTGCTCACAGGGAACGACCGGAATCATACCGGCAGGGCGGAGGGCAGCCAATAAAAAACCCCGCAGCGCATCCCTTCGCCACGGGGCAACGAAAAAGCACGTCAACCAGTTGGAAGCTTCAAGTGTGAAGTCTGCAGCCGGGCACGGCCTTGGCTCTCAAGACTTGACACCTCCAACTTGAGACTCTCTTCTCACTTCGGTTTCGCGGGCGCCGGCGCCGCCGGCGTTTCCGGCAGTTGGACCACGACGCCGAGCTTGCCCAGCGTGCCGGCCACCTCGGGCTGTCTCGGATCGAGCTCGAAGCTCCGCATCAGATACTGTTTCGCCTTCGCGGTGTCGCCCTTCTCGAAGTAATAGTAGCCCATCTGCTTGTTGGCTTCCGCCGAGTTCGGGTCGGCCTCCAGGGCCTGGCGGAAGCACCGCAGCGTGTAATCATCGAGCTGGAGCCGCTTGAACTCCCAACCCAGCCGCAGCATCTCCCGCACCGAGGGCACGGCCTGACGGATATAGCTGTTGGCGTAGCGCTCGGCCTTGGCCGTCTCCCCACGGTCGATGAACAGCTTGACCAAACCGGCCTGCGCTTCTTTGTTGGCGGGATCGAAGCCCAGGGCATTGTTGTAGTACCATTCCGCCTTGTTCCAGTTCTGCGCCTTATGGTAGACACGCGCCAACTCGTAATGCGCCTGGGGATTCTCGAACTTCTGCTGAAGCTCCGCCAGTAACTGTGCCTCGGTCGGATCGGACGTTGTGGGCGTGATCGGACCGCCCGTCCTCGGCGGCCGGCCCGCGTCCCCACAACCCGCGAATGTCAACAGGACAGCGGCAAAGAGCGCGCACAGGACCAACGTCCTTGTTGTCGGCTCCCAGCCCCCGCGCTTGTCCGTCATCCTAAGCGCCTCCAATCATCGCGACCCATAGTCTTCGAAACAGCACCGTCTCATCGACGGCCGTATTCTGCCAGCGAGTGTGGCGGGATGCAAGCAAAAAAACCGCCCCGGCATAAAGAAAGTTGCACTTTTCTTGGACCGAGTGACATCAAATCCATTCGCGACGGGAGCTTACATCAAGTAAGAAAATAGCGCCGTAGAGCGACATAAACTGTGAGCAGAGAGAAACGCGCCGCTCGGGATCGGGCGCGAATTCTCGTGCGCCCGCGGACGCATGTTGTCGGGGCGCGCATGAGGCCGGAGCGGGCCGTGTGGCTCGCCGAGCAGAATGTCATCCCGAGCCGTCGATGGCGGAGACATCTCTTGCAGGGGCACAACTGGCAGGCGATCGTTGCGGAAAACAGCTCGCTCGTGTGGCAGACAGCGTATCGGCTGTTGGGTAACCACACGGACGCGGCCGACTGTTTCCAGGAGACCTTCCTGGCGGCGCTGGAGTTGTCGCGTCGGGAGCCTCTGCACAATGTAACGGGATTACTGGTCCGCCTGGCCACGACCCGCGCGATTGACCGGCTGCGTCAGAGAAGCCGGCAGGGGCGTCAGCAAGCCGGAGCGGAAAACAACCAGGACACCTCCGGCCCGGACGACCCGGCCGGCCACGCGCAAACACAGGAGCTGGTTGGGCGGTTGCGCGAGGCGATCGGCCGGTTGCCGGAGCAGGAAGCACGGGTGTTCTGCCTACGCTACCTGAATGAGATGAGCTATCGCCAGATTGCCCGGGAATTGAGGATCGGGATCAACGCTGTCGGTGTGGCGTTATACCGCGCCAAAGCCCGGCTGCGTCGGGACTTGGACGCGCCGGAAGCGCAGGAAACCCACGTCCAACGCAGGCCGGCGCGCGCCGACCTGGAACAAGGTGCCTTATGAGAAGACGCGAACGAGACAAGTTGCTCCGAGCCATCGCCCGGATGAAGCAGGAGAGTCGAGCGCAGGGAGCGCCCCGGGCCGTGCTGGACGAAACGCTCAAGAAGATGGCGGATGCCGGATGTCGGACCGCGGATTCGAGCCCGACCGGAGGGGCGACCCGTTCTTGGGAGGCCACCATCCGCAACCTCGTTCGCCCGATGGCCGCGGCGGCGGTGTTCCTGCTGCTCGGGTACGCCATCGGCAGGCTGTCGGCCCCGAGACCGATGGACCTCGAGCAGTTGCGCGAGGCCCTGGCGCCGGCGTTGGCGCAGACCGTGGAGCCGGCGCTCCGGGAGAGGTTGGCCGCCCAGATACGCCGCGATTACCAGCTTGCTCTGGCCGCGACGTATGTCCGTGTCAAAGAAGAGCTTACGGACCAGTACCGCCGCGACCTTCAGCGCTGTACGGTGGAGACCCTGGCCGTGACAAACGAGCTGCTCGACCAACTGGTCCAAGCCCTCGATACGGCTCAGGACCAGGACCGCCGCCGTATGGCGCGGGCGATGTATGAGATCGAGATGCAACGCGTTGAGGACAAGACGCAACTCGCCAGCGGCCTGCAGACGCTGGCGTTGTGCACGGAAGATGAGCTGTCGCGCACGCGCGGCGCGATTGCTCAATGGCTCGCCGAGGTTCACCCGGCCGGGTTCGACGGGCTGGGCCGTGAATCGAAACGAATTCCCGACGAAAGGAACACACCATGAGCATATGGCATAAGATGACGATGGCGTCCGTTTGGCTGGTGTTACTGGCCACCGGCGCCCACGGGGCTTCGAGCGGCCGGCCGCCGGCAGGGTCTGCTGCGCCGGCCGATACCGTTCTGCCAACCGCCCGTGTTGCGGCGGCCGCTCCTGCTGATTCCGCCGGCCGCCTGCGGGCGGCCCAGAACTCGCTGGCGCGCCTGCAGGAGTCCCTGGCCCCGGATCGCCGCGCCGTCCCGGGAGTGCTGGTCATCCCGGCCGGGGAGCTCGCGCCGGACATGTACGACCGGATTGTCGAGGACCTCACCGTTATGAGCCGGATCATTGAGAAAGGCTTGCGGGATGGGTCCGCCGAGCATTTCGATTTTGCGCTGCTCGGTGATCCGCTCTATCGGTCGGACCTGTACCTGCGGGCGGACGGTGCGGGACCGCGCATCCTGCGGTCAACGGGCACCAGGCCCAAGGCGATGTACGTCGGCGGCTATGGCGCGATCTTCTCGGTTCAGGTGGCCTTCCCGCTGGTACCGCCGCCGGAGACGCCGGAGCCGAACCAGGCGGCGGAAAAGACCGATCAAGTCTGGGCCGCCGCCCGGCGCGAGCTCCTCGATCCGCAGGCCGCGGCTCGCCCGCGCCCCGGCGCCGCGCAGGAGACGCCCTATCGCGCGGAGGTTGTCGAAAAACTGCGCGGCAGCCTGATCGAGATGCTCAAACATGCCACCAACATCCGCGATCTCGCGCCCGACTCATGGCTGACCGTCCTCGTGCAGGGCTCCGATTCGGCCGGCTCGAACCGGCCGCAGCAGTCGATGCTGGAGCAGACCCTCATGCTTCCCAGCGTACGCCAGGCCGGCCGGACGCTGCTGACCCTGCGCGCCCGGAAGGGGGACATCGACCAGTACGCCCAGGGCCAGCTCGATGCGACCCAGTTCCAGCCGCGTGTGCAGATCGCAACCCGTTGAGGTCCAGGGACCTCAGAATCAGGAGATCGACTATGAACTTACTGCTCGCAACCCTCATCCTCCTGGCCGGCGCCACCGGAACCTCCAGCAGCGACTCGGCCCAGATATATGGCTCTCCCGGCCTTGTGGTCAGCAACACGGTCGGTGTCTCGACGCCGCGTCTCCCTCAGAACGGCGTGTCCATGGTCTATGACGATGGCCTGCCGGGCCAGTTCGCGCTGCCCGAGCAGGGGCACGACAACGTCCTCGTCGTCCCGGCGCCGGACCTGCCGGCCGAGAGCGTGGCCGAGTTGACGGAAGACATGACCATCATGTGCCGGATCTTCGACAAATCGGTGCCCTTGTCCCGCCCGGGCACGACGATCGGTCTCGCGTATGGAGAGCGCAACGACATCTTCCGCTACGCCTTCGGTGAGCAGACCGGCGCGGCCCAGGGCCTGTACCTTGACGGTTATGGGGCCCTGTTCTTCCTGCGTGTTGACTACCCGCTCCTGCCCCCGGAGCCGGCGCCGCCGCAACCGGCAGAGCCGGTCGACTCGGTGTGGTCGCAAACGATCCGGGAGATGACCGGGCAGCAGAACGATGACACGCAGGACACGCGCGGCGCTCCGGCGTACGACGCGCAAAGAGTCGAGAGTCTCAAGAAGACGCTGATCCAGACCCTGGCCCACGCCGGCAACATCCGGGTCCGTCGTCCTCAGGACTTCGTCACGCTCGTCGTTGGCCCGCTGGACGATGGTCGTGCCTATGGCTACTCCAGATCGCCAAGAACCCGGTTCGGTTCGATGTCTTCGGCCGGCCGTGGAGCGGTTGGCGGCAGCACGAGCGGTCGTCGGGCTGCCGACGACCTGTCGACGGCTCCCGCCCTGATGGTTCTGCGCACCGCCAAGGCGGACATCGATGCCTTCGCCCGGGGCCGGTTGACCGTGGCGCAATTCACGGAGAAGGTCCAGATCTTATGGTCCGGCCCCTGCGCGAGCGAGCGAACCGAGCCGCAGGGCCGGCCGCCGGCCGCCACCACCGCGCCTGTGACCCCGCGCTGAGGGGTCGTCTGTCTCTCCCAAAGAAAGCGGCAGCGCCCAGCCGGGCTGGGCGCTGCCGCCTGTGAGTTCGTGCCGGGATTCGCGCTCGATCTTACACGTCGAGGTTCTGAACCTCCAGAGCATGCTCCTGGATGAACCGCCGCCGGTTATCCACGTCGTCGCCCATCAGGACGCTGAAGAGCCGGTCCGCCTCCCCGGCGTCGTCCAGGCGAACGTGCAGGAGCATCCGGGTTGCCGGGTTCATCGTCGTTTCCCAGAGCTGCTCGGCGTTCATCTCGCCCAAGCCTTTGAAGCGCTTGATCTCGATGCCGTTGCCGCCGATTTGGCGGATCCCGGGACAGATGTCGCTCAGGGAGGCGATCTCGTGGGTGTCCTGGCCGTGCACCAGGACGAACTTCGTCGGGATCGACTCCCCGGAATCGGTCTTCTCCGCCCGGAGCAGAAAGTCCTTCAAATCGAGCCCGAAGTCCGCCTGGAGCTTGCGGTTGATCTGCTCGATGCGCGTGACTTCGTGAAGCTCTTCCCCGAGCACGGTCGGCTCCTCATCGCCATTCTCGCCGTTCTTGCCATTCTTGGATGCGCCGAGCTCGTCCAGACGGCGCTCGTACGCGGCGGCATCATAGAAGGTCTCCGGCTCGTCCTGGCCCTGCCGCCGAATCATGTAGTGGGGCAGCTTCTCGCCGTCATAATGCTGGGCCACGAACTCCGGGAAGCGGATGCCGCGGCGGTTCAGAACCAGGACGATGGCCTCGACATCCGCCAGCAGCTTCACCACCTCCTCCAGCTTGGCACCGACGATCGTCTGCACGCCCTCCTTCTCGGCCTTCTTGCTCTTGACCTTGCCGTTGTCGGGGCGGACGACCAACTCGGTGCCCTGGAGACCCCGGCTGATCATGCGCCGGCGCATCTCCTTTTCCGTCAAGACGTACTCCGATTCCTTCTTGCCCTTGGTCTTGACCTCGTACAACGGCGGCTGCGCGATGTAGATCATCCGCCGGTTGAACAACTCGGGCATCTGGCGGAACAGGAACGTCAGCAGCAGCGTGCGGATGTGCGCGCCGTCGACGTCGGCATCGGTCATCAGGATGATCTTGCCGTAGCGGCACTTCTCCACGTCGAACTCATCGACGCCGATGCCGGTGCCCAGGGCACTGATCATCGTACGAATCTCGTCATGCGCCAGCATCTTTTCGAGGCGGGCCTTCTCGACGTTGAGGATTTTGCCTTTCAGCGGCAGAATCGCCTGGATGTTGCGGTCGCGTCCGGCCTTGGCCGAGCCGCCGGCCGAATCACCCTCCACGATGAAGATCTCGGTGGTAATCTTCTCTTTGCTGGCACAATCCCACAGCTTGCCGGGCAAGCTCGCACTGCTCAGGGCGCCCTTGCGGCGGGTCAGCTCGCGGGCCTTGCGCGCCGCCTCGCGGGCGGCCGCCGCCTGGATGGCCTTGTTGAGGATGCGCTTCGCCTCGGGCGGGTGCTCCTCGAGGTAGTGGCCGAGTTGCTCGTTGACCACGGTCTGGACGAAACTGTCGACTTCCGGGTTCGTCAGGCGGACCTTGGTCTGGGCCTCGAATTGCGGATTGGGCAGCCGGACGGCCACCACGGCGGTCAGACCCTCCCGCAGGTCTTCGCCGGTCGTGTTCTGATCCTCCTTCAGCAGCTTGTTGGCCCGGGCATACGCGTTCATCGTCCGCGTCATGGCGGTCCGGAAGCCCGACAGGTGCGTGCCGCCGTCGATGTTGCGGATGTTATTGGCGAAAACCAGGACGTTCTCGTTGTAGCCGTCGTTGTACTGCATGGCCACTTCGCAGGTGAGCCGGCTCTCCGGATCATCCTTGGCCATGTAGATGATGTCGTTGTGCAGGACGGTCTTGCCCTCATTGAGGTGCTTGATGAACGCACGCAGACCGTCATCGAATTGGAACGTCTCCTTCTTGTCGCTCCGGTCGTCGCGGAACGTGATCTTCAGGCCCGCGTTCAGGTACGCCAACTCGCGAATCCTCTTGAGCAGGGTGTCGTAACTGAACTCAATATCGCCGAAGATCTCCTCGTCGGGCATGAACGTGACCTTGGTTCCCCTCTTGGTGGAGGTGCCGATCTTCTCGGCGGGGCCGCACTTCTTCCCGCGTTTGCACTCGAAATGCCAGTGCTCGCCGTCGCGGTGGACGTCGACCGCCAGCCACTCGCTCAAGGCATTGACCACGCTGACGCCGACGCCGTGCAGGCCGCCGGCGACCTTGTAGCTGTCGGAATCGAACTTGCCGCCGGCGTGCAGGGTGGTCAAGACGACTTCCAGGGCGCTGACTTTGGCTTCCTTGTGCTTCTCCACAGGGATCCCGCGCCCGTTATCCTCCACGCTGCAGCTTCCGTCCGCTTGGATCCGGATGGTGATATTGTCGCAATGGCCGGCCAGCGCCTCATCGATCGAGTTGTCGAGCACTTCGTAAACCAGGTGATGAAGACCCCCGATCGCACGGTCGCCGATGTACATCTCGGGCCGCTTGCGCACCGCCTCCACACCACCCAGGATCTTGATGTTACTAGCGTCGTATTTGTGTGCCTCCATACGGGCCCTCAAATGAGTCTTCAGTATCGTGTGGGCTTCGCCAGGATGGACATGAAGTCTGCTGGCAGATGCTCACTATAATATCGGACGAAGCCCCCCGCGTCTGCAGAATCCACGATTGTATTTATCCATCGCCAAGCGCCGAAACGTTCGTCACCGGCCCATGCCAACCTCAATCCGCCGAACCCGCGCGGCCGGACACATGCGCTGCAGTTCCCGCAGGAGAACCGCCTTGCACAGTCGCAGCTCGAACATGTAACTGGAGCCATCCGCGACAACCTTGAGACAGCCGTTCGTCACGCCGGCAATCCAGCAGTGCGCTCGCAACCCGTCCGGCAGCAGGGCCTGCGCGGCTTCGGCGACCGAATCGTACCGCGCCGATACGGGGCTCCATTGCTCCAGAAGCCCGGCCATGAGCTCGCCGGCCTTGCACGCCTCGGAGGCTCGTTCTGCGTCCATCCAGGACTCCCCAGGCCACGGTCGATTTATGATGGTTGATCTACGAGGGCCCGGACCACAAATCAAACATCGAACGTCAGACATCTTACCCAAGGTTGATCGGCATCAGGACATACAGGAAATCGTTCCCGCTCTTGAGCACGCCCGGCCGGTCGGCCTGGCCCAGCTCCAGCTCGAAATCCGGTGTCCGGATCACGCGCAGCGCGTCCGTCAGGAACTGCGGGTTGAACCCGATGTCGATGTTGTCGCCGCCGTACTCGACCGGCATACTGACTTCCGCAGCCCCGGCCTCCGGCGAACTGCCGGAGAAGATCATCCGGTCCTGCGTCAACGACAGCTTGATGCCTTTTGATTCCTCGCTGGTCAGCAGCGCCGCCCGCCGTACGCCGCTCAGGGCGCCTTCCGTTCGCAGCATCAGCTTCTTGTCATAATCGCTCGGGATGATGTCTTCGTACCGCGGGAAATTGCCGTCCACCAGATTCGAGCTGATCACGACGCTGGCACAACTCAGGAGAACCTGGTTGTCCACCAGCCGAATCGCCACGTTCTCCTTCTCGCGCGGGCCGATCTTCTGGAGGAGGGCCATCGTCTTGGCGGGAATGATGACTTTCTTCTCGGTCAGCCCGCCCGCCGGCGCCTGCTGCAGATCGACCCGGCACCGCGCCAGCCGGCGGCCGTCGGTGGCGACCAGGATCAGTTTCTTGCCCTTGACTTCCCAGAGAACGCCATTGATCGCGTAGCGGCTGCTCTCCTTGGCGGTGGCAAACAGGCATTGCTCAATGCCCATCTGGAGTTGTTCGAGGCTGATCGCGAGATCCGGCTGGCCGTCTCCAAACGAAGGGACCTTGGGATACTGCTTGGGGTCCTGACTGTAGACGGTGAAGTGGCTGTCGGCGCCGCGGATCTCGCAGGTGGCTTCCTTCGACTCCAGCACGAGCACATCGTCGGTGCTTTCCCGCACGATCGCTGCCAGCCGCTCCGCCTCCACGACCGTCTCGCCCTCGACTCCCACCTCGACCTCAGAGACCAGACAGTCGAGACCCAGTTCGAGGTTCGTGGCCTGAATCCGCATCTCCTTCTTCGCGGCGGCGATCCGCACACACTTCAGAATCGGCTTCGGCGTCCGGGTCGGGACCACTGACGTAATCAAGCCCAGCGCCTCCGCCAAAGCGGAACGGTTGATAGTAACCTTCATGGCATACCCCTTTGCAGACACCGGCGCCATCCACGCGCCATCCACGCGTCACCACGCTCATCATCGGGCCTCAGTGTACCGTGAGCTCCCCGCGAGAACAAGCCTTTTCCGGTTCCTGCGTTCGTGCTCTGGTCACCGTCCCGAGGTGGGAGGGGTGGCACGAACCGGGGGTTCCAAACGCGGTGTATCCCGTGGCCTCGGCGTCCCGTCGAGGCTGCATGGGCGAGACGCCCCTGCCACGTGGGCCGGTTCTGTCCGGTCGGGCGGTTACCTGGAATTGAACCAGGCCGAGATTTCCTCGCGGGCGGCGCCGTACTCCCGGCGGGGCGGTGGTTTGTGACACTTGGAAATATTTTACATATTATTGTGTTTTGCATTGACAATACTGCATGATTGTTATACCATAAATGCGGTCGGCGCGCCCAGCCGGGTAGTGCCGCCGGGCGAACGGGCGGGACGGGGCGATATCCCCGCCGCCGGCAGAATCATCTATCATCAGTTCGGAGGGATCAGCATGACCAGTGCCGCACAAATCGCCGCCAATCGGGCCAACGCGCAAAAGTCCACCGGGCCTCGCACGCCGGAAGGCAAGGCGAAGATCTCCTGGAACGCCGTCAAGCATGGCCTCCTGGCCCGGGAAGGGATCATCCGGGGCGAGGACGCGGAGGAGTACATCGACCACGAGGGCTACCTCTTGCGGCAACTGATGCCGGACTCGCCGCTGGAGGAGATCCTCGCAGAGCGGCTCGTCAACCTC
>JALORE010000151.1 GCA_025459125.1 Planctomycetota bacterium | reverse complement strand
CAGCCAGCCGACGATTCCCGCGCCGAGACTGGCCAGCAGGAGCGTGCCGGGTGCCGGAATCACGACTTCCACGGCCTTGAAGGCAACCGTGCCGGTCCCCATGGGCGGCGCGGGGCCATTGGGCGTATCCGGGCCGCTCGGCGGGATATGGATGTCGCGGATGGTGAGCGCGTGGGCGGCCGGCAATGAAGAGAAACGTCGAGATCAAGGCGAAGGTGGCGGACCTGGCCGCGGTGCGGGACAGGGCGGAACAACTCGCGGACAGCGGGCCCATGGTGCTGCGGCAGGAGGACACGTTCTTCACCTGCCCACGCGGACGGCTGAAGCTGCGGCGTTTTCTCGACTGCGAGCTGGGCGAGTTGATCTACTACGAGCGGGCGGACGACGCGGGCCCGAAAGAGAGTCACTATGTCGTGCATCCGACGGCGGACGCGGAGGGCTTGCGGGACGTGCTCTCGGCAGCGCTGGGCGTCGCCGGCGTGGTCCGCAAGCGGCGCGCGGTTTATCTCATCGGTCCGACGCGCGTGCATCTGGACGAGGTCGAGGGACTCGGCGCCTTTGTCGAGCTGGAGGTCGTCATCCAGCCCGGGCAGGATTTCGCCCAGGGGGAAGCGATTGCCCGCGCGCTGATGGCCAAGCTCGGTATCTCCGCGGACCAGCTCATCGATCGGGCGTACGTCGATCTTCTCCGGGAGTCGTAGCGCGGTTTCGAAGTCGCAGCGTTGAGATTGCTTCGCTCCGCTCCCAAGAAACTGACGGTCCGGGTGCCATATCTGCGGCCTTGCGTAGACATGCTCCGCCGACGAAGAAGACATGCCTACGCGAGCGCAGGCATGGCACCCCGTCAGACGACCTGGCCGTCTTTGAGGACGGCCCAGGCGCGGGCGGCGCCGGCCGGGGCGTTCTTCGCGCCCGCGATGCCGATCGGCTCGATGGCGTACCCGGGCCGGCCGGCACGGGCCTGTTTCCATGCCTCGTAGAGGTAGCCCAGATAGACCGAGTCCTCCGCGGCCTTGGCAAGCTGCGGCTCGAGCGGACGGGCCAGGTCGGAGCGCATCTCCTCGAGCGCACGCTGCTTCGCGGCCTCGACCTCGTCGGCGGAGGATTCGAGACTGACGTCCAGCCGCATGAGATGCTCCTGCAGTCCGCGCATGTACGTGGCGCGGAGATGCTCGCGAATGGCAATCCGGCCCACGTCCGCCACCTCGTCCCACTGCAGCCCGGGCCGGAAGATCTGGCATTGGAAGAACAGGCTCGTGACGGCCTCGTCCGGCAGCGACCGGCGGATGACTTCCTGGGCCGAGACGCCGAAGGTCCCCGCCAGGCCGGTGAGAGCTTGAAGCCACTGCTCGTCCAGGGTGAATGCGATACGCTTGCTCTTTGCCATAGTCCAATCCTTTCACGGCCTTCCGCCGGGCACTGTATCGCAGCGCGGGCCAAAAATCAAAGGGCAAAGCCGTCCTTGACGATTTGCCATGGAGCGGCTACGATGCCCGACGGAAACGTTGGAGGGGAAACGAGCGAAATGGAGCCTGCCATGGAACGAGCCGGGGCTTTCTTCGTTTGGATGCTCCCCGTGCTGTGGGGCGCGGGCTCGGTGGCCCAGTGGTGGTCGCCGGGCGACGAGAATGGGTTCTACATTCTGTCGTCACTGCCGGCGGCGTGGGTCGCCCCCGTGATCTTCCTGGGCCACCCACCGCGGGAGATGACGCCTGTTCTTGTCGTTCTGGCAGGCGCGCCGGTGATGGCGGGGTTGGGATGGGGAATGGACTGCCTGCGTATTCGCAAGGCCGTCTGGGCTGTCCTTTACCTGGCCGGCGGGATCGCCATGCTCTATGTGACGCTCCGCACCTGTCCGAACCTCACGGTGGCGGTCAGGATAAACGGTCCGTTGTGGGGTCATGTGCTGCTGGCCGCGAACGTGGGGCTGTACCAGAGTATCGTGTTCTCGGTGGCGCTGACGTGCGTGGTGCGGGCGGGGCGATGGTCGAGGGGCGTCGCCCAGGAAGCCGGACAGGTCCTCCGGCAACCGGAGTGCGACGAGCCACGGTGAGTGTGCGCAGCGGCAAAGCATCTTGACGGGGCAGGGCGTGACATCTACCATAGGTGCCGGTGGGCCGTGACGTACGGCTTGTGTCTCGGCGTGCCAGGAGAGTCCTGAAGGGATGGCCTATGACTGCAAATCGCTTCCGCATCGGCGTCGCTGTCTCGCTTTGGTTTCTGACACTCGCGGCCGCCTGGGCCGCGGGGGCCAACGAGCCGATCGACTGGCAGCGGGCCCAGGAGTTGCGCCGCCGCGAGCAGCGGGGGGAGAGCCTGAATGAACCGGACCGGGCTTACCTCGATCGGGCCAAGCAGCAGCGCCGCAAAGAGGCCATGGGGGCCCAGGCTGCCCCGGCCCGGGAGACGACCGGCCTGATCCCGGTCACGGAGATGGGGACTCGCTTCTACAAGGAGCAGACGGGCGGGCTTTACGGCCAGGGACAGAATGTCCCGCCGGGGTCGCTTTTGCAGGCCGCCCGGGAGCAGACGGCCCTGATCTGCCCGCGCGACGCCCAGGGCAACCCGTCCGCGACCGGCCGGATCGTCCTGATCTCGCTGGGCATGTCCAACACGACGCAGGAGTTTTCGGTCTTCAAGAAGAAGGCGGACGCCGATCCGAACAAGTCGCCGCAGGTGGTCATCGTCGATGGTGCTCAGGGCGGTATGGCGGCGCACCAGTGGGCCTATCCCGAAGTGGTGACCAAGCAGAACCGGCCGTCACCCTGGGACGTGATGACCCGGCGTCTCCAGGCGGCCGGGGTGAGTGCCGGCGAAGTCCAGGTGGTGTGGCTCAAGCAGGCCCAGATGGGCCCGGCGCAACTGGGCGCGTTCCCGGCGCACGCCCGGTCCCTGCGGGACGACGTGGCCATCATCCTGCGTGAACTTCGCCGGCGGTTCCCCCACCTGCGGCTGGCGTACCTGTCCAGCCGGATTTACGCGGGGTATGCGACCGGGGCGCTGAACCCGGAGCCGTACGCGTACGAGTCGGCGTTCTCGGTCCGTTGGCTGATCGAGTCCCAGCTCGCCAATGATCCGAACCTGAACTACGACCCGGCGAAAGGCGAGGTGAAAGCTCCGCTGCTCCTCTGGGGGCCGTACCTGTGGGGCGATGGGATCAAGCCGCGCCAGAGCGACGGCCTGGTCTGGACCCGCGCCGACCTGGGCCCGGATGGCACGCATCCGAGTGACGCCGGCCGCGAGAAGGTCGCCAACCTGTTGTTGACGTTCTTCAAGACCGACGAGAACGCGAAACGATGGTTCCTCAAGCCCAGGCGCTGAGAGGGACCGGCAAAACCATGTCTTTCACGAACAATGAGTTGGGAGGACCCGCGTTATGCAGGGCAATGCACAAGTGATCGAGCGGCTCAATGCCCGTCTGGCCGACGAGTTGACGGCCATCAACCAGTACATGGTCCACGCCGAGATGTGCGACAACTGGGGCTATGAACGCCTGCACCAGGCGATCCAGAAGCGGGCCATCGACGAGATGAAACACGCCGAGCGGCTAATCGGCCGCATCTTGTTCCTGGAGGGCACGCCGACCGTCAGCCGGCTCAACCGGATCGAGATCGGCGCCGACGTCGAAAAGATGCTGCGCAGCGACCGCAAGGCCGAAGAGACGGCGATCAAGGACTACAACGCCGACATCCGGCTGGCCGTCGAGCTCGGCGACAACGGGACGCGCGAAATCTTCGAGTCGCTCCTGACCGACGAGGAAAAGCACATCGACTGGATCGAGGCCCAGCTCGACCAAATCAAGCAAATGGGCATCCAGAACTATCTCGTCGAGCAGACCGGCTGACGAACGGCCCCTGCTCGTCTGACGATCGCGCCGCTGATGGCGCCGGCCTCGTGCCCCGGCGCATTCTTGTGGTGGAGGATCCCCACACGGCGGCGGCCGTGCGCCGACCGTCAGCGCCGCAGCGCGGGACTGATGCGGTGGAGTTGACGCCGCTTCAGGGCCAGCTCGATCCAGCGTACGAGACCGCAGGCGTAATGGTATTCACTCGGATCGCGCAGCCGGTCGAGTTGAAGCGGGCCGGCGGCGCCCACCACGTGCCCGAAGGAATCGCTTTCGACCGCATAGACCGCGCCGTTTGCATGCTGCCAGAAGGTTTTCATAATGTGCCCTGACAAAGTATAAGAAATGCCGCGTCAGGAAGTTCCCTATCGCGAAAAGCGTCCGATTCCGCTTTTATTCTGTGGACAGCGGACGGGCCGGCCGGTTACAGTGGTGGGCCAGTACAGGGGTATACTTTCCTCCCTCGGAGTCTACACCTCAGACCAGAACAGAGGGAAAGCGCGTTCAGAGGCCCGCCGGGCCTCAGGAGAACAACAGTGGCAAAAGGTACAGTGAAGTGGTTCAATGCGGACAAAGGCTTCGGCTTCATCGCTCCGGATGACGGCGGCGAGGATCTGTTTGTCCATCATTCGGAAGTCAGGACGGGGGGCTATGCCTCATTGAATGAAGGCCAGAAGGTCGAGTTCACCGTCGGCCAGGGGCGCAAAGGCCCTTGCGCGACGAAAGTCACGCCCTGCTGAGCGGACCATCCGAGCATCGAATCGAAAAGGGGCCCCGGCCCATCACCGGGGCCTCTTTCTTGCGCGTTCGCGTATTCGACAGAGGCGCGGTGCGTGATCGCACCCTACCGCTCCGTCCAGCCTGAAAAGATGGGTGGCAGCGGCAAGGCCGAAGGCGGGGCGCAGGCCCTACCGATGGCGCAGGGGCCAGCCATCGGCAAGCTGGCGCTTGCCGCTGCCACCCGGAACCCGCCGTTTTAGTATGGACGGAGCACTACGATCTATGACTTCGACGCCGGCGGGAGGTAACGGTCGAACCAGGTGGCGAACTGGCGGATATCCCAGAACATTGTCAACCAGCCGTGTTTCTTCCCGGGGCGGACGACCAGCTTGACCGTGCCGCCCGCTTCCCGCGCGCGGGCCACGAACCACTGCGATTGTTCCAGCGGGGTCAGTGTATCCGCGCCGCCGTGCAGGATCAGCACCGGCGGCAGCTTCGCGGAGACGTGGTAGATGGGCGAAACCGCCCGGCCGATCTCCTGCCACGCCACCGGGTCCGTCGCCTGCGGCCCGAAGGCTTTCACGAAGCTCTTGGGCGGTCCGCCGTCGCCGGGGTTCTCGGTGGATTGTCCAAGGTGGAGCAGGTCCGCAACCGGGAAGAAGAGCGCCGCTGCCTGCACCACGCTGCTTTCCCGACTGATCGCGTCGTTGGCATCGGGTGCGCCGGGCCCGCCACATGTCGCCAGCATGAGGCTCAGATGCCCGCCGGCGCTGCCGCCGGTGACGCCGATACGGTTCGGGTCGATCCCATATTCCCGGGCATGATGCCGGATGAATCGGATGGCCCGATTGACATCCTCGACGATTTCCATGACGGTCGCCTGTGGTTGCGACAGGTGCGCGACGGCGAAGATCGTATAACCCCGCCGCAGCAGGGGGGCCACCATCCAGGGATGGAAGCCGTCGGGATTGGATTTCCAACTGCCGCTGACCATCACCGCGATTCCCGCGCCGTTGGTCCGGGCCGGCCGGATCAGGTCAAAGGTCAGCTCGTGCCCCTGCCGTCGGCCGTAGCCGATGCGCTCCACGCGTTCGAGGCGGGGGTGAAAGTACCACCACATCCCGCCCGCCGTGACGGCGATTACAGCGGCCAGCCCGAGCAAGGCCAGCAGTCCGGCCCGAACGATCCGACGGATCTTCATACATGCTCCCCGCACGAGTGTTCCCATGCTCCACAGCCGCCCACGCCCTGAGACTGTACCCGCCCGAGGTGCAAAAAGAAACAACGATCCGCGCACCGGCCAAGCCGGGGTGCCGCCGGCATCTGGTGGCGGATCTACACCCTCTGCGTAGGGCGAGAGTCCCTGCTCGCCCTACGCAGAGCCGCCTGAAGACGGGACGCCGAACGAAAGCAGGGCGAATGAGCTTCTCCACGCTGAAGAAGAGGATGATCCCGAGGATAATCAGCAGGGAAGTGGTCAGCTCCAGGCCCAAGTCCCGGAATGCCTCCGGAATCAGAGGGAGGAAGGCCTCGCCCGCCCGCCCACCGACGGCGAAGCTGACCAGGATCAGTAATGCCCTCTGCAGCCGGTCCCGGTCCGCCGCCAGAAAGAAAATGCCCACCAACGACAACAGGCTGACAAGCCCGACACTGACCATCGTGCAGATCCAGACCATCGCATCATCCTCGATCGAAGACTCCACAGACTATACGCTCGCGGAGCATTCGGGTCAGATCAGGCCAGGAATCCCCACACTCCCCAAGCACAATCAGGGAACAGACGGCTGTCTCTGGGGCGCCCGGGCTTCGCGCGAAGACTTCCTTCCGGATTGACGCCCCAACAAGGCTGCAATCGCGCGAACAGGAGATGGGTCGCGGTACGCGTCCGAGGGAATCCGTTTCCTGCCCCGGCGGGCGACGGTCCGTTCGGAAGCAGGGTCTCACCGGCTTCGGTCGGTGCGGCGGACTCGGTCCAGCAGGGCTTTGAGTTCGGCGATCTTGTCGGGGTGGCGGGCAGAGAGATTCACGCGTTCGGCGAGATCGTGGGCCAAGCTGTAGAGCTGGCAGGGGGGCTCGTTCGGGTTGTTCTTCGTCGCGTCCCAGCCGATACCACCGCCGCCTTGGCCGAGGATGAGCTTCCAGGAGCCCTGGCGGACGGCCCAGACGCCGTTCATGCTGCTGGTGACCAGGGCGTTGCGGACCGGGCCGGAAGGGGGGCGGTTCAGCAGGGCGGGCAGGAAGCTGAAGCTGTCTTCGCCGGCAGCGGCAGGCAGGGGGCGACCGAGGAACTCGGAGATCGTGGCCAGGACGTCCGTCAATGCGACGAGCGCGTCGGAGGTGGAGCCCGGCGGGATGTGGTTCGGCCAGCGGGCCAGCAGCGGTACGCGATGGCCGCCTTCGTAGGCCTCGGTCTTCTGGCCGCGCAGGGGGCCGTTAGCCTTGTGGCCCTGGTAATCGACGGTATCTGTGGGGCGGTGGCCCATCTGGACGGCGCCATTGTCGCTGCTGAAGAGTACGAAGGTATTTTCGGTGAAGCCACGGCGGTCCAGGGCATCCAGGACCTGGCCCACGGACCAGTCCATTTCGTGCAAGAAATCGCCGTAGATACCGATGGCGCTGGTGCCGCGGAAGCGGGGGTGGGGCTTCAAGGGGGCATGGACGTTCCGCAGGGCAAAGTAGAGGAAGAACGGCTCGCTTGTCCGCGTCTCGATCCAGGCGACCGCCTTTTCCGTCAGTTGGACGGCAAGGTTCTCCTCGTCGTACAAGGCGCCCTTGCCGCCGGAGAATTTGTGGGCGGGCGTCAGTTTCAGGCGGTCGCGATAGGATTTGCGGCCGCTGGTGCGCGGGTCGGGGATCAGCCGCAGCGGGTCCTCGGGCTTGAGGCCCACCACCCGGTGGTTCTCGATGAACACGTGGGGGAACTGGCTGACGTGCGGGACGCCGAAAAAGTAATCGAACCCGACTTCCAGCGGGCCGGGTTTGAGCTCGCCATTGTAGTCCGGTCCCAGGCGGTCGTCCCACCCGGGCATTCCGGGGGCGCCGAAACCGAGGTGCCACTTGCCGATACAGGCGGTATGGTAGCCGGCGGTTCGGAGCAGGGCCGGCACTGTCAGGCGGGTGGTCTCGATCAACAGGGGATCGTCCGACCACACGCAGCTATGCGGCTCCCACGTCCGCCACGCATAACGGCCGGTCAGGAGGTTGTAGCGGCTGGGCGTGCAGACCGAGGCGGGTGAATGGGCATCGGTGAACCGCATGCCGGTTCGGGCGAGCCGGTCGCAGCTGGGGGTCTGGACCCTCGTGGCGCCGTAGCAGCCCAGGTCGCCATAACCCAGATCGTCGGCGAGAATGACAACAACGTTCGGTCTGGCCGGCGAGGCGGTCGCGGCAGCGATGCCCAGGACAGCAGACCATACGAGGACCATGGTGGCCCCGACCGGACTACGCTGGAAGAAACACCGGCGCTTCAGGCCTCTTGCCATACCTTTCTCCCCGACGTTTGCGTGTTCCGTCCGGCCGCCAGCTCCGCCGCGTGGGCTGAGAATCCATTCTACACGTCTCGGCCGTCGCCCATGTCGACCAGGAGGTACTCCCACCGGCCGACCGGTCAATCCACGGCAGGCCGGGCGATCGCAACCACCTCGAAACGCCGCTCACCCCGTGGGGTGCTTACCGACACGTGATCTCCCGCGGCGCATCCCAGGATCGCCCCCCCGATCGGGGAGTGGATCGAGATACTCCCGGCGCTGGAATCCGCCTCATCCGGACCCAACAACTGGTAGATCACCTCCCGGTTCGTGTCCAGGTCCAACAAGGTCACCAGGGCTCCAAACGCGACCTGGTTGGTATCCACCTTGGTGCAATGGATGATATCGGACCGGCTCAACATTCCTTTGAGCTCGCTGATCCGCCCCATCAGAAACCCCTGCTGCTCGCGCCCCGCCAGGTATTCACCGTTCTCCCGCAGATCACCCAACTCGCGTGCTTCGGCCACGCGGCGCATCACAGCCGGCAATTCCTCGTTCTGCAAACGCTCCAGTTCTTCCTTCAACCGGTTATAGCCCGTTTTCGAAATTGGCACAGGATTCAGCATCTGATCTCTTTCCATGCATGACAGAATCACCAACATTCCCGACCACGCTCCCCACCTGTCGCCTACGACGCCGGCGTTCTCTCCCCCGGCCCCGGACGCTCCTTCTCTTGCCCGCGCAAAAGGAAAGCCCTGGCGGGCGGACCCGACAGGGCTTGTAAAAATTCCTGGCAATCACCTACTCTCGCCCCGAAGGACTACCATCGGCCGGGACGGGCTTAGCTTCTGTGTTCGGAATGGGAACAGGCGTTTCCCCGCCCGTAAGGTCACCAGGAAATTCGTTAGATCCGAGTCTTGCGACCCGGCGTCTAGGCGATATTCAGCTTACAAAGAGCGCCCGCGGCTCTCGCAGCGGGGGACCCTTGGCAGGTCCATATGCGGATGCGACAAGTCAATGAGCGTTATGGTGGCGACCTGCACCACGCAATCCGGGATTGATATGGTCAAGTCGTCGGGCATTAGTACCGGTCAGCTTAATGCATTTCTGCACGTACACCTCCGGCCTATTAACCTGGTGGTCTACCAGGGCCCTTCAGGTCCGAAGACCACGGAATCCTCATCTTGGGGTGGGCTTCCCGCTTAGATGCTTTCAGCGGTTATCCTTTCCCGACGTAGCTACCCGGCTGTGCCCCGAGCGGGACAACCGGTACACCAGCGGTCAGTACTTCCTAATCCTCTCGTACTAAGGAAATGGCCCCGCAAGATTCCTACGCCCACAGCACATAGGGACCGACCTGGCTCACGCCGGTCTGAACCCAGCTCGCGTACCACTTTAATGGGCGAACAGCCCAACCCTTGGGACCGCCTACAGCCCCAGGATGTGATGAGCCGACATCGATGTGCCAAACCTCCACGCCGCTGTGAACGCTCGGTGGAGATCAGCCTGTTATCCCCGGAGTACCTTTTATCTGTTGAGCGACGGCCCTTCCATACGGAACCGCCGGATCACTAGGTCCTGCTTTCGCATCTGCTCGATTTAGTGGATCTCGCAGTTGAGCACACTTATACCCTTGCGCTCTAAACGTGATTGCCAACCACGCTGAGTGTGCCTTTGAACTCCTCCGTTACATTTTGGGAGGAGACCGCCCCAGTCAAACTGCCCACCTAGCACTGTTCCATGCCCGGATTCACGGGACATGGTTAGGTGACTAACATAACAAGGGTGGTATTTCAAGGTTGGCTCTGCCCGGGCCGGAACCCGGGCTTCACAGCCTCCCACCTATCCTACGCATGCCATGACAGGCATCAATACCAGGCTACAGTAAAGGTTCACGGGGTCTTTCCGTGTTGCTGCGGGACAGTGGTATCTTCACCACAACTACAATTTCACCGAGTCCGTCCTTGAGACAATGCTCCAGTCGTTACGCCGTTCATGCACGTCGGAACTTACCCGACAAGGAACTTCGCTACCTTAGGACCGTCATAGTTACGGCCGCTGTTTACCGGGGCTTCAGTTCGGAGCTTCGCCTTGCGGCTAACCCTTCCCCTTAACCTTCCGGCACCGAGCAGGCGTCATTCTGTATACATCCTCTTTGGGAGTTAGCACAGAACTGTGTTTTTGATAAACAGTCGCCAGAGCCACTTCTCTGCGCCCTCAGCAGACGCCTGATAAATCAAACGTCTCTGGAGGGTCCCCTTATTGCGAACTTACGGGGTCAATTTGTCTAGTTCCTTAAGGACGGTTCTCTCGAGCGCCTGAGGATACTCTCCTCGCCTACCTGTGTCAGTTTGCGGTACGGATATGCCACCTTCAACCTACGTCCGCTCTTTCTCGGCATCTTCGCTGGCCACTTCGGCATCATAAATCGGCCTCGCCCTTGCGGGACCCACACGACTAATCGTGGGATGACCCTAAAAGATGCGTCACGGAGTTCGTCCGATGACATAGTGCAGGAATATTAACCTGCTGCCCATCGTCTACGCCTTTCAGCCTCGACTAAGGGTCCGACTAACCCTGGGCGGATTTACCTTCCCCAGGAAACCTAAGGCTTTCGGCGAACAGGATTCTCACCTGTTTTCTCGTTACTCATGCCGGCATAATCACTTGCTAACGCTCCACCGCTCATTACTGTACGGCTTCCACGCGGTTAGCAACGCTCTCCTACCGCTGACAGACCACCGCAGTGATCTGTCAACCCGCAGCGTCGGTGTCTTACTTATTCCCGGTCATAATCGGCGCCGAACTGCTCGACCAGTAAGCTATTACGCACTTTTTAAATGGTGGCTGCTTCTAAGCCAACATCCTGGCTGTCACCGCAATTCAACTTCCTTAAGAACTTAGCAAGACTTCGGGACCTTAGCTGGCGATCCGGGTTGTTTCCCTCTCGACCATGGATGTTATAACTCACAGTCTGACTCCCGAGGTACGCTCCACGGTATTCGGAGTTTGGTTGAGGTAGGTAGACTGGTGGTCCCCTATCCCCATTCAGTAGCTCTACCCCCGTAGAGTAATCACTCGAGGCTAGCCCAAAAGCTATTTCGGAGAGAACGAGATATCTCCAGGTTTGATTAGACTTTCACTCCTCCCGACAGCTCATCCCCCAGCTTTTCAACGCTGGTGAGTTCGGCCCTCCAGGGATTTTTACATCCCTTTCAGCCTGGCCATCGGTAGATCACCTGGCTTCGCGTCTACCCCCTGCGACTGAATCGCCCTATTCAGACTCGCTTTCGCTACGGCTCCGCACCTGAAGTGCTTAACCTTGCCGCAGACGGTAACTCGCCGGTTCATTATGCAAAAGGCACGCAGTCACCCGTTCCTCGTCCGCAGACGAGGCATAGGGCTCCTACCGCTTGTAGGTGTATGGTTTCAGGTCCTTTTAACTCCCCTAATAGGGGTTCTTTTCATCGTTCGCTCGCGCTACTTTCCACTATCGGTCGTCGAGTAGTACTTAGCCTTGGAGGATGGTCCCCCCAGCTTCACACAGGGTTTCACGAGCCCCGTGCTACTCTGGAACGCCAACCCACCGTTTCGATTTTCGCTTACCGGACTATCACCGTCTATGGTCGAACTTTCCAGAACGTTCGGCTAATCGTCACGATGGTATTGTCAGCGCCCGCAACCCCAGGGAGCAAGCCCCCTGGTTTGGGCTCTTCCGCTTTCGCTCGCCGCTACTGACGGAGTCTCGGTTGATTTCTCTTCCTGCAGGTACTGAGATGTTTCAGTTCCCTGCGTTCGCTCCAGACGGCCTATGCATTCAGCCGCCGGTGAAGCCATCTGGTTGCCCAGTGGCAACGGGTTGCCCCATTCGGAGATCCCGGGATTAACGGTTGCTCGACACCTGCCCCGGGCTTATCGCAGTCAGCCACGTCCTTCATCGCCTCTCGACGCCAAGACATCCTCCATACACCCTTAGTAACTTGACCATATCAATCTCAGATTGAATGGTTATGAAGTCGCCTTAAGCGCTCATTGATTGTAGTTTTCCCACATGATGGTAGAAAAACTTGCTGAGAATTTTCATTCTCACGCATCCGCATATGGACTTGTCAAAGATCCTGTTTCCGGCCGGCCTTCGCCGCCGGAGCCACGTATTCTACGCTCGTGGTTGCGGGATGCAAGCGGCATTTTCGGATTTTCCGAAAATTTTTTCCTGCCTGCCTCGGGAGCGTTTTTCCGCCCCGATCCGGATCTTCTCCAGACGCTCCTTCGCGGTGCGAAGGAGGATGGAGACGACCGGGATCGAACCGGCAACCTCCGGCTTGCAAAGCCGGCGCTCTCCCAGTTGAGCTACGTCCCCGGGCCATAAGCATTTATGATTTGTGAATTACGATTTGTGATGTAGCTGCCGCCTCGGCGAGAGCCCCAATCATAAATCGAAAATCGTCCGTCATAAATCGGCAGTGGGCCCGGGTAGATTCGGACTACCGACCTCACGCTTATCAGGCGTGCGCTCTAACCAACTGAGCTACGAGCCCTGGATCCAACCTCGGCTTGCGACACCGGCCAGCCTCAATTGGTTCGAACGTCGGTTTATATCGATTCAGTTTCGAAAGAGCAACAAAAAAACCGCTGCTTCACGGCCAGCGGTGGGAAAAACCTTCGGACCGATTCTTCCAATCGTCATAGCCGCAACACGCAGGTTATCAGGATTCGATTCAAACCGTGCTCACCCTTTAGCAGGGACAAGTGGTGAATATGGAACCACCGATTGCGGCTATTCTACTGGCCTAGCGGGGGACCGTCAAGCTCTTTTCATAATTTCGTCTCACTCAACGCACATTCTTTACGCTGCGCCGACGCTGTGGTTCGGCTCCCCGGTCCTTCTTTGCCAGCGATCCGCTCCAAGGCCAAGAGGGTGTGTGAGAAGCCCATAAGAACCCGCAGGCATGGGTGGCATCGTCAAGGCCGAAGGCCCTGACGATGGTCTTACGCAGGCTCAATTCCGCCATCGCCAAGCTGCGCCTGGGGCCCCCAAACGCGATTCATCGCGTGTGGGACGGGACCCCTTGACGATGCCGCCCGGGCAATTCTGAGCCTCTCACGCTGCCGCCAAGCGCGTCGCCATCGACACGATCAAGGCCCTCTTTGCGGGTCTGCCCAATAGCGCGATTCTGCGGGCCAAGCTGGGCGGCCGGGGCCATTGCCGCGGCAGCAGCGTCCTGGTCTGGGGTACCGTCGGCACCGGCAAGACCAGCTTGGCCGCCGCCTTCGTGGATACGGCCTGCCGCCGGGGCGAGCGCTGCCTCCACATGGCTATGGAAGAGTCGCCGGCGCAGATCATCCGCAACATGGCTTCCATCGGCTACGATCTCGGGCCGTGGGAGCGCCAGGGGTTGCTGCGCTTCCATGCGGTGCGCTCGACGCTCTATGGCCTGGAGCAGCACCTGGTTACCATTCACCGGCTGATTGGCGAATTCCACCCGGCCTGCGTCGTCCTGGATCTCGTAACGAACCTCCAGGCGATCGGCGTCCAGATTCTGGTCGCTCCCACCCTCGTACGCAGACTGCCCGAGCCGGTCCGCAAGATTGTCGTGGACTTGTCCAACGAGGAACGGGGCCGCGTCGGTCTGGATTTGCGATCACGATGGATGGGAACCGACATGGCCAAGAAACCTGCCACGTCTGACCAAGAGGCTCTCGAGACGGCGGCCCGCACGGCCCGGACCCAGGAGTACGTGTTGCGGCTGTATGTCGCCGGCCCTACGCCCCGGTCGCGGGAGGCGATTCGAACGGTGATGTCCATCTGCGAGGAGCATCTGGCGGGCCGTTACGAGCTGGAAGTGATCGATCTCTATCAGCAACCGGCGCTGGCCAGGGGCGAGCAGATCGTTGCCGCGCCCACCCCGGTCAAGAAGCTGCCCGCGGTGCTGCAGCAGCGGACCCGGCCGCTTCAGAAGCTGGCGCAGACCGAGGAGCGGAAGCGACGCCAGTTGGTGGAAATCCTGCACGACGACCTGCAGCAGCAGTTGGCCGCGGCGAAGTTCCATCTGAGCCTGTTGCACCGCCAGGCCCGGCACGACTCCTCCCAGCAAGCGGCGATTGCCCAAGTCGATCAGTTGCTGGGGGAGGCCATCCAGAAGTCCCGCAGCCTGTCGCACGAGCTGAGTCCCGCCGTGCTGCATTATGGCGATTTGGTCGGCGCCCTGGACTGGCTGGCCGACCAGATGCGGGCCAAGCACGGGCTACAGGTGACGATCGATGCCTTCGGTGCGGTCCCGGTGCAGTCGGAGGCCCTCAAGATCTTCCTGTACAAGGCCGCCCAGGAGTTGCTGTTCAACGTGGTCAGGCACGCACGGACCGACCGGGCCCGGGTCCGGCGTCGCGGCCGATGCGTGTGCCTGTCGGTCTCGGACCCGGGGCGGGGTTTTGACCCGGGCGCGCTGCGCCAGACGGCCGGCTTCGGCCTGCTGAGCATTCACGAGCGGATCGAGTTGCTGGGTGCGCGGACCCAGATCCGCAGCAGGCCGGGCCAGGGCAGCACCTTCCACCTTGTAGTTCCGGATCGGGCGGTCGCGAGGGACAATACCTTGGGCGAGACGCCGGGGTCTCTCCGACGGGTGCAGGACCAATTCCCGCGGCCGGCCTCAAGAGGGACGCCGCCGGCAACGTCATGCGGGTCCGAGCCGGCCAGTCCCGGCCGGCCGCCGAGGCGCGATCGGCGCCGGACGGCACGAAAACGCGACAAGGAAGTCCAAAAAAAGTTCCATATTTTGGCGCCCGGCGAGTACTCGCGTCACAGTGGATCGCTGGCGTCCCTGGTGGACGTAACCCTTTATAGGACTGCGGTTTGCAGCCATCCTGTTTCTGGTCCGATAGCCGTCCCAGCCCGCCGCCGGCAGGAGCAGTCACGATATTATCGTTGCCTTCCGAACGCGAGTATGATAAGGTACGTATAATTGACGCCGCAAGGAGGTCACCCGGATCGATACGGGGAGTACCTCGCGGTTGGTGGTAGGCCGGCCTGGAGGGTCGCAGACACGTGACCTAAACGGAGTGTCGCCTCTCCGGTGGATTGGGCAGGAGGGACTTCGGGAAAGGGGAATGACGTGGTTACCGCAAGTCTCC
>JALORE010000415.1 GCA_025459125.1 Planctomycetota bacterium | reverse complement strand
GGGCTCCCATGCGCTTCTTGGCGACCGCCCCCACAAACCCCAGGGGCAGCGGCGGCGAATACACCAGGACCACATCCTGGCACTCCAGACGTCGCAGCGCCCGCGTGAAGCAGTACGCCATGGAGAACTGCCACAAAGCTCGCAGGGCCGGCACATACCGGGGAAACTGCGGCACGCGTACACGATACACGCGCATGCCTTCAATCTGCTCGTCCACGCGGGACCCTGCGTAGGTCTTGGTGGCCCCGGTCACGTGATACGAGGGAAAAGACGTCAAAACGGTGACCGTATGCCCTTTCCTGACCAGCGTTCTTCCCAGCTCGTAGAACAGGTTCGCCGCCGAACCCGTATCAGGTGGGAAGTAACCGCTCACCAGTAGAATTCTCATGAGCTCTCACTCAGAACGAACGGTTCTCCAGTCCTCAACGACTCCGTCAGTGCAAAGACGGCCCGCGTCATCACAATGCACCTTCTCGTGTCCGCCGGTCCATGGCGGCCTTCCAGGAAACACCGAATCTCCTCTTCATAGCCCACCTCCTGAGACCGACACTTCAGTCTTCGGCGTTTTCCACCTTTAATCTGGATAGCATACCGGAAATCCTCCAAGTAGTACACCATTCCCTGATGGAAGATTTCGAAGACCTCCCGGGGATAGGATTTATCACCCTGTGACGTATACGTCACCGTGCCCACGGATCCGTCGGCCATCTGGATCGTCGCAACTACATTATCCTCGGCGGCAAACCGGCCCGTCGCCTGGATGGCCGCCGCATAGACCCGTACCGGCGTGCTTTCCGTCACGCACCCAAGGAAATCAATGAAGTGGCAGACTTCCCCAATAACCCTCCCCCCCCCAACTTCCGGGTCTTGCGTCCAGTGATTCGACGGAATGTAACCGGCGTTCACCCGGCAGTTGATGACGTATGAGCCCCGGTCCCCTCCGAAGAACTCTCGGATCTCACGGGCATGAGTACTGTAACGACGGTTGAACCCTACCATCAGGGTCGAGTTACCATGTTCGTACGCCTCGACGATGGAGGGGAGTTCCTCGGGCCGCACACACAGTGGTTTCTCCACAAAGACATGTTTGCCCGCCCGGAGGGCCTCGACAACCATCGAAGCATGCAGATTGTGACGCGTCATGATGAAGACGCTGCCAATGGCCGGATCGTCCAGCACCCGCCGGTAGTCCGACGTGGCGTAGCCGAACCCGTATTTGGAGGCAATATGGTTGGACGTGATCCCCCGGGAGGTAGCCACTGCGGCGAGTTGGACGCCGCCGAACCGCTTGAGGACAGGCAGGAACACGTTCCGGGCGAATGCTCCCGCCCCAATGACTCCCACACAGGATCGCTTCTCATTCCCCCCTGCCGTCGCGGCCAACGGCTGCTGCGGCACGGTGCGTAGAACCGAAAGATCCTGGTGCTCCGATGCCGGTTCGGGATACTCCAGGAGCACGGATACATACGGCTCCTTGCCTTCCATAATCACCGTATAGGCGGAGACCGCCTCAGCAATGGGGAATCGATGCGTCACTAAAGGCTTCAATTTGACTTTTCCGACGGCCACGAGGTTCAGGAAGTATCCCATGTTCCGCCGTTCCGGCCACCGGATATAGCCGATCGGGTAGTCGATCCCCAGATTCTCATAGTTCTCGTCCAGGATACCCGGACCGGCCGCTTTCGAGACTCGGAACTCCAACTCCTTGTCCCAAAAGTACTTGCGCTCGATCTGAATGTCGCACACGCCTACCAGAACAATGGTCCCTTTCTGTACCGCGAGCTTCTGGGCGAGGTCCAGAGGCGCCGTGCTCTGGGACGCCGCACAGATCAGCACCGCGTCCATCGAATCCTCGTAGGCGAGCGCCGCGTCTCCGGGATTGTCGTAGACCCGGCTGGCGCCCAGCTCTCTGGCCAACTGGCACTTCTTCGGGTCAATATCGATGCCGACGGCCTCGCAACCCACCGCCTCCAGGATCTGCAGCGCCAGTTGTCCCAACAGCCCCAGCCCCACGACCGCGACCCGCTCTCCAAAGGTAAGCCGGGCCTCGCGAATCCCCTGCAGCGCGATCCCGCCCAGCATGCAGAAGGCGGCCTCCTCGAACGAGAGACTCATCCCGCCCCCATTGTTCGGCACGCGCAGGCAGAGGTTCACCGGCACGAAGTTGTATTCGGCGTGGTTGGCGTACCCGGAGCCCGCAATGGCCACCCGGTCCCCCACCGCGAATTCCGTCACCGCCTGCCCCACCTCCACGATGACCCCGCTGGCGCTGTAGCCCAGGGGAAACGGTTCATCCAGCCGATTCAGGGATTCGTCGAGTACTTTCTTCAGGCCTTCCTTGCGAGCCTTCTCCCACGCGCGCTTGACCAGATCGGGGCGTGCCCGGGCCTTGCCGAGCAGGCTCTTCTTCGCCAAATCGATGATGGACCGCTCGGTCCCGGCACTGATCACCGAGCGGACAGTCCGGACCACCACCCCGCCCCGGCCACAGGACGGGTACGGGACTTCCTCGAGCTTCAGCTCGCCGTTGCGCAGATTCTGGACGAGTTGTTTCATACCTCGGAGCTCAGCCTGCCTTTCCCCGTGACCGCGTAATACACCCGGTGCAGCAGGCGGCCGAAGATGGAGTAGTAGAGCAGATACGTCAACCAGGAACTGCAGAAGGCCTTGTGTACCCACTTATCCCGCGGGGTAAACTCAAGGTGGTACTTGTGCGTGCGAAACTCGTCAATCGGCCGGTTCATCTCGAGGGACGCCAGCGCTGGAACCCGGCCCAGGCGATCCGCGAGCGCCAGGTAGGGCACCTCCTGAGCGTCCAGCCCCAGAACCTCGCAGCCGACCCTGTCAAACGCGTGGACGTCCGTGGCGGCAATGAGCGTATCGAGAGCGAAGGGTGTGCCTTCCATCGGCCCACGGTCTGTCAATCCCCAGAAGGGATCCGAGATCAGAATCTGCGGGCGGAGCCGCTGATTGATGGCCAGGATGGCCTCCGCAAAAATGTGATGGAACCGCAAACGATAAGGGTCCAGAATGCAGCCCCATTGATTCTTCAGGCCAAAGGTGAAACGGGTCATGCAATGGACTTTGAGAACGGGGGCGGAGATGAACACATCCGTTTCATGAGTCAGACGCCGTGGCAACGGAATCTCGTAGGTCCGGCCTTTGGCCGAAACCGATAGATACTCGCGCGGCGAGTCATTGAGGCTTACCACCTCCACGCCATACTTGTCCTGGAGCTCATATAAGCCGTGCCTGCGCAACGCCTCCCCGGCTTTCCAGGCATGATACCCCCCGTCCCCTTCGCCGATGGCCACGTTGCGGCAGTGTGTCCTCAGGACCCGGACCAGCGCTTCCAGGAACACCGGCGAGGTCGTCACCCCTACTTTATAAAACGGATTGGACAAATTGGGCTTGATGAAGACACGCGAGTCCCGCTGGATGATGGACTTCCAGTCCAACCATTCGAGCGCTTCCTCCAGCCTCTTGTGAAGATCGCCACCAACCTTGGCCACGAACACTCTGCTCATTCCCTCGGTCCTACCACCAGATAGCCGCTCCGAGACGCCGTCTGTACTCTCGGCCCGGCAGCCATGCTTTCTCGCGAAACCTGCGTTTTATCCATGGTCTCGACACACCGCACTGGGGGCTGAGAGACGCGCTGCCCGCTCCCCACAGGCACGTATGTCCCTACCGGCTGCCCCAAGCCGTGCCATCAGTATACACACGCTGGCCCATCCGTGCAATGGTGACGCTCCGCGCTGGCAGGGCAAACGCAAAGTCGCAAGACGCTCCGGGTGGCATCGTCGTAGCCGTTCACGGGATGCGGAAAAAGAATCTCTTTGCATAGGGATTTTGGGCTGGCGCGAAGCTGGGTAAGCCGGTACATCCTCGTCTACGGCAGACAAGGATGTCTCCATATCTCAGTTGGTTTTGCAGATCGATCGGCTTGGCTCCCAGGTCTTTGCTTTGGAACAGACCAAGGGCCAACTTCAACGAGAGATCCGACCACTGCGCGAGGACAACCAAAAGCTCCAAGACCAGATCGCCCGCCCGCAACGGAACTCGTCTGATTCCTCCAAGCCCGCCTCCCGCGACATCGTCAAGCCCAAGAACCAGGACACCCCTCGCGGCAAACGCCCACGCAAGATCGGCGGCCAGAAGGGCCATCCGCGACACGAACGTATTCCGTTGGGTCCGGACGACATCGGCCCGATCCTGCACGATGAGTTATCTCCCCAGCAGGCCCAGGGGCTGATCCCTCTGGAGGATGGGTTCCTTGTGCAGCAGGTGGAGCTCGTGGACAAACCGTACGTCGTGACGGAGCACCGGGCCCGCAAGTACCAGGACCCGCGCACCGGACGCCTCGTGATCGCGCCGCGGCCGGCTGCCGTCAAAGCCGCCGGTCTGGTGGGTCCGCGTCTGTCAGCCCTGGCGGCCTACCCGAAGGGCGAGGGCCACATGTCCGACAGCACGATCCAGCGCTTCTGGAACGAGGTGCTGGGC
>JALORE010000150.1 GCA_025459125.1 Planctomycetota bacterium | reverse complement strand
TGCCGGCCGGTGCGACGCAGTAGATGTAGACCAGCGGTCCCGAGCCGGTGTTCAGGACGTCGTGGAGCGTTTCCGGGGGGATGTACGCCACCTTTCCCGCGCCGACGGCATGGCGGGCACCCCCGCCGAGCTGGAGCTCCCCCTGACCGGCGAGGAAGACGAGCAGTTCCTCGTGATTCTTGGTGCTATGCTGGCCGCAGGCCTGCCCCGAGGGCAGGTGGACCCGCCCCGAGCGCATGCCCAACGTCTGCGGTTTGCCCTCCAGGATTCTCTGATACTCGGGCTGGTTGTTCAGATCGACCGTGAAAGCTGCCGGTGCTGCCATCGGATCTCCTTAAAAAACGCTTGCCAAGTTGCGGCACGGCGCCGTTAATACGGGTTTGGTGCTTCGCTGTCAATCACCGGGATCGATTTGTCGTTCCGACCGCGTTGAGTCTGTGGGCGAATCGATCGGCGGATACCGGTGGGGCTCGACGCAGGTGCGCGAGCCCCGGCGACCTCCAGGACTGGAACGAGGCCCGCAGGTTGGAGACGACGGAACCGTGACCGAAGAATTGAAGATGCTGTTGCTCACCGCCGGGTCGCTCGGCTTCGTCCATACGCTGCTGGGACCGGATCACTATGTGCCGTTCATCATGATGTCCTGGGCCCGGAACTGGTCGGCGGCCCGGACCACGGCCATCACGGTCGTCTGTGCGCTGGGGCACGTCGGCAGCTCGGTTGTGCTGGGCCTGATCGGCGTGTCCTTGGGGCTGGCGGTCAAGAGCCTGGAAGGGACCGAGTCCGTGCGCGGCAACGTCGCGGCCTGGCTGCTCATCATGTTCGGCCTGGCCTACCTCGTCTGGGGCATCCGGCTCGTGTATCGGCGGCATCCCCACCAGCACCCGCATCCGCACCTGGCCGGCGCGGCGCCCGGCCATCTCCATCCCCACACGCACCTGGGCGAGCACGCCCACGTCCACGACGCCCAATCGGCGCAGAGCCTCACCCCGTGGGTGCTGTTCGTGGTGTTCGTGCTCGGGCCCTGCGAGCCGCTGATCCCCATTCTCATGTACCCGGCCGCCAAAGGGGGGGCCGGGGATCTGCTCCTCGTATCGCTGGTCTTTGGCGGCGTTACGACCGCCACGATGCTCGGCGCGGTGTTCTTGGGCAAGGCCGGCGTGAGTTTCCTGCCCCTGAAGAAGATTCAGCACTACAGCCATGCGCTGGCCGGCGCCACGATTCTCCTGTGTGGCCTGGCTATCCAGTTCCTGGGGCTGTGACTCAGGCGCCTTCGATCGCCAGGAGGTTGATGCGTCCGAGCTTGACGCCTTTGAGGCTGATCAGGTGTTCCGCGGTCTTGTTGATCTCGCTGACCTGGCCGCGGAGGACGATCACCTCCAGGCAATCGTGCTGATCCAGGTGGATGTGCAGGGAGGAGATCGTCTGCAGCAGGTGGGAGTGCTGGAGGCCGGTCAGCATGGACATCAGCTTGGTCGAGTGGTGGTTGTAGACGAGGAAGACCGCCGCGACGGCCATCGCCTCGGGCCGGCCCAGTTGCTCGGCGCCGATCTCCCGGCGGATCAGGTTGCGGAGCGCCTCCGACCGGCTCGGATAACCCCGTTTAGCGATCAAGCCATCGAATGCAGCCAGAAGGTCTTTCTCCAATGACACCCCGATACGCTCAACCTGGCTCATCCTGGTCCTCGACACGAAGAATGCATGTAGGCGGCCGTCTTGGGCTCGCAACCGGCCCATTCTACCCCGTATGCGAGGGTTGTTCAATTCCGCGAAATTTGTGTTGACGGCGTAGTACGAATGTGATAGTCGTATGCGCACAGGAAAGTTCTTTGAGAGAGTGTTCTTTATCCTGTTGACGCAGCAGCCAGGGCTGTCTATATTCGTGTGGTGTAGCACGATCCTCAGGTTGTTATGCGCAACGGTATGGCTTGAGGGCCGGAGGTAGGACTATGAGAAGTGGTGCTGGTTTCATTGTGTTGGCGCTTCTGGCGACGGCGGGCGTGTCGTGGGGCGATGCCGCGGTGGCGAAGATCACGCATCAGCAGTTCCAAGCGGTCAACGGTAACGGGGAGCAGACGTACACGGCCACGCAGAGGGTGACCCTGGAAGGGATCGTGTTGCACAATCCCGCCGATATGCTCAATCCGACGCCGGACGATACGATCACGCAGATGTACAAAATGGGCGGCGAATGGCAGCTCTTCTTCCAGGGGGAAGGGGACGATCACGCCGGGACGGCTGTGTATATGTCCCAACTCTACCACAACCTGCCCTGGATCATGCCCGGCGGCGGCTACTCCAACGCGCAGTTCATTGCCGAACTGACCCGGATCAATGCCGCTGGGTTTACGGTCGGGGATCGCATCCGCGTCACCGGGTGGTTCCTTTCCTACAAGGGCAAGTACAACATCAACGAACAGCACAACAACCATCCCGACCACGATTTCACGATTGAACTGGTCGCGCGCGGCGTCGGGCTCCCGAAGCCGGAAGTGGTGTCCCTGGATGAGCTCAAGACCGAGCAGGATCAGTTCGTGTTCGACCCGGCTCGGCTCGTCGGCGGCGAGTACCATCAGGGCCGGCTGATTAAGATCGAGGATGTCAACGTCGTCGACGCCAAAGTCTGGGCGCCGAACGCCACACTGACCGTCACGAATGGCAAGAAGACGTTTCCGGTCAAGCTCGGACGCGGCACGGGGATCTACGCCGGCTCGTTCAATCTCAGCCAGCCCTGCGACGTGATCGGGATTCTCGACCAGGACAGCACGGACCTCAAGAGCGGCTACCGGCTCTATGTCATGAACTACGACGGCAACGGCAAGGTTCTGGCCTCCTACGAGCACCGGATGGCCGATCAGACTGTGACGGCGCCGATACCGGCACCAGGAAATGCCAAGTGACGATGGGTCTGAGATATCGGTGATTGGAACACATGAAGTGGATGCAGACATCGGGGCGGCGGCACAGACTCATCGCGCAGGAGCGGTGGTCCTCGCTTCGCGGCCCAGAGTATGTTCTGGGGGATTCGGCCATGAAACGGGGCTTCTCCTTGATCGAGGTGCTGGTTGTCACGGCCATCATCGCGCTGCTTCTCGGCCTCCTGCTCCCCGTCACGGGCCGGGCCCGTCTGCAGGCCAAGGTCTTGACGGTCAACGCCGAGTTGAAAGGCATCGGCATGGCCCTGGAAGCGTATTCCTTCGACCACGAAGGCCGGTATCCGCCCGTCCGGGTGGATTGCATGCTGGGCGGACACTTCTACCAGCTTCCGTACGAGCTGACGGACGAGGGGTACTTGCCCAAGCCGCCGCCGGGCACCTTCTTGTCGGCGGGTATCCAGGACCGGTTCAACCCCGGCTACACCTACAAGTATCGCTCGGTCGGCACGCTCATCTACAACCGGACGACCATGATGGAGGAAGGGGCCTTCCTGTGGGTGCCCGACGGTTTCCCCGACCACGAGCAGCAACTGGGGCGGACCTACAGCAACCTGAAGGACTCGCCGGTCAGTTGGGTGCTCTACAGCCAGGGTCCCAACTTCGATGACCGGCGGATGAAGGAAATGCAGTACCCGGTCCCGCGGGCCACGTGGCTCAACGGGCAGAGGACTCGGGGGATCATCGTGCGCATGCGGCTGCAGAACGGCCGCCAGCTGGGCTCCTTGGAAGGGTGAACGCCGCGTGAGAAGATCGTCCTTCGCAGACCAGGCCATTCATCCGGGTCCCCGGGTGGCATCGTCAAGCGCGGCATGGCGATGGTCCGGTCGCGTAGAGAGGCCATCGCCAAGGGCTGCGCCCTGGACGATGCCACCCGAGCCGGTGGACGCAGGGGCTGAATTACGGAGACGCGCGCTGCGTGTGTCGCATCTCTGCATTTTGTTGGCTCTGGTGGCCGGTTGTCGGGAGACCGGGGGACGGCCAGGAGCCCAGATTGCCGTCACGAACTCCTATCTCGCGTGCGCGGTGAAAGACCTGTGTCCGGAGGGGACGCGGATTCTGTGCCTGGCCCCGGCGGGGATGTGCCCGGGGCACTTCGACATCGCGCCGGCCCAGGTCCGGCAACTGCGGAACGGCCGCGTGCTGCTGCTGTTCGACTTCCAGCAGGCCGTGGGAGAGAAGCTGACACGTCTGCGCGACCGCGGCCTTCGAGCAGAGCTGGTCGCAGCGCCCGCTGGCATGTGTGTCCCCGACAGCTACCTGGCCACTTGCCGGCAGGTGAACAGGATTCTCGCCGGCGTGTACCCCGAGCAGTCCTCGCACTTCGACGAGCGTCTCGGCGTGATCGAGCGGCGGCTGGCGGCACTGGCGACGGAGCTGAAGAACGCCGTGACGGATGCGAACCTGGCGGCGGCCGCCGTGCTGACCTCATCTCATCAGGAGAAGTTCGCCGCCTGGCTGGGTCTGCAACCGGTGGCGACGTTCATCGGGAGCGACCTGGAGACCGCGGCCGGTGTCGATCATTGTCTCCGCCGGGCCCAAGGCCGGGACATCCGGTGCGTGATTGCCAACCGGCAGGAGGGCGCGGGATTGGCCCAGGCCCTGGCCGAGAGGCTGCACGCCCGGGCCGTTATCTTCAGCAATTTCCCTGAGTCCTCTGAGGCCGGCGACGGCTTCGACCGGCTGCTCCGGGATAACGTTCGACTTCTGCTCGGAACGGTGGCCCGATGAGCGGCAGCACGCTGGTACTCTCCGAAGTCCGGGTGCGGCCTGGCCGCCGCACCGTTTTGCAGATCGACCGACTGGAGATTCCGGCCGGCGCCTTCGTGGGGATCATTGGTCCCAACGGCGCCGGCAAGACCACGCTCCTGAAGGTCTGCGCCGGCCTGATCCGGCCGCGGAGCGGTTCCGTCGTGACGGAGGGCTTGGACCTGACCCGCGTGAGCGCCTGGCGCAAGTGCGAGTTGCGCCGGCACATCGGCTACATCCCCCAGGTCGCGGAATACAACGCCGATCTCCCGTTCACGCTGCGGGAGGTCGTCGCCATGGGCCGGGCCAGCATCCGGCCCTTGCTGCGGGCCCTGACGCCGGAGGACTTCGAGATCGTCGATCATTGGATCGAGGCCCTGGGGCTGGGCCGCCGTCGCGGACAGACCTTCCGCAGTCTCTCCGGCGGCGAGCAGCAGAAGGCCCTGATCGCCCGCGCCATGGCCCAGGATCCCCGCGTTCTGATGTTGGACGAGGCCTGCGCCAACCTGGACTTTCACTGGAAGCACGAGATCTCGGACCTGGTGGAGCAGTTGTACCGTCAGACACAGATGACCGTGTTGATGGTCTCGCACGAGGTCGGTGTCCTGCCGCCGGCCTGTACTCGGGCCATTCTGATCGCCGCGGGCCGCGTACTCGCCGAC
This sequence comes from Planctomycetota bacterium, assembly GCA_025459125.1. Classification (GTDB taxonomy): domain Bacteria; phylum Planctomycetota; class Phycisphaerae; order Sedimentisphaerales; family Anaerobacaceae; genus PLanc-01. The sequence goes on along the minus strand of JALORE010000150.1, from coordinate 9,853 downwards.
GGCGTGGTCGGGCAGGTCCTGTCCCCGGAAGTGCTCCAACGCGCCTATCACGCGGACCTTACGACAGTCACCCTGGGGGAGCGCACGCACATCATCCGGGCACAGCAGGACACTGGGGCCGGGGGGAGGTTCTGAATGGACCCGTTCTTCCACCTTATCCTGGTCGCGGGGGCCTTGGCCGGAGCCAGTTGCGGCCTGCTCGGTGTCTACCTCGTCGGGCTGCGGCTGCCGTTCGTGGGCATCTTCATCTCGCACACCGCCATGGCCGGGACGGTCTATGCGCTCTTGCTCGGGCTCAATCCCGTCTGGGGGCCCGCGGTGGTTTCCGCCGGTGCGGCCATGAGCCTGGCGGCGCTGCGTCCCGAGCGGGCGCGTCTCGATCCGAATGTCGCCCTGGCCATCCTGTTCTCGCTGATGCTCGGCCTGACGTTTCTCGGCCTGGGCCTGGGGCAGGGCAGCCGCACGGAGATCCTGGGCCTGCTCTGGGGCAGCCTCTTGTTCGTGCAGACGAAGAGCGTGATCGTGATCGGCGTCGTCCTGGCGGTCCTCGTCGTCTTCGCGCTCGCCTTCAGCAAGGAGTTGAAGGTCCTTCTCTTCAGCCGCACGATCGCTGCCGCCACCGGGGTGCACGAGACGTTCGTCTACGCGCTATTCCTGGGCCTGTGCGGCGTGATCCTGGCCGTCAACCTGCCGCTGGTAGGGGGGCTGATGATCTTCAGTCTCATCACGAACCCCGCGGCCGCCGCCTACCAGGTCTGCCGGGGACATCGGGCCGTGGTCGTCACGTCCACAGGTTTCGGCATCGCCAGCGCCGTCGGCGGCTTCCTCGCGTCGTACTATCTCAACCTGCCCACCGGCGCCTGCATCGTCCTGGCCAGCACGCTGGTGTTCGCCGCCGCCGCTGCCCACCGCGCCCTCGCCGGCACCGCCGATTGAGCCTCAGGCAGCGCTACCGGAACGAGAAGACAAGATGCCGGGCCCCTCGCAAAAGCCCCCGAACCTGCCCGCTTTCATCATCGAGTGCCTTTCTTCGACGACGCGTCGAGCAGCCATTCCCGTGCCCCGAGATCATACACGTCGACATCACCGTCAGCGGAAAAGCCGTAATGGTCAGACGCCAGCGCATTGTCCCAGTCCGACGGCACTCCGGGTGTCGGGGTCTCGGGGCCCCGATCGGGTAAGCCTGCGCGGTAGATGCATCTGAGAAAGTCCTCTGTGTCAATCACTCCATCCCAGTCCGGTAGAGCCGGCGCGGGGCCCTGGCAGCGGAGGGCCTCAGAGAAGAGGCCTTCGAAGGGCAGGACGCAGTACCCATAGCCAACGTAGTATCCCTTCACCAGCCTCACGTATTGTACATGCCCGTCCAGGAAGGCCATGTTGTATGAATCACATCGCCCGTGCCACTCCATCTGCTCCTTCGACTGCGGATCGGAGTGTTCCGGGGGGGCCCATTGGAGGAACCAACCGAAGTCGCCGAGCAGGAGCACTTGGGAGCGCTCCGCGGTGACCTTGCTCAAGCTGAGGGGATCGAGTTGTGCACTGATGGCCTTGTCCAATTCCAGGGTTCCTGCGCTGAAGGGCGGATAGCGTGATGGCCCGACCAGGAACAGATTCGTCTGGTAGCTGGTTCCATACCTGCGATAGGCTTCCATATACTGCCATGTCCCGGGTATTCCCCCGCGATCCGCGGGGCAGCGGAATACGCGTGCACTACGTTCGTCCGCGTGATTGACGTCCAAGGCAAGGTACGGATTGAGCGGGCGAGGCCACCAGTTTGCGAGCCCCCTCCAGCCGCCGTAGCGGATATTCGCGTTGAGACCTTTGGGGAAGCGTCCGTCATGGTCTGCCAGGTACATCACCCAGGCCTGTGCGATCAGTCTCTCATTGCTTCCGCAAGCGGCGCGCCGCGCTACACGCCGAGCCATGGAAAGCGAGGGAAGACTCAGTGCCACGACCCCCGAGAGAATCACCGCGAGGACCAACACTTCCATCAACGTGACGGTCGCTGCACCGCAACGGCGGGCACAAAAGGCAATCCCAGGTGTTCTCATGGGCGCTGCTCCTCCACTGCATTCCCTGCGAAATCCCGGAGTGAGGAGATCGGGGCACCAAGTTGGACGGCCCTGACCTGGGCGCGGACCCGGCACCAGCGGCTCAATTCCGAATCGTCGCCGGAGGACCGGCAGCATTGGCGGTAGGCGTCGAGAGCGGCGTCTCTCCGGTTATGGCGGGCGTGGCAGTCACCTGAGATCACCCAATACAGACCGGGGTGATTGTCCCGCAAGCCATCGAAAGCCGTGGTATTCTGCTCGGTGGGATCCAGCAGGAAACGCACACAGATACCCGGAGGCGATCCCTTTGTGAACTTGTCGAGATAGGTGCGAGCCTCCATGGTCTGCCCCGCTCCCCACCAATCCAGGAATTCCACGAGAGTGCCCACTTGGGAAGCCGCCGCCATCTGTGTCGCTTTCCGTGCCCCGCTGCGGATCTTGTGGCCGGCATAGAAGATGGTAAACGAGGTATTTGCCAAGGCGACACACAGCAGCACGGCCGCCGTGCCCGCGGAGCTGTGCTTCCGCACATAGGTGCGAAAGCGGTATAGTATCGTGGGGGGGCCTGCCAGCAGCAGGGGCAGGCCGGCGAGATAGCGACGGATGTCCTCCGCCAGCGCACAAGCGCTGGCGTAGCGGGACGCGACCTCCTTCCGCATCGCCTTCAGCGGAATCCATTCGAGTTCCCGCTGCAAGGCGCGCGTGAGGGCCCGTACATCCGCACCGCGGCAGGAGGCGATCCGGGTGGCGTCCTCACCGAGACTGGACAGTTTCGTGCTCGGTTTCGGCGGGTCCACCTCCCGAATCATCCTCCGGAATTCGTCCAGCTCCACGTGATCGAGCTGACGCCGGTCCAGGGGCAGTGCCCCCGTCAGCAGCTCGTACAGCATGACTCCGAGGGAGTACACATCCGAGCGGGCATCCACTTCCTGATTGGTCATGGCCGCCTGTTCCGGACTCATGTATTCGGGGGTCCCCAGGAGTTGACCTCGCTCCGTGACCAACGTCATCGGCGTCAAGGGCTGCGCCATTGCCTTCGCGACGCCGAAGTCGATCACCTTCGGCACGGCCTGCCCGGTATCCAGTGAGACGATGACGTTGGACGGTTTGAGGTCCCGGTGCACGATGCCTTTCTGGTGCGCGTGGTGCACCGCGTCACAGACGGGCAGGAACAGGCGCAGCCGGTCCTCGAGGTTGAGCTTATGCTCATCGCAGTGCTCGGTGATGCTCACCCCTTTGACATGCTCCATGACGAAGTACGGCCGCCCCGTCTCCGTCATGCCGCCGTCGTGAATCTGGGCAATGTTGGGGTGGTCGAGCAGGGCCAGCGCCTGACGCTCGGCGTCGAAACGTGCCAGAACCTGCCGGGAGTCCATCCCCGGCTTGAGAATCTTCAGGGCCACGCGTCGTTTAACTGGATGCTGTTGCTCGGCCAGGTAGACCTCCGCGAATCCGCCTTCCCCCAGGATGCGCAGCAACTTGTACGGGCCGATCTGGCCGCCCGGAAAGACATCGCCGACGCCCGGAGTGACGGTAGGGTCAGAATCCGGCGTCTCTTGGTCTTCGCGCTGGTCCGGTGTCGGTTCGCTCATACCTGAGAGTCCGATGGGGCAGACAGCAACACAAGAATAGCATAGCCTGGTGGTCCGGCCGATGCAAGCAGAGAGAACTGAGATCCCGGGTTCGATGGTTTCGAATTCCCTTGTGAACCGGGCGAACAAATCATAGAATTTGCGGGTGGCCGTGGGTCCCATTCGGAGATGAGCGTATGCTGGCGAGATTGCATAGTGTCACCCTGGAAGGTATCGAGGGGATCATCTGTGAGGTGGAGGTGGATGTTGCACGCGGCGGCCTGGAGAGGTCCATCATCGTGGGGTTGCCGGACGCCGCGGTGAAAGAAAGTCTCGAACGCGTGCACAGCGCCATCGTCAACTGCGGCTTTCGGTATCCCCAGCGCCAGTCGCTCATCAATCTCGCCCCGGCGGACGTCAAGAAGGCCGGGCCGGCGTTCGATCTGCCCATCGCCCTGGGCATGCTCATCGGCGAGGGCGTGCTGACCGGGCCGGTTCTCAAGGATTATGTCATCGTCGGCGAGCTGGCCCTGGATGGGCGCGTGCGCCCGGTCAACGGCGTGCTGAGCATGGCCATGATGGCGGCGGCCAACGGCTTCACGCGGATGCTCGTGCCGTTGGAGAATGCCCGGGAGGCGGCGGTGGTCCAGGAGATCGAGGTCTTCGGCGTGGGCTCGCTCGCGCAGGCGGTCGGCTTTCTCGCCGGCCAGCTTATGCTCGATACCACGGTGACGGACATCGACGAGTTGTTCAACGTTGCGTCCCAGTACGAAGTCGATTTCGCGGATGTCAAAGGCCAGGAGAGCGTCAAGCGGGCCCTGACCGTCGCGGCGGCGGGGGCCCACAACATCATGATGATCGGCCCGCCCGGCGCGGGCAAGACCATGCTGTCGCAGCGCCTGGCGACGATCCTGCCGCCGTTGAGCCTGGAGGAGTCGTTGGAGACCACGCGGATCTACTCGGCCGTGGGTCTGCTGAAGAAGGACCAGGCGCTGTTGGCGACCCGCCCGGTCCGCGCGCCCCACCATTCGGCCAGCGGCCCGGCCCTGATCGGCGGCGGGTCCTCGCCCCGGCCGGGGGAGCTGTCCCTGGCCCATTACGGGATTCTCTTCCTGGACGAGTTCGTCGAGTTCCCCCGGCACGTGCTGGAGATGATCCGCCAGCCGCTGGAGGACGGTTTCGTGATCGTCTCACGGGCCAAGCGGACGATTCAGTTTCCGGCCCAGTTCATGCTGGTGGCGGCGATGAACCCGTGTCCCTGCGGCTATTTCGGCAGCGCGCTGCGGTCCTGCAAGTGCGGCCCGGGCCAGATCGCCCGCTACCTGGCCAAGGTTTCCGGACCTCTGGTGGACCGGATCGATATCCATATCGATGTGCCGGCGGTGGCGTTCAACAAGCTCCGCTCGCAGGCCCGGCAGATCGATTCGCCGTCGTTGCGGGCGAGCGTCCTGGCGGCGCGGGCTGTGCAGAAGCAACGGTTCGACAGCGGCCGAACCCTGACCAACGCCCATATGACCCATCAGCAGTTGGAGAAGTTCTGCCAGCTGGACGCCACGGGGGAGCTCATGCTCAAGGAGGCCATGATGGAGCTGGGCCTCAGTGCCCGCGCCCACGACAAAATCTGCAAGGTGGCGCGGACGATCGCCGATCTGGAGGGGTGTGCGGACATCGGCGCCGAACACCTGGCCGAGGCCATCGGGTACCGCAAGCTCGACCGCAAGCTCTGAGTTCAGCACGGTTCGGGGTCGGGTCCGCGTGGACACGGTCCGGACCGCGCAAAATATCGGTCGTGCGGAGGCAGCCGGCCTGGGGCCGGAGGTGGGGCAAGAACCATCATTTTTTGTTAATGCTCTGCGTTCACCTGCCGATAAAGCGTAGGACAACCTGATCCTGCTATGGCTTAAAGAGGAGACAATCATGGGCATCCAGAACTGGTCCGAAGATATCATTCTCGTCGATTTGCCGCCCGAGCCCGACATGGGCGAAGAGCTCAAGACCATCACCCAGATGGTCCGCGACCGCGGCGACTGCGAAGTCGTAGTTGACTTCTCCAAAGTCGATATCATCACCTCGTCCAGCCTCTCCAAGCTGCTGCGCCTCAAGAAACTGATGAGCGACTGCGGCCACAAGCTGGTCTTCTGCAACGTCGCGCCGGCGACGAAAGGCATTTTCACCGTGACGGGGCTTGACGGAATCTTCGAAATCGTGGACGATAAGTTCGTTGCTCTGGCCAGCCTCCAGATGGTAGGATGAGCGTCAGATGTGCCTGCCGGGGGCGCGCTGACGCGTCGGCAGGCCCCAGGTACAGGTTGTCGCCGCGCGGGCGGCGGACCGCCGCCTTTCTTGCGGAGCGCCTCACGAAGATCGCTTCTCCGGAGCGATGTTCGTGATCTGCTCGCAAGGTGTTGAAGAACCTCTAAGGGAGGCTCGCGTCCCGGCGCGAGCCGCCAGGCGTACAAGGTCAAATGGACAAGGATGCCTCGCACCAGATTGAGCAGATCCTGGGGTACGAATTCACCGACACCACGCTGTTGATCAAGGCTTTCACGCACTCCTCGTCCGTGGACCATCGCCTGGAAAGCAACGAGCGGCTGGAGTTCCTGGGCGATGCGGTTCTGTCCCTCGTCATCTGCCAGGCGCTGTTCGAGAAGTTCGAGCACTACGGCGAAGGCGAGCTGACGAAGATGAAGAGCATGCTGGTCTCGCGCGGGACCTGTGCCCACGTGGCCCGGCACCTGGGTCTGCCGAAGTTCCTGGTCGTGGGCAAGGGGATGGTCTCGCACAAGTCGTTCCCCACCTCGCTGGCGGCGGGCCTGCTGGAGGCGGTGATCGCGGCCGTCTACCTGGACAGCGGCTTCGAGGCGGCCCGCGATTTCATCCTGCAGAATTTCGCCACCCTGCTCGAGCAGATCGATGCGGAAGAAGCCCGCGGCAACTACAAGTCGCTGCTCCAGCAGCATGCCCAGGAGCAGTTCAGCGCCGCGCCGATGTACGTCCTGCTCGACGAGAAGGGGCCCGATCACAACAAGTGCTTCGAGTCCGAGGTCGTAATCGACCAGCGGCATTTCCCCAGCGCCTGGGGCGCGAACAAGAAGGAAGCCGAGCAGAAGGCCGCGTACAATGCCCTGGTCGAGTTGGGCGTGATCCAGAAGTCACCGGTACACGACCTGGGCTGAGACGGGAGATGGTCGATTTGTGATTCTTGATCCGTCCATCAACCATCACACTTCAAACATCCATTTCGTGTCAGAACGCCGACTTGTCCAGGAGGGGGGGCAGTTGCTCCGTGACGATCCACGTGATGCTGAAGAGAATGATCGCGGCCACCAGGATGAACACGACGATCGACCCGAACAGCACGGCCGATTCCTTCGTGAAGGGCCAGGCCTGGATCTTGTACACCTTCGTGGCCTTGTAAACCACCGAGATCGATACCACCAGCGGCAGCAACCAGAGTACCGACGTGGGATCGGTGTTGATCCGCATCGGCATGGCGAAGCCACCCAGGACGATTGCGAACACGGTCATCATATTACGCCTGCGATTCCTCGATGCTGCGCAAATGGGCCAGGTAGACGGCGTTCACGATGCACAGCAGGTTCAACAGTCCGCCGATGCTGGTGTAGATCTGGCCGATCTCGTTGGCCCGGCCATAGACGCGGTAATTGCCGGTCGCGCCGATCCGACCCAGGAGCATCACCACCGGCGAATTCATCACCTGGGCCGCATACCACGGCTTGGCGTTCACAGGGTCGATCACCCCGATCGAGCCGACGTAGATGCCCACCAGAAACGTCAGAACGATGGCGACGAAGATCACGACCGCCCGCTTTCTCTCGTTCAGGATGAAATGGCCGCCGCCCGGCACCAGCCAGGCCAACGCCCCGGTCGAGATCAGCGACAGGACGTAATTGTCCTTCCAGGACTGTGCCATTACGATGCTTCCTTCGCTTTGTCCGGCGGCTGCTCTTCGGTCGGCTCGTCCGTCGGGTGGGCAAAGCGGAAGTTCATCCGCTTGAGGATGTTCCCGGGGTGAAAATGCACGGCCGACAAGGTCTCAACCTGGTTGTATTCCTCGCGCCGCACGATCATGCCCTTCCTCTTCTGGAAGTCCTCCTGGGTCACGCGCTGCACGGACAGGTCCTTGAGCACATAGTAGGACTGGTGCGGCTGGTAATCCACCAGCAGCGGGAATTGCGCGGGGGCGTTGCTCTTGGGCGGGATAAGCGAATACAGCCGGTTGACGAACCGGCCTTCGTCCGCGGCCTGGTTCAGAACGATCTGCGACGCCGGGCTGCTGGCCACCTGGGTCGCGAGCACCTCAAGATCGGCCTTGGCGATGCGTTGCAGGCCCATCTGCTGGTCCAGCCGGAACACGTTCGGATCGTTCGGGTCGGTGGCGGCCTGCTTGCCGTAGAGCTGGTTGAACTGGGCGATCGCCTTGTCCCAGCCGTCCTTGGCCGTCAGCGCCATGAACTCCTGAGCCCGGGTCTTGGTGAGGTCCCAGGCGTCCACGGCTTTCACATCGTTGGCGACCTGCTCGCCGACGAAGAAGGTCTCGTTCTTGGCGTCGGCGGGCTCGCCCAGGCCGAGCGTCTTGGTGCTGTAGACCATGTCCGGGCCCGTGGGCGGTGCGTTCTTTTCGACCTCGACCACGCGGGCGATCATCATGATCTGGCCCGTCATATCGGTGGCGGTGGCGGCCATGGGATCGCGCGCCGGGCCGACGCTCAGGTACATCTCCGCCGGCGGCATGGAGAACAGCACCGTCGCGTGCTCGCCCAGCTCCTTGACGGAGAAGAGCAGCTGGCTCAAGGGCATGGGGTTGTACCCGGAGTTCATCAGGTACATCCGCCGCAGGTGCTTGTCGTTCTGCACGTTGATCGCGCTGAGCGATCCCGTGCGGCCGCTGTAGAGCGCGAGGCCGTGCTTCTTGCCCAATTCCTCGGCGATCTTCATGTAGTCGCCCGCCTGGCGCATACGCTGCTCGAGGGTGGGCTCCTGGCCGCCGAAGTTGGCCGTCTGCAGGCCCGTATCCGCCTGGGTCCGGGCCTCCTGCAGGATCTGTTCCGCCTTGGTGAGGACGCGCTCCCGCCGCAACTGATTCATGATCGTCCCGGCGACCTCGGCATAGCTCTTGACGGTCTCGACCGGCTTGGAGTTCGGATCGTTGGGATCGCTCGGCTTGCGCTCGGTGAATTGCTGCTCGCGGTTGTCCTGGTAGTACTGCTCGGCCTCTTCCTCCGTCGGCGCCTTGGCCACCGCGACAACGTCCGACAGCTTCAGGGCGATATAGTCGAACCGCACGCGGTCGGGCAGCCGGTAGCCGAAACCGAAGGGGTTGGCCTCGTTTACATCGCCGGGGAAAAAGGTCTTGTAGCGGTGGAACTGCTCCGCCACGGCCTCGTCGGCGGGTTTCTCGTCTTTGTCCGTGAAGTAGGCGGCCTTGAACTGGACGAAGTCGGCGCTCAGTGACTCCGCTTCACCGCTGGCCATGTGCTTGATCTGCGAGCCTGTCAGGCTCTCCATGGTGGCGATGACCTGGGAATACTGCAGCACGGACAGCAGCTTGCCGAAGGTGGCGACGATCCTTTCCTCCGGCACGTTCAGACGCTGCATCATCGCCGGGATCACCTCTCGGTACGTCCGCTTGTCAAACAGTTGGGGGATGAGCCGTTCGAGCAACTGGCCCACTTCGTCGTCCGAGACGTGGATGCCCGCCGCCCGGGCCTCCTCGCACAAGAGAATCCAATACATGTCGGTCGGCACGCCCTCCAGGTTGGACGTCTCGGCCAACTGCTTGTCACTGATCCGATAGCGGTTTCTCTGGATCGTCTGGCGGGCCATCTCCAGCACTGCGGCACTGCGGTTCTGCCGGAAGACCAGGTCGCTCATCAGCAAGCCACCCAGCCCCTGCGCCCGGGCAATGTTGTCTCCGCCCAGAGCGTTCAGGATATTGATCTCCTGTTCGGCCGCCATGCGGTCGAGGTGGGTGATCTTCTGCTTGCCCGCAGGTCCGAAGTAGGCGATCGCGTCCTTGGCGCCGCCGCTGCCCCGGAAGAGATATTGGAACGACGATCCGCCAATGAAGGCGACCATCAGCACAATGACCACAATGGCCATGATCTTCTTGTTGTTCTTTCGCAACCACTTCATCAAGTTCATACGGGTTCCACTTATGATTGACGATTTCCGATTGCTTCTTGGCGCTGCGCGGTTTACGATCCACGC
>JALORE010000149.1 GCA_025459125.1 Planctomycetota bacterium | reverse complement strand
ACGGGGGACCTGCACGGCACCGAGCCGACCACGATGTGGCTGAGCGCCGGTGTCCCGCCGAATTGGATCCAGTACGAATTCGACAAGGTCTACCTGCTGCACCAGCTTATGGTCTGGAACTCCAACCAATTGATCGAGAGCTTCCTTGGGTTTGGCGCCAGGAAAGTCACGGTCGAGACCTCCCTCGACGGCGTCACCTGGACGGCCGTCGCCGATGGGCCGGAATTCAGCCGCGCCGCCGGGGCGCCGGGGTACGCCGCCAACACCACCGTCAAGTTCGGCGGGGTGGAGGCCAAGTTCGTCAAGCTGACGATCAACAGCAACTGGAGCGGCACAGTGCCGCCGACCGGCCTGGCGGAAGTCCGGTTCTTCTATGTCCCGGTCCAGGCCCGCAGTCCGCAGCCGGCCGCCGGCGCCAAGGGCGTCAGCGTGGAGACGGACCTCAACTGGCGTCCCGGCCGGCAGGCGGCCGCGCACGAGGTCTTCTTCGGCACGGACCCGAACGCCCTGCCCCCGGCCCAGAGGGTGACCGACCACCGCTTCACTCCCGGCGCCCTGACCTTCGGCACCACCTACTATTGGAAGGTCAACGAGGTCAATGCGGTCACCTATCCGGGCGACCTTTGGAGCTTCACCACCCAGGAGTACCAGGTCATCGACGACTTCGAGAGCTACACCGATGACGAGGGCAGCCGCATCTATCAGACCTGGATCGACGGCTGGACCAACGGCACCGGCGCGGTGGTGGGTTATCTCCAGGCCCCATTCGGCGAGCGCACGATCCTGCACGGCGGCAAGCAGTCGCTGCCCTTCGAGTACAACAACGTCAAGACGCCGCACTACTCCGAAGCCGAGCGGACCTTTGACAGTCCCCAGGATTGGACGACCCACGGGGCCGACACCCTGAGCCTGTACCTGCGGGGTTACGGGGTCGGCTTCGCGGATCGAGGCAACAACGCCTTCAGCGTCACCAGCACCGGCTCGGACATCTGGGGCAACGCCGACCAGTTCCGTTTCGTCTACCGGCAGCTCAGCGGCAACGGCTCGATGACCGCCCGGGTGGACAGCCTGATCCGCAGCGATGCCTGGTCGAAAGCCGGGGTCATGATCCGGGAGACCCTGGAGGCCGGCTCGAAGCACGCCGCCACGGTGGTCACGCCGGACAATGGCGTGTCGTTCCCCTCGCGCAATGCCTCCAACAGCGCCAGCGTCCAGACCAACGTCACCGCCCTCAAAGCCCCCTACTGGGTCCGGGTCACGCGCACCGGCAATGCCTTCAAGTCGGAGTGTTCGCCGGACGGCAAGACCTGGACGCAGGTGGGCACGAATCTGGACATCACGATGGGGGCCAATATCTACGTCGGCCTGTGTCTCACCAGCCACAACGTCGCCGCGTACAGCACCGCGGAGTTCTCCAACGTGGCGACCACCGGCACAGTCACCGGCGCCTGGCAGAGTCTGTCCATCGGGGTGACGCAGCGTGCGAACGATCCAGCGCCGCTGTACGTGGTGGTGGAAGATAAGGCCGGCAAGAAGCAGACCGTGATTCATCCGGATCCCGCCGCCGCGGCCACGGCCGCCTGGACCGAATGGCGGATTCCCCTGAGCGACCTGGCCACCGTCAACCTCGCGGCGGTGAAGAAGCTTACCCTCGGGGTCGGCGACAAGGCCAGTCCGAAGGCCGGTGGCGGTGGCATACTGTATATCGATGACATCGGCTTCGGCCACCCGGCCAAGTAGTGCCCCGTGGGAGTCACGCCGCCCCCGGGGGCGCATGATAACACGCACGCGGGGCGTTGCGCGCAAGGCAAACGCCCCGCTTTCCCTTCTTTGCAGGAGGGCTTTCGTGTGCAGGAAAGGCAGGCCAGGCACCGGGCCGGTGCCCGATGCACCAATCACTTCACCTGTGGACAGGAGGACTGCGATGTATCGAGAACGTTTGCATCTGGGAGTGGCGGCCGTGCTGCTGTCGGTGGCGGCGGCCGGGGCGAGCGGGGCCTTCAACCCGAATACCGATCCGGCCCTGGTCGCGTGGTATGAATTCGAGGGCAACGCCAGGGACAGTTCCGCGAATGGGCTGCACGGGATCGAGCATGGCGGTCCGACGTACACGCCCGGCGTCTACGGCCAGGCCGTGGAAATGGATGGGCAGAACGACTACATCGATTGCGGCCGGGACCCCAAGTTCAACATCACCGCGCGAATCACCTTTGCCTACTGGATCAAGGTGCGCGCGTTCGACCGGGAGTGGAATACGGTCTTCGCCAAGGGGGACGATTCCTACCGGTCGTCCCGCGCCGACTTCAACATGTACATGGAGGCCGCCGTCGGCGGCACCTCCGGCAATTACCTCTACTGTGTCACGCCGGTGAACGACGACAAATGGCACCACGTGGCCTGCGTGTATGACGGCGCGGCCTTCGTGATCTACGTGGATGGGAAGGAGGACGCGCGCGAGGCCTCCACGGGGAGCATCACCGTCAGTACGTACAATGTCTACATCGGCGACAACTCCGGAGCCACCGGGCGTTTCTGGAACGGGTGGATCGACGATCTGCGGATCTACAACCGGGCCTTCACGCCGGCGGAGGTGACCGCCCTGCTGACCATCACGACGGGAACAGCCAGCGACCCGGTCCCCGCGGACAAGGCCACCGATGTGCCGCGCGACGCGTCGCTCGCCTGGACGGCGGGCCCGTTGGCCGGCACGCACGATGTGTACTTCGGGACCACGTTCGCGGACGTGAACGCCGCGCGTCGAACCGATCAGAAGGGTGTGCTGGCCGGCCAGGGCCAGGCCGAGACGGTCTTCGATCCGGCCGGGCTGCTCGCGTATGGACAGACGTACTACTGGCGCATCGACGAGGTCAACAAGACCCCCGACAACACCATCTTCCGAGGCGAGGTATGGTCCTTCACCGTGGAGCCGTACGGCTACCCGGTCAAGCCCGCCAAGGCCACGGCCTCCAGCTCCCAGACGGGCATGGGTCCCGAGAAGACCATCGACGGCTCCGGCCTGACGGGGGACCTGCACGGCACCGAGCCGGGCACGATGTGGATGAATGCCGGCGCGCAGCCCCGCTGGATCCAGTACGAGTTCGACAAACCCTACAAGTTGCACGAGCTGAAGGTGTGGAATTCGAATCAGTTGATCGAGAGCTTCCTCGGCTTCGGCGTCAAGAACGTGACCGTCGAGTACTCCACCGACGGCGCCGCGTGGAGCCCGTTGAAGGATGTGCCTGAATTCGCCCGGGCGCCCGGCATCCCCGGCTACGCCGCGAACACCACGGTCCCGTTCGGGGGCGTGGAGGCGAAGTTCGTCAAGCTGACGATCAACACCAGTTGGGGCGGCATGGCCGTCTGCGGCCTGGCGGAAGTGCAATTCTCCTATATCCCCGTGCAGGCCCGTGGGCCGGAGCCGGCGCATGGGGCGACGGGCGTCAGCGTGGCTACGGACCTCACTTGGCGTCCCGGCCGGCAGGCGGGCTCGCACGAGGTCTTCCTCGGCACGGACCCGAACGCCCTGACCCTGGCCCAGACAGTGACCGACCACAGCTATACCCCCGTCGCACTGACCTTCGGCACGAAGTACTACTGGAAGGTCAATGAGGTCAATACCGTCACCTATCCGGGCGACGTGTGGAGCTTCACCACGCAGCCATACGCGGCCGTGGATGATTTCGAGAGCTATACCGACGACGAGGGCAGCCGCATCTATGAAACCTGGATCGACGGCTGGACCAACGGCACCGGCGCGGTGGTCGGCTATCTCCAGACCCCGTTTGCCGAGAGGACGATCATCCATGGCGGCAAGCAGGCCATGCCCTTCGAGTACAACAACGTCAAGACGCCCTACTACTCCGAGGCCGAGCGGACCTTCGACACCACCCAGGATTGGACGGGCAACGGCGCCGATACCCTGGCGCTGTGGTTCCGGGGCCGGGCCGTCGCCTTCGTGGACAAGGGCAGCGAGGCCTACACCGTCAGCGCCGGCGGCACCGACATCTGGAACAACAGCGACCAGTTCCGCTTCATCTATAAGTCGCTCGCCGGCAACGGCTCCATGACAATGCGGATCGACAGCATCGGCAACACCAACGTCTGGGCCAAGGCGGGTCCCATGATCCGCGAAACCCTGGACGCCGGGGCCAAGAACGCCTACGTCGCGGTGACACCGGGCAGCGGCGTTTCGTTCCAGTGGCGTGCCATCACCAGCGGCGCCTCCGCCAACAGCGGCACGACCGGACTGGTGGCACCGTACTGGGTGCGCCTCACCCGCACCGGCAGCGCCTTCAAGGCCGAGCGTTCCGTGGACGGCAAGACCTGGACGCAGCAGGGTACGGACCAGACCATCCAGATGGGGACCAGCGTCTTCATCGGGATCGCGGTCACCAGCCATGATGCGGCCCTGGTCACGACCGCGGAGGTCTCGAACGTCTCGACCTCCGGGACGGTCACCGGCGCCTGGCAGGCGTTGGCAATCGGCGCGGCCATGCCGAGCAACGATCCGGCGCCGTTGTACGTGACGGTCGAGGACAAGGCCGGCAAGAAGAAGACGGTCGTTCATCCGAACGCCGGCGCGACTGCGACGGCGGCCTGGACCGAGTGGCGGATTCCGCTGAGCAGTCTGACGGGCGTCAACCTGGCGGCCGTCAAGAAGCTCACGCTCGGGGCCGGCGACGCGGCCAGCCCGAAACCGGGCGCGGCGGGCATGCTGTACCTCGACGACATCGGGTACGGCCATCCGGTTCCGTAGGCGGGCGCCATGCTTCCGCGCGCGTAAGCATGTCTTGTCCACGGAATCGAGCAGGTCTGCGAGGCGTGGACATGGCACCCGGCTGGACCGGGGGCACGACCCGCGACGAACGGATCGGAAACCGATTCTCCAACCGCTCCCGGCACCTGCCGGTGCCGGGAGCGGTCTTCTTCTGCGCGTGCCCGGAAAGACCCCGCGGCCACCGGGCCAACGCAACGTCAACCAACGCGTCGGGTGGCATCGTCAAGGGGTCCCAAATGCGATGAACCACGTTTGAGGTCCTCCTGCGCAGCTTGGCGATGGCGATTGTCGCGTGCGTACGACCATCGCCAAAACCTTCGGCCTTGACGCTGCCACCCGTGGAGAGTCGTTCCCGGGACTCTGCGATCGCCCTGCCGCTGCCAGGGGAATCCTTGACGCCACGATGCCGTTATGGTATACCAAACGTTGGTCACGGTGAGCCCACGATCATCTCTGGAGGCTGATGTCGTGTCCCGCCGGGGCCGGGAGCAAAGGGTATCCGCGGAAAGGAGGTGCATCCCGTCACGGGCCAACCATCCTGCGCCCAAGTCGACGTGGCGTCGCTGAGGAGTCTTGACAGGCAAGACCGGCCATCCCACCCCTCTGTTGCCGGGTGCCGGACGGGCGCCTCGCAGACATGCTCGACTTCGGGAGCAGGACCTGTCTACGCCAAGCCGCAGGCATGGCACCCAGGCGGTTGTGACTACCGAACTTGTCCGTCAGAACTCACGAGGGCGGACCGTGCCTTTCATCCATCACCCCCCGCGGCGCGGGGGAAATCGGCGGGCCAAGGCTGTTGTGCAGGCCCGGAACGGGTGTGTCCGGCATGGGACCGACACACGGACTCTCATCTCCTTAGAAGGAGGACCATCATGTCCAGATTCTCTCAGGCACTGGTGCTCGGCTTGGTCTTGAGCCTGACCGGCGGGGCGTGGGCCGGCCAAGCAGGGTATTGGAAACTCGACGAGGGCAGCGGGACCGTGGCCAAAGACTCCAGTGGCAACGGCAACGATGGCGCCCTGGAAGGCAATCCGACCTGGGTCGACGGCCGCTATGGAAAGGCGCTCGCCTTTGCCAACAGTCGCGTCGTCATTCCCGCCTCGGCTTCGCTGACCGCCGACCTGTTCACCCGTCCCTTTACCTTCGCCGCGTGGATCAACCCGAAGCGAACCGGCAACACGTGGCAACAGCTCTTTCGCGGCTGGCGCACGAACAACGCCTCCAATGACACGCTGTTCCTCAACAACGATGGGCGGCTGTCCTGGCGCGGGCGCGTGGCCACCGTCTGGGCGGGAGGCATGTGTGAGACGACCGCCGGCGTGGTTCCGGCCGACCAATGGACTCATGTCGCCGTAACGGGAGACGGGACGAACTTCCGCATCTACGTCAACGGGGTCCTCACCCAAACCTCCGCCTGGCAGACCACCGATGGGGCCAACGGCACCTATTATATTGGAGGCAATACGGCCGGGAGCACCGAGTACTACAGTGGCCTCGAGGATGAGGTGCGGGTATACAACCAAGCCCTGACACCGGCGGAGGTTCTGACCTCCATGCTGGAGGTCGGTCCGGAGGTGGCCGCCGCTCCCAACCCCGCGGATCGAGCGACGGACGTCCCCGCCGACACCGTCTTAACCTGGAAGGCGGGCCAGTTCGCGGCCGCGCACGATGTGTACCTGGGCACCAGCTTCAGTGATGTCAACACCGCCGGCCGGGCGAACCCGGGCAGCGTGCTGGCCAGCCGGGGCCAGGCCAACACCCAGTACGACCCGGCGGGCCTGCTGAGCTACGGGCAGACCTACTATTGGCGGGTCGATGAGGTCAATGCCCCGCCCACGGGCACGATCTTCAAAGGGACCGTCTGGTCGTTCGCGGTCGAGCCGTACGGCTACCCGGTCAAACCCGTGAAAGCCACGGCCTTCAGCTCCCAGGCCGGCATGGGCCCGGAGAAGACCATCGACGGCTCCGGCCTGACGGGGGACCTGCACGGCACCGAGCCGACCACGATGTGGTTGAGCGTCGGCGTGCCGCCAAATTGGATCCAGTACGAGTTCGACCAGGTCTATACGCTGCACCAGCTTATGGTCTGGAACTCCAACCAGATGATCGAGAGCGTCATTGGATTCGGCGCCCGGAAAGTCACGGTCGAGACCTCCCTCGACGGCGCTGCCTGGACGGCCGTCGCCGACGTGCCGGAATTCAGCCGGGCTTCGGGGCTGCCGGGGTACGCCGCCAACACCACGGTCAACTTCGGCGGGGTGGAGGCCAAGTTCGTCAAGCTGACAATCAACAGCAACTGGAGCGGCGCGGTGCCGCCGACCGGCCTGGCGGAAGTGCGATTCTCCTATGTCCCCATGCGGGCCCGCGCGCCGCAGCCGGCGAATGGGGCGACGGGCGTCGACCTGGATACGGACCTCAACTGGCGTCCCGGCCGGCAGGCGGCCTCGCACGACGTCTTCTTCGGCCCCGACCCGAACGCCCTGCCCCCGGCCCGGACGGTGACCGACCACCGCTATGCCCCCGACCCCCTCAACTTCGGCGCCACCTATTACTGGCGGGTCAATGAGGTCAATGCGGTCACCTATCCGGGCGACCTCTGGACCTTCACCACGCGGGAATACGCGGTCGTGGACGACTTCGAGAGCTACACCGATGACGAGGGCAGTCGAGTCTATGAAGCCTGGATCGACGGCTGGACCAACGGCACCGGCGCGGTCGTCGGCTACCTGCAGGCGCCGTTCGCGGAGCGGACCACCATCCACGGCGGCAAGCAGGCTATGCCCTTCGAGTACAACAACGTCAAGACGCCGTTCTACTCCGAGGCGACACGAACCCTCGACGCCACCCAGGATTGGACCGTCGGCGGCGCCACCACCCTGGCGCTGTGGTTCCGCGGCTTCCCGCTGGGCTTCGCGGACAAGGGCAACAATGCCTTCTCCGTGGCCAGCACCGGCAGCGACATCTGGAACAACTCCGATCAGTTCCGCCTCGTCTACAAGCAGCTCAACGGCAACGGCTCCGTCACGGCGAAAGTCGACAGCCTGACCCGCAGCGATGCCTGGACGAAGGCGGGCGTGATGATCCGGGAGACGCTCGATGCCGGCTCCAGGCACATGACGATGGCGGTCACCCCGGATAATAGCTGCTCGCAGCAGTATCGCGCCACCACCGGCGGCGCCAGCGCCAGCACCAACTGGACCGGCACCGCCGTCAAGGCTCCCTACTGGGTCCGCGTCACACGGACCGGCAACGCCTTCAAGACGGAGAGCTCTCCGGACGGCAAGACCTGGACGGCCCTGGGAACCGATCAGACCATCATCATGGCGTCCAACGCCTACATCGGCCTGGCGGTCACCAGCCACAACGTCAACGCCTACAGCACGGCGGAGTTCTCCAACGTGGCGACCACCGGCGGCGTCACCGGCGCCTGGCAGACCGCGTCCATCGGCGTAACGCAGAGGAGCAACGGCGTGGCGCCGCTGTACCTCACGGTCGAGGACAAGGCCGGCAAGAAGAAGACCGTGGTCAATCCGGATGCCGGTGCGGTCACGCAGGGTGCGTGGACGCAGTGGCAGATCGCCCTGAGCGACCTGACGGGTATCAACCTGGCGGCGGTCAAGAAGCTCACGATCGGGGTCGGCGACAGCGCCAGCCCGAAGGCGGGCGCGGCCGGCATGCTGTACCTCGACGATATCGGGTACGGCCGTCCGGTTCCGTAAGCAGGTCTTATCCACGGGATCGGGCATGTCTGCGAGGCGTAGACATGGCACCCGGCTGGACCGGGGCACGACCCGCGACGAACGGATCGAAGACAGATCCTCCAACCGCTCCCTGCGTCGGGCAGTCGCAGGGAGCGGTTTTCTTATGCGCGTGCCGGCGTTGCCGTCTTTGGAGCTTGAATTCGCCCGCCACATTTGACACACTGTGGTGATGATGGTTGGGCCTCACGATGAAGCCGGAAGAACACGCTGGGCCGGGACGGCTCTCCGGTGCGCCGCGCTGGTTGTCTGGACTCTCGGGGCGGCCTCCTGTGCTCCCCGGGCAGTCAAGGAGTACGGCGAGGTGGACCGGGAGCCCAACCTGAGCCCGGACTACTCGGGCGCCGTCATCCCCGCCAATATCGCCCCCTTGAACTTCCGGATTCTGGAAGAGGGACGCGTTTACGCCGTCACGGTGCGTGCCCAGCGCGGGCGTCCGATCCGGATCAGCAGCAAGACCGGCCAGGTCCGTATCCCCCTGCGTCCCTGGCGGGCCCTGCTCGACGCCAACCGGGGGGGGACGCTATTCTTCGACGTGCACATGCGGGATACCCAGGGTCGGTGGCATAAATTCCAACCGATCGTCAACACCGTCGCCCGGGAGGACATCGACGGAACCCTCGTCTTTCGCTTCATGAGACCGCTCTACAGTTGGTGGCGCCAGATCGGCATCTATCAGCGCCGCCTGGCGGATTACGACACATCCCTCGTGCTGCACGGACGCTCGTTCGGCGGGGGCTGCCTGAATTGCCACAGCTTCGTCGGCAATGACCCCGGGACCATGACGATCGCCCTGCGGAGCGCGACGTATGGCAGCCACACGCTCCTGGCCCATGACGGCACGGTCGACAAGATCGGCGCCAAGTGGGGTTACACTGCCTGGCACCCCAGCGGGCGGCTGGCGGTGTACTCGATGAACAAGGTGAACCAGTTCTTCCACGCGGGGGGGCAGGAGGTCCGGGACGTGGTGGACCTGGACTCGGCCCTGGTCTGCTACCGGGTCGAAAGCCGCCAGGCCACGAGCCCCCCGGAGCTGGCCGACAAGAACCGGCTCGAAACCTATCCGGCCTGGTCCCCCGATGGCAAGTACCTCTACTACTGCAGCGCGCCGGTCCTGTGGCAGGACCGCAACACGGTGCCGCCCGAACACTACGATGAGGTCAAGTACGATCTGCGGCGCATCGCGTATGACGTCGACACGGACCAGTGGGGCCAGGCCGAGACGGTCCTTTCCACCGCCGAGACCGGCCTGAGCATCCTCTTGCCGCGGATCTCGCCGGATGGACGGTTCCTGGTCTTCTGCATGTGCCGGTACGGGTGCTTTCCGGTCTACCAGCCCAGCAGCGATCTCTACCTCATGGACCTGAGCACACGGCAGTACCGCAAGCTCGCGATCAATAGCGAATTCTCCGAGTCGTGGCACAGTTGGTCGAGCAACAGCCGCTGGCTGGCGTTCAGCAGCAAGCGCCAGGACGGGCTGTTCACCCGGACTTATCTGGCGTACGTGGACGAGACCGGCACGGCCCATAAGCCCCTGGTCCTGCCGCAGCGGGACCCGGCGTATTACGATTCCCTGCTGGAGACGTACAGCATGCCCGAGCTGGTCCGGGGGCCGATCCCGGTGCGCAGGTCCCTGCTCGCCCGTGCCGCCCGCGCCCGGCCGTCCGTGACGCCGGCGCTGCCCCTGACGGGAGCCAGTCCCAAGGCCCCGCCGGTCGATCCCCGGCAGGAGCGGGAATGACCGGTTCGTTATGGGCCCGTAAGGACATACGGTTGGTAGTGTGCTCGTAAGAGCCTATCTGACACGGAGCAAGGCCGTGAAGAAGGAAGGCCGCAAAACAGGAACTGAGGAACCGCAGAAGGCGAGAGCTTCCGCCCGTCTCGCCCTTCGGGCCTTCTCACATTCTCACCTTCTCTTTTACGCCGCCGGCTTAATCTACCTGTGGCTCGTGGTCGAGCCCCACTTGATCTACTATTGCTTCGGCACGATTCTGCCCGATGCGCCCCCGTTCGCGACCGGGTGGGCGTTTCTGAAGGAGGCGCTCGGCCAGCCGGGCGGGCCGGTGCTCTACGTCGCCGGGCTTCTTTCCCAGGGGTTCTACCATGCCTGGCTGGGAGCCCTGATCATCGTCCTGGCGGGTTTCTGCCTGGCGGAGCTCTTGCGGCGGCATCTCGTGACCGCCGGTGGGCGGCACGCCTGGCTCCTGGCTCCCTTCCCGGCCCTGCCGCTCTTTCTGACCTACAGCCACTACAAGCACCCCCTGGCCCTTTCGCTGGCGGTGTCCCTGGGATTGTTGCTGTCACTCCTTCTGGAACGGCTGCCCCTGCGCCGGCCGGTGACGCGGGTGGCGGCAGCCGCCCTGGCCATGATCGTCGGCTTCTGGCTTGGTGGCGGCGGCACCCTGTTGATCCTGGTTGTCCTGACCGTCGCTTACAGGGTTTTCATGCACCGGGACTGGATCGTTGGTGCGCTGGTGCCGGCCGTGGGTGCCGTGATCGTCTGGGCGATGGCCCAGTACGTCTTTCTGCTGCCGGTCCCCCAGGTGCTGCTCGTCCTCACTCCACTCGCACCATTTGCGACAACCGGCATGGATACTCTCCTGGAGGTTCTGACCTTCTCGCTGTATGCCTTGGCCCCGGGGCTCGTGCTGCTGGTGCTGGTGGGCCGGGCGCTCTTCGTAGGTCGTGCGTCCCCGCACGACGTCTCAGGCGAGCGGGGACGCTCGCCCTACGAGGAGGCGAAACCCGGCGGTCGTGCCAGGAAGCGCCGCGCCAAGGATGGTGCGTGGTACGCACCCTCCCGGCTCGCGCCGCCTCTGCTGGCGGCCGTCCCCCTCATCCTCATGGCCCTCGGGCTGTACTTCACTCAGGATCCTCTCGGTAAACCGTTCGTCCGCTCGAATTGCTACGCCCATCGGAAACAGTGGGACAAGATCGTCGCGCTCAGCCAGCGTCTGCCCCAAGATCGAACCAACGTCTACGTCAACCACGACCGGCTCCGTGCCCTGTACCACACCGGGCGGCTCCCCTACGACATGTTCCTTTGCCCCCTGGTTCCGGAGGCGGTTCTGCTCACGCATGAGAAAGGGGAATCCGATCTGACCCTGTGGAAGTTGAGCGATATCTTCCTCGAATTGGGTCACGTGAACATGGCCCAGAAGCTGGGCTCGGAGTTGCTGGCGACCAAGAGCCATCTGGGTACGGCGCTCGAGGCGTTGGGATGGATCGGAGTCATCAAGAACGATCCCGGCGTTGCCCGGGTCTACTGGAAGGCCCTGAGGAAGGATCTCCGCTCCGGCACGCGGGCGGCGTCCCTGTTGCAGGGCCTGAGCAGCGGCTTTGCGCCGGAACAGGCGGCTCGGATCGAGTCCATCCGCGCCTGCATGCGCAGCGACACGGCCGCCGTGACTGGCGGTGAGCCGGTCGACGAGACCCTGGCGGCCCTGCTCAAGCACAATCCTCGCAACAAGATGGCGTTCGAGTACCTGATGGCCTGCTACCTGGTGACCGGCCGGGTGGACCAGATCGCGGCGAACATGGCCAGACTGCCCGCCCTCGGCTACCGGGAGGTCCCCACGCTCTACCAGGAGGCCCTCCTGATCCACTACGGGTCCACCGGCCGGACCGCGGTGGCCCTGGCCGACCTGGGCATCAGCCCCCAGACGTACCAGAGGTACGAAGCGTTCGTCCAGGTCAATAACGCCCTGCAAACCCAGAAGCGCCCGGAACTGTTCCAGCGCCTGGTCCGCGAGTTCGGCACCAGCTACTTCTTCTATTACCTTTTCGGCCGGGTCGGGCTGGTGCAGGCATCCACGGGGTCTTAACGTCCTAGAAAAGAATAGTCTTGCAGGTCACTTGGCCTTCTGGTACAAATACGATTGGCAATCAGGAAAAGGTTTTCTGCTTCGTTTTCCTGCGGCTCCGGGCCCGAACGGCAGGCGTGGTGGCCCCGAACGCCCGGGGCAAGCTGGAACGTGCGTATTCCGTTGGGACTGGAGGACCTGGGGCTGTGTGTTCGAGGACGCACATAGCGAAGGTGAAAAGTACCACACCCCATTCTCGGGCGTGCCGGTCTTCTTTTTGTCATTTCCCGCGTGGTTTGTCTGCTGCAGGAAGGAGGTGACTCAGCCGATAGTACTAGGTGGCACATCCTGAGGTGCGGAGGGTGAAGGGCCCTGCCCCTGTGGCACAGCCGCCCTCGGCTGTGGCATGCCAAGGATCACGCCCGAGGGCGGGCGTGCCACATGGGCGGGAACCGTGCTCTGATGCGTGGTCGGAGCAGCGTGAGGACAATCTGGCATGAAGGAGGAATCTTATGTGGAAACGATGCACCTGTTTTGTCGTGCCGGTGGTGATACTGGCTCTGCTCCCCGGAGGGGCCGCTTTTGGCGCCTTAAACATCCTCAAAGACCCGGCCCTGGTCGGCTGGTGGTCGTTCGATGAAGGCCAGGGTGCCAAGGTGGCCGACTCATCCCCCAACCACCGGGACGGGACGGCCTACCAGGGAACCCTGATCTGGGAGGCCGGAATGCATGGCAGCGCGGCCCGGCTGAAGATCCCCACGCTGGTCCAGATCCCCGCGTTCAACATCACGATGACGCAGTCCACGATGGCCGGGTGGATCAAGCCTTATGGCGCGCAGGCGGCGTGGGCCTCCATCATCATGACCCGCGGCAGTGCCACCGGCCTGAATATGAACCCCGATACCGGTACGCTGCAGATGGCCTACCACTGGGGCGATGCCTCGACCACCTGGGGCTATCGGCCCGGTACCCTGCTGGCCAGCAATGAGTGGAATTTTGCCGCCGTGACGGTCGAGCCTACCAGGGCGGTGTTCTATCTCAATGGCAGCCAGGTAGGCGTCAACACGGCCGCCCATGGTGCCGTCAACTGGAATGCCGCCGTCTTCCTGGGCGGTGACGGCTCCGGCAGCTACGACACGCGGCGGTTGACCGACGCGGCCCTGGATGATGTCTCGATCTGGACCCGGGCCCTGACGGCGGACGAGATCCTGGCGATCATGAAGGGTTTGAAGACGCCCGGAGCGGCAGGAAATCCCGTGCCGCCCGATGAGGCGGTGGATGTGCCTCAGGATACCGCTCTCAGTTGGACCGCGGGGCCCTTTGCCGCCACTCACGATGTATACTTGGGAACGGTCTTCGCCGACGTGAACAACGCCAGCCGCACCAATCCCGGGAGTGTCCTGGTCAGCCAGGGACAAACAGCGGTCACCTACCAGCCGACCGCCCTGCTGGAGTTCGGGAAGACCTACTACTGGCGTGTCGATGAGGTCAACGCGCCGCCCGACAACACGATCTTCAAGGGCAACGTGTGGTCCTTCCAGGTCGAGCCGTATGGGTATCCGGTCAAGCCGGTGAGCGCCAAGGCCTCCAGCTTCCAGTCGGGCATGGGCCCGGAGAAGACCATCGACGGCTCCGGCCTGACGGGCGACCTGCACGGCACCGAGCCGACCACGATGTGGATGAGTGCGACCAAGCCCAATTGGATTCAGTATGAGTTCGACAAGGCCTACATGCTCCATGAGCTGAAGGTGTGGAACTCCAACCAGATCATCGAGTCCGTTCTCGGCTTTGGCGCCAAGGGCGTGACGGTCGAGTACTCCCTCGACGGCGTCGCGTGGACGGCGCTGAGCAACGTGCCGGAATTCGGCCGGGCGCCCGGCACGCCGGGCTACGCCGCCAACACCACCGTCAGCTTCGGCGCGGTCGAGGCGAAGTTCGTCAAGCTGACCATCAACGCCAACTGGGGCGGCATGATCCCGCAGAGCGGCCTGGCCGAGGTCCGGTTCTCCTACGTGCCGGTCCAGGCGCGGGCGCCGCAGCCGGCCGCCGGCACCACGGGCGTCAACGTGGACACCGATCTGGATTGGCGACCCGGCCGCGGGGCGACCTCGCACACCGTCTACTTCGGCACCGATCCGGACGCCGTGAAGAATGGGACGGCTCCGTCCAAGAGCGTGACCGTCCACGGCTATGATGTCGGGACCCTGGATTATGGCACGAAGTACTACTGGAAGGTCGATGAAGTCGGCACCGCCACTTATCCCGGCGAGCTCTGGAGCTTCACCACGAGAGAATTCGCGGCGGTGGAGGACTTCGAGAGCTACACCGACGACGAGGGCAGCCGCATCTATGAGACCTGGACCGACGGCTGGACCAACGGCAGCGGCTCGGTCGTGGGCCATCTGAACGCCCCCTTCGCCGAGACGGGGACCGTCCACAGCGGCAAGCAGTCCATGCCCATGGACTACAACAACGCGAAGACACCTTTCTACAGCGAGGCCCAGCGGGAATTTGCCCCCGCCCAGAACTGGACCCTCGGCGGCGCCAAGGACGTGAGCCTGTGGTTCCACGGCAGCCCGGCCCGGTTCCTCGACAAGGGCAACGGCGCTTTCACCGTGGGCGCTTCCGGCCATGACATCTGGGACAATGCCGACGACTTCCGTCTCGTCTACAAGCAGCTTACCGGCAATGGCTCGGTCACGGTCAAAGTCGAAAGCCTCACGAACACCAATGCCTGGGCCAAGGCCGGCGTGATGATCCGTAACGACCTGACGGCCGGCTCGACCATGGCGTACATGATCGTCAGTTGGAGCAGCGGCGCCTCCTTCGGCTGGCGCCAGCTGGCCGACGGCACCTGTGGCAGCCAGACCCAGACGGGTATCAC
>JALORE010000148.1 GCA_025459125.1 Planctomycetota bacterium | reverse complement strand
CCGTTCATGCTGCGACCCCGCGCGCAATTGCAGGCGGAACTTGGCAAAACCTAACCCTATACTCACAAAGGAATTGCCCACGGCAGTGCCATTCGGCCGCAGGCCTTGGTGATGGTCCGACGCACGGGAAAGCCGCCATCACCAAGCTGCGCTTGACGATGCCACCCATCGTAAGCCTGCTACGAAGAAGCCTACGCACTACCTTCACAGGGCTGGCAATACGCGATGGCGGTTGCGTCTATCCCACGAGCCAGCGGCAAACTGCGCTTGCCGCTGCCACCCCAATTTCCACCTTTACAGGGCTGATGGTACGTGCCCTGCCAGGCCATGTCACTCCCGCGAGCGGGAATCCAATGTCGCCCCGGCGTTACCGGACCTGTGCCGCCGATCACGGCGGCAGACTCCGCCCAGGGGTGACAGAAAGGAACCGAGCGTTTGCCCTTCAGGGACTCTTACGACCCTCCGGTGTCCCCCGCAAGGAAATTTGTGTCCAGACCATTGACACACAAGAGAACCGCCGATACACTGCTGACGTGACTCCCCATTGAGAGTCAGATTATGGAGACCTGTTACCATGCTTTCGGTTCGTGAGGCCGCTGAAGTACTGGGAATTTCGCAGAAGACCGTCTACCGCTGGATCAAGGACGGCCGGGTGCCCTCCCATCGCCTGGGGGGACAGCACTTCCTGGAACGGTCGGAGGTGAATAACCTTCTCATCCGGGAAGGGCTCGGTCCCCTGCCCGACACGGCCCAGGAGACGGAGAACAACGAAGATGTATCCCTGCACGAGACGCTCACCAAGGGCGGCGTCTTCTATCGGATCGGCGGCACCACCAAGCAGGAAGCTCTGCGGAACGCGCTGAACATGGTCAAAGGGGTGGATGAGACCATCTCCGACCCCTTGTTCCAGATGTTCGTCGCGCGGGAGGAACTGGCTTCGACCGGTATCGGCGACCACATCGCCATACCCCATGCCCGCGGCTCGCTCGTCGGATACATCCGTCAGCCGATCCTCTCGCTGTCGTTCCTGGAGACGCCGATCGACTACGGCGCCCTGGACGGCAAGCCGGTCTACGCGTTGTTCCTGCTGATTTCGCCGAATGTCCGCACGCATCTGCGCATCCTGGCGCGCTTGTCTTTCTGTCTGCGCACGCCGGAATTCAAGCAGGCGATTCTGAGCCAGGCCTCCCGTGAGACGATTCTCAACACTCTCGTCCAGACGGAAGCCCGCCTGGGCCTGGGTTCATGAAGGATTGCGGCATGGAATTGTTCATCCTGGGGTGCGTGATTCCGGTCGTGCTCGGTCTCGGTGTTCTTCCGATCCGTCGCGCCCAGACCGCGTTGTGGGTCGCGACACTGGGCGTCTGGCTGGGGTGCGCCTGCGCGGCGATTCCGGTGGTCTCCGTTCTGACCGGTCACGATCTGCCGTTGCGGCAGATGGCCTGGAACATGCCGGGCGGCGCGCTCTCGTTCGGCCTGGATGGCCTCTCGGCCTTCTTCTGCCTGCCGATTCTGCTGGTGGCGCCGCTGGCGGCCCTCTACGGCTGTGCCTACCTCGCCCATGAGAAGAAACGGTTGGGACCGGTCCTGTTCTTCTACAATGTCCTGACGGCCAGCATGTTGCTGCTGTTGGTGGCCCGCAATGGCCTGTTGTTTCTGATCGTCTGGGAGCTCATGGCGGTCAGCTCGTTCTTCCTCGTCGTTTTCGACGATGAGAAGCCCCACGTGCGCCAGGCAGGCTGGACGTACCTGGTTGCGACCCATATCGGGACCGCCGCCCTGCTGGTCTTGTTCGCGATCCTGGGCCAGCAGGCCGGGTCGTTGGATTTCGAGGCGCTGGCCAAGGCCGGCCTCTCCCCGGCCCTGGCGAGCGTCCTTTTTGTCCTGGCTGTGATCGGATTCGGCACCAAGGCGGGGTTCATGCCGCTGCACGTCTGGCTGCCGGAAGCGCACCCGGCGGCCCCGAGCCACGTCTCGGCCCTGATGTCGGGCGTGATGATCAAGACCGGTATCTACGGCTTGCTCCGCCTCCTGACGCTGCTGGGCAATCCCGCGCCTGCCTGGGGGTGGACGCTGGTCGTGATCGGTCTGGTCTCGGGCATTCTCGGCGTGGCCTTCGCCCTGGCCCAGCATGATCTCAAACGTCTCCTGGCCTACCATAGCGTCGAGAATATCGGCATCATCACCCTCGGCATCGGCGCGGGTCTCCTGGGCCTCACCTGGCAGCAACCCGTGCTGATCGTGCTCGGCTTGGGCGGCGGCATCCTGCATGTGCTGAACCACGCCATCTTCAAGAGTCTGCTGTTCCTCGGGGCCGGCGCCGTCGTCCACAGCACCGGCACGCGGGACATCGACCGTCTGGGCGGGCTGATCAAATCGATGCGCTGGACCGCGGTGACGTTTGTGGTCGCGTCGGCCGCCATTTCCGGGTTGCCCCCCTTCAACGGGTTCGTCAGCGAGTTTCTCATCTACTTCGCGGGCTTCAGCGGCGCGCGGGCCGATGCGCCTCAGACGGTCGTGCTGGCCATTGGGATCGCCGCGGGCCTGGCGTTGATTGGAGGCCTGGCAGCCGCCTGCTTCGCCAAGGCCTTTGGCATCGTCTTTCTCGGCGAGCCGCGCAGCGCCCAGGCGGCGGGCGCCCGCGAAGTAGGCCCGGCGATGCGCTGGCCGATGGCAGCCCTGGCCCTTGCCTGCCTGGGCATCGGCCTGCTGGCGCCGGCGGCGGTGCAGACAGTCCTTCCCGCCGTTCGTGTCGTTGGTCATGTGCCCGTCACGGCAACGCAAGAAGCGACGGTTCTGCCGACGGGCGGCATCGCCAAGCCCGGCTTGGCGATGGCTGCCACGGACTCGGACGAGCCATCGCCAAGGCCTGCGGCCTTGACGATGCCACCCACAGAGCCGACGACGCTGGCCGTGCGAAGCTTGGCGGCCATTGTCCGGGTGTCGGCGGGATTACTCGTGCTGGCGGTGGGCCTGTTCGTCATCCGGCGTCACCTGCCGCGCGGCAGCGAAGAGGTCGCGACCGGCACCTGGGACTGCGGTTATGCCCGGCCGACCGCCCGCATGCAGTACACCGCCTCCTCGTTCGCACAGCCTTTGACGGACTTGTTCCGTCTCGTCCTGGGGACGCGCAAGCACGGTGGCGTGCCGGAGGGGTTCTTCCCGCCTCCGGCCACGTTCGAGACGCACACGCCCGACACGGCTCGCGAGCATCTGTTCGCCCCGCTGCTGCGGCTCATTGACCGCTCGCTGGCGCCGCTCCGCCGGGTGCAGCGCGGACGGATCCACGAATACCTGCTCTACATCGCCATTGTCCTGGTGCTGCTGCTCATCTGGAAAGCGGGAGGGCGCTCATGAAAATCATGCCTTGGGCACTGCCGCTGGCCGCCTGGATTCTCGCGCCCTTGATGCTGGGCATCATCAACCGGGTGAAGGCCTTCTTTGCCGGCCGGCGCGGCCCCTCCGTGTGGCAGCTCTATTATGACCTCTTCAAGCTGCTGCGCAAGGCCTCCGTCTACAGCCGCTCGACGAGTCCGGTGATTCGCGTCGGCCCGGCGGTCGTCCTGGCGTGTATGATCCTGGCCACGCTGCTGCTGCCCTGGGGCGGGCTTGCCGCGCCCACCACCTTCACGGGAGACATCATCCTGCTGGCCTATCTCCTGGGCCTGGCGCGCTTCGCGACGGTGCTCGCGGCCTTGGACACCGGCTCGAGCTTCGAAGGCATGGGTGCCAGCCGCGAGGTCCAGTTCGCGGCCCTGGCGGAGCCGTCGTTTTTCCTGGGCATGCTGGTGCTGGTGCTGCACTTCGGGTTCTCCGGCCTGTCGAACATGGTGGCGGGGATTTCGCTCGAGACCTGGCAGACGTCCGGGGTGCTGCTGATCCTGGTCGCCTGTTCGTGGTTTGTCCTGCTGCTCGCGGAGAACTGCCGCATCCCGGTGGACGATCCCAACACACACCTGGAGCTGACCATGATCCACGAGGTCATGGTGCTCGACTACGGCGGGCCGGACTTGGCGTACGTGCTGTACGCGGCCTCGCTCAAGATGTGGATCTTTGCCGCCCTGGTGGTGAATCTGCTCGTCCCCATGCGTTCGCTGGCGCCCTGGCTGCAGGCGCCGGTCTTCCTGGCCGGCATCGTCCTGGTCATGGTCCTGGTGGGTATTGTGGAATCGATCGTGGCGCGGCTGCGGCTGCAACAGGTTCCGAAGATCCTGATCGGCTCGGCCCTGCTGAGCCTGATCGCCTTGATCGTCCGACTGGTGGGATAGCGACTTATGACCGTCATCTCCGTCCTGCTTATCCTGTCGTGTCTGCTGCTGCTCGGGTCCAGCCGGCTGCACGTGGCCATCCGCGTGGTGGCCGCCCAAGGCCTCCTGCTCGGCGTGCTCCCGATCGTTCGCTCGGCGGAGAATCTCCACGTGGCGATCCTGATCCTGGGACTGAGCACGATCGTTTCCAAGGGCATCCTGCTGCCGTGGCTGATGAATACCTGCCTGCGGCTGTCGGGGATTCGCCGGGAGATCGAGCCGTTCGTCGGCTTCGGTCCCTCCCTGCTGTGCGGCACGGCCCTGCTCGGCCTGGCCGTCTGGATCGCCGTCCGCCTGCAACTGCCCCAGGTCCCGCTGATCCTGCTGACCAGCTCCTTTTTCGCGATCCTCGTGGGCCTGTTCCTGATGGTCACCCGGCGCAAGGCGATTACCCAGTCCCTGGCCTACTTGGTCATGGAGAACGGCGTTTACGGCGTCGGCATCAGCATGAGCCTGGATTTCCCATTTCTCGTCGAGCTCGGCATCCTGCTGGACGTCTTCGTGGGCGTGTTCCTCATGGGCAACCTGCTGTTTCACCTGGATCGTGAGTTCGAGCATCTCGACGCGGACAAGCTGACCGAGCTGTCCGATCTGTCGGAACCGGCGCCGGCCGGAGAGGAGAGAGTATGACGCTCCTGCTGCTGACGATCCTCCTGCCCGCCCTGGCGGGGACGGCCTCCTACTTCATCCGTCCCCACCGCATCCGGCGTCTGCTCTGGGGAACGACGGCGGTCCTGCATCTGGCGCTGTCCCTGGCGGCGGCCCTGCCGATGAACGCCACACCGCTGGACCACTGGATCGGCATGGACTCACTCAGCGCGATCTTTCTCGTATTGACGAGCGTGCTGTTCCTCGGGGCAACGGTATACGGCATCGGCTACGTGGCCCGGGAGCCGGTCGCGCCGCAACTGGACTCCGAGGACGGCAGCCTGTTCAAGAACGAGCCGGAATCCATCTTCACCGGCGCGATTCTCCTGCTGCTGGCGGCCATGACCCTGGCGATCGTGAGCCGGCATCTGGCGCTGCAGTGGGTGGCGATCGAGGCCACGACGCTGGCCAGCGCCCCGTTGATCTACTATCACCAGAACCGCCGGTCGCTGGAGGCCGCGTGGAAGTACCTGATCCTGTGCTCGGTGGGCATCGCGGTGGCTTTGCTGGGGATCTTCTTTATCCGCATGACGATCCAGGACGGCCCCCACGAGCTGACGCTGGCGACGCTGCTGGCGCGGGCCGATACATTGAACCACAAATGGCTGAGCACGGCCTTCATCTTCATGCTCGTCGGCTACGGCACGAAGATGGGCCTGGCCCCGCTGCACACGTGGCTGCCCGATGCGCACAGCGAAGCGCCGTCCCCGGTCTCGGCCATGCTGTCCGGGGCCCTGCTCAACTGTGCCTTCCTCGGCATTCTGCGGGTGCAACAGGTCTGTGCCGCCGCGGGCATGGCCTCGTTCGGCGGCGACCTGCTGGTGCTCTTCGGCCTGGTCTCCATGGGCCTGGCGGGGGTCTTCATCCTGCGGCAGGCCGACTACAAGCGCATGCTGGCCTATTCCAGCGTCGAGCACATGGGCATTCTCGCCCTGGGCGTCGGCCTGGGCGGGCTGGGCCTCTTCGGCTCGTTCCTGCACGCCGTGAACCACTCGATCGTCAAGGCCATGCTCTTTCTCACCGCGGGCAACCTCCTGTCCCGCTTCCACACCAAGGATACGATGAAGATCCAGGGAGCCTGTGGCGTGCTGCCGATCTCCGGCGCCCTGTGGATCGCCGGCTTTCTGGCGGTGACCGGGTCGCCTCCCTTCGGGACGTTCATCAGCGAGTTCACGATTCTGCGGGCAGGGTTCAACCAGGGCCGGTGGGTCGTTGCCACCTTCTACGTGGTCTTCCTGCTGCTGGCCTTCGTCGGCATGGCGGGAATCGTCCTGCGGATGGCGCTCGGACGCAAGACCACGGATACGGAACACGCGACGGTGCTGTCCGCCGTCCTCGATTCTCCGTCCGCTGCGGCCCGGGCTCGTGAACCGTGGACGGCCGTTCTGCCGCCTCTGGTCTTCGCGGTGATCGCGCTGCTGCTGGGGGTGTACCTGCCCGGTCCGCTGGCCCAGAAGCTCCAGGACGCCGCGCAACTGTTCGGAGGGATGGCGAAATGACAACCCTGCCTCAACTCCACAACGGCCAGGCGCTGCCCCTGCGGGATATTCCCGAGCTGCCGCTGCCGGAGTTTCGCAGCCAGATCGTGACGCGCGTCCGGCGCGGCCGAAGAATCTCCTCCCTGTTCGGCCTGCCGGATGGCGGTCAGATCATGCTGCTGGCCGTACTGGCCAATGACGACCAGGGCATGCTGGAACTGTGCCGAACCCGGGCCCAGGACCGGTATCCGGCGCTGACGCCGGACGCCCCGCAGGCCCACTGGTTCGAGCGGGAGATCGCCGAGCAGTGGGGCATTGTGCCCCAGGGACATCCCTGGCTCAAGCCGATCCGGTTCCACCGCTGTTACGATCCCGGCCGCGACGCCTGGGGCCGGGGACCGGCGACGCCGATCGAGCCCTGCGTAACGGACTACTTCCGCGTCGAGGGCGAGGAGATTCACGACGTCGCCGTCGGTCCCGTGCACGCCGGGATCATCGAGCCCGGCCATTTCCGCTTCCAGTGCCACGGCGAGAACGTCCTGCACCTGGAGATCGAGCTCGGCTATCAGCATCGAGGCATCGAACGGGCGCTGATGGGGATTGCGGATTCGCAGTGCGCGCCTTCTTCCATCCGCCATCCGCCATCCGCCATCCGAAATTCCCCCCCTGGCCCTCGCGCTGTTCACTACATGGAGACGCTCGCCGGCGATACCACGATCGGGCACGCCACGAGCTATGCGTCCATTCTGGAGGCGCTGGGCAATGTGACCCCGGCACCGCGGGCCCAGGCGATCCGCGCGGTGGCCCTGGAACTGGAGCGTCTGGCGAATCATACCGGCGATCTCGGCGCCCTGGCCGGCGACATCGGGTTCCTGCCGACCCTGTCGTACTGCGGACGGCTGCGGGGCGATTTCCTGAACCTCACCGCCCTGCTGTGCGGCAACCGTTTCGGCCGCAACCTGGTCCGGCCCGGCGGGGTGCGGTTCGATCTGACTGGGCCGGTGGTCACCGACCTGCTGACCCGTCTGCACGCGACGTTCGAGGGCGTGCAGAATGCGGTGGACCTGCTGTGGGAGACGCCGTCGGTCATGTCGCGTTTCGACGGGACCGGAGCGGTTTCCCAGCAGGATGCGACGCAACTGGGCCTGGTCGGTCCGGCGGCCCGGGCCTCCGGCGTCAACTGCGACGTGCGCAGCGACCATCCCTCGGGCATGTACCTGTCGCACGATGTCCCCTCGGTCACGCTGCGGACCGGGGACGTGGCCGCCCGCGCGTACGTGCGCTGGTTCGAAATCCAGAAATCGGTCGAATTCATCAACGGCGTGCTGCGGGCCCTGCCGGCCGGAAGCGTCCGACAGGAGGTCCGCCCGCCGGCGCCGGAACACGTGGCGGTCGCCCTGACCGAGGGTTGGCGCGGCGAAATCTGCCATGTCGCCGTGACCGACGACCAGGGCCGGCTGCGGCACTATAAGATCGTCGATCCCTCGTTCCACAACTGGTTTGGATTGGCGATGGCCCTGCGCCGCCAGCAGATTTCCGATTTCCCGTTGTGCAACAAGAGCTTCAATCTGTCGTATTGCGGACATGATCTGTAGAGAGAATGGAATGATGGAGTAGTGGAATGATGGGTGACCGGCCCAACATTCCATCATTCGAGTTCTTCTGGAGTTTGCGTCATGTTGAGAGTGCTGCGGGCCAGACTCAAACAGGGGTATCGGACGATGCGGTTCCCGGATCAGCCGCCGGTAATGCCGGAGAAATACGCCGGCCGGCCGCGGTGCAATGCCGCCCATTGTGTCCGGGAGTGCACGGCGTGTATCCAGGCCTGCCCCACGGGCGCCCTGAGCAAATCCGGCGGCGCCGTGACGTTTGACCTGGGACGGTGCCTCTTCTGCACGGACTGCACCGACGCCTGCCCCACGAAAGCCATTCAGTTCACGAACGAATATCGCCTGGCGACCCGTACGCGCGAGGCACTGATGGTGGATCACCGGCCCTTCGCGCTGGCCCAGGCCCTGGAGGGCGAGGCCCGCCGGCTCTTCGGCCGCTCGCTCAAGCTCCGCCAGGTCAGCGCCGGCGGCTGCAATGCCTGCGAGGCCGATACCAACGTGCTCAACACCGTCGGCTGGGACCTCGGCCGGTTCGGCATCCAGTTCGTGGCCTCCCCCCGGCACGCCGATGGCCTGCTGGTCACCGGCCCGGTCCCCAAGAATATGGAATTGGCCCTCAAAAAGACCTACGCTGCCACGCCCTCTCCGCGGCTGGTCATCGTCGTCGGCGCCTGTGCCATCTCCGGCGGCGTCTTCGCCGACCACCCGGAAGTGAACAACGGCGCCACGTCGACGGTTCCGGTGGATCTGTTCATCCCCGGCTGCCCGCCCCACCCGGCCACGATCCTCGACGGCCTGCTCCGCCTGCTCGGCCGGATCAAGTAGTCTCCCGTTCGGAGTTCCGCCTTCAGGCGGGCAAGACTCTTCCTATCCGCATCGTCGGGTGCCATGCCTGCGGCTTTGCGTGGGCATGTTCGGCCCACAGAGTCTGGCCTGTCTACGAGGAGTAGACATGGCACCCGGCCACAGCCATGGATTGCCGCGGCTGTCTCCGTCTATCCTGCGAGCCATCGGCACGCTGCGCGTGCCGCTGCCACCCGGAACTCACCGGATCAAACTGGACGGAGTACTACGAGCCGGGGACGAGCACCGGGTCGAATGTCACCTGGGTGTGATCGTCGCCGGTGAATCGGGCGTAGTAGAGCTCAGGTCTCAAATCCAGGTGTAACAGTCGGTGCTGGAAGATCTGCGCGATCCGGTCCAGGTCCACGCCGGGTCGATCTCGAACATCCGATGCGCCGTCCGCCAGGAACCCGGGGATGCGCTCGGCGAGCAGCCGGTAGTAGATGCAATCCTCATGGTTGATCAGCACCGCCCGGTGGACGGAGGGAAAGGCCCGGTGGATCAGCTCGAACCGGTCCTTCAGGAACTTGAACTCCTTGGGCAGCTTCTCGGGATACGCGAGCACACCGGCCCCACCGCCGACGACCATGGGAATGTAGTGTCCTCGCGCCAGGTGCAGTCCCTGCTCCACAAACGGGACGAACGCCGTCTGGAGCCGCGGGTCCCCGCAGTAGACCACCACCGCTTCCGGGTGGACATGTGGCATTGCCTCGTACACGTTCGCGTGGACTTGTGCCTCGGACATGGCCCAACCCCTTTCCAGGCGCATCTCGTCAGACACGTCCCATCTGCTCGGGTGGCATCGTCAAGACCGAAGGTCTCGGCAATGGTCCTGGAACCGTCCGCAGCAGCCATCACCAAGAGCTGCGCCTTGACGATGCCACCCGTCGCATGTCATGGCACGCGGAGCGAAGCAATCTCAACGCCAAGGGTTGAGAGGGCTCCCCAACGCAAAGAACTGCGTTTGGGAACATAGATGGCTTCGTCGCTGCGCCCTTCGCAATGACATTCCGGGTTCTGAGGTAGTTTCTTACGCTTTCTGGCCGTCCAAGGGCGAGGCGGATTCCTCGATCACGGGCCGCGGCGACTTCATGACGTCCACCGGCTTGACGGCGGCCGGCTTGGTCTGGGGCGGTTGGGAGGTCAGGAGTTGCTCCAGCTCATCGAGGCTGATGCCCAACTTGCCCAGGAGCGGCTTGAGGTCGATGCCCTGGACCTTGAGCGCCGACAGGAACTTGAAGACGGTGTTCGGGACAATGGAGCCGAACTGGTCGAGCCCCCGGCCGTTGCCGCCGACATCGATGATTCTCACTTCGTCGATCTGGCCGAGCGGGGCCGCCACGCTCGAGAAGACGGAGGTCGCGACCTTGCTCATCGCGTCGCCGCCGCGATCCAGCAGCATGGGCAGCCGGTCGAGAATCAGGATCATCTTGGCATCGGCGCTCATCTTGGCCAGGGCCTCGGCCAACTGCTTGGTGCCCTCGGCTTCCGCCTTGAGGACCAGGCCCTTCTTGGCGGCCTCGCCTTCCGCCTCCGCGACCAGGGCCTGCTTCGTCTTGGCGGCTTCGCCTTCCGCCTGGGCCAGCATCACGGCCTTGGTCTTCGAGGCCTCGCCTTCGCCTTCATAGACCCGGGCCTGCTTCTCGCCTTCCGCCCGGCGGATTGCGGCTTCCTTGGCCGCCTCGGCGTTGGTCACCGCCACCTGCTTGGCGGCCTCGGCTTCGATCACCTGCTTGCACCGGTTGGCCTCGGCGATCTTGACCACTGTCGCCGTGAGTTCCTGTTCCTTGCGGGCGGCCTCTTTGGCCTGCACCTCGATCTGGGCCTCTTTCTCCGCGGCATCCCGCTCGGCCTGGCGGACCTTGAGCGTCTTTTCCTGCTCGGCCATGGCAATGGCAAACGCCTGATCCCCTTTCGCCTTCTCCGTATCGGCGATGGTCTTGAACTGGGCCTTCTTCACATCGCGGTCCCGCTCGGCCTGGGCGACCTGCACCGCGTTGCTGGCGACCTGGATGTCCGCCTCCCGGTTGGCGTCGCTCACCTTCTTCTTGGTCTCCGCTTCGGCCTGGGCGGTCTTGATATTCGCATCCCGAATGGCCTCCGCGACCGACTGCTTACCGAGCGCATCGATGTAGCCGTACTCGTCGGTGACCTCCTGGATGACCAGCGTGATGATCTGGATGCCGAGCCGCTTGAGCTCTTCCGTGGACTCCTCGACCACCTTCTTGTTGAAGGCGTCCCGGTCGCGCAGGATCTCATTGATGTTCAGCTTGCCGATGATCGACCGCAGGTGGCCCTGGAGAATGTTCCGGACGATCCGCGCCAGCTCCTCGTCGCCCTTGCCCAGGAACGCCGCGGCGGCGTTGTGCAGCGATTCCTCCGTCGTCTCAATCTTGAACGTGCCGACGCCCTTGGCGCTGATCTTGACGTTGTCTTTGTTCGGGATATCGGCCTCGTCGATCTCGACCTGGGTGACCGACGTGGACATCGGCTGAAAATGCTCGATCACCGGCCACAGCAGTGCGCCGCCCCCGGCCACGACCCGAAAACCGCGATGCTGGAGCCGGCCGTCGGCGCCGATGTACTTGTACTTGCGGCCGTAGAAGATACCCACCTGGTTGGGCGGGATCTTCTTGTAGCGGCTGGCCATGGCCCAGACCACGACCACGAAGGCCACGGCAATCAACAGAATCATCGCGACAATCACGGTTTGGCCGCTCGAAGCAGCCAGGAACGGCAGAGCACTCATTGTTGCCTCTCCTATTAATGGTTGGGGCGCTCGAACGCGGCGTTTTCGCGCCGGGGAAGCCTGGTTATTCGGTTTTGCCCGTGTCTTGATCGACCGTGACCACCGAGCCGGTCATGCCGACAATCCGCACGCTGCAGCCTTTCTGGAGCGGGCCGGCGCTCTGCGCGCGGGCGCTGTACGTGCGGTACTCGCCGCTCACGCTGACGCCGATCTCGCCAACTGCGTCCTTGTCGATCGGCACGGTCACCGTGCCCGTGCACCCGAGCAGGGCATCCGGAGCAATGACCGAGGTGGCCTGCTGCTCGATGAACAGGAGCATGATCCCATACATCAGGGCCGCCAGCACGATGCCGGCCGCCACTCCGATCAGCGAAGCCACCAGATTATCGGCCCCATAGACGCGCGAGATGGCCCCCGCCGCCCCGAAGCCCATGATGAAGGTGAAAATCACCTTCGTCGAAAAGATGCCGACAATCCCATGGACGTCGGGACCCGCGTCGTGGCTGAAGTCATGGTCGAAATCGCCACCGACGTCATGATCGTGGCCGAACAGGAACGCTCCGGCCACCACAATGAACGCCGCCACCGCGATCGCTGCAAAGATAGCCATAAGCAGTCTCCTTTATGGATATGGACGCTCAGGTCGTCTCAAGATTTTATTCCCGTCGCCGAAAAATATAGCGGGCTGCCCCGCATCTGTCCATACGGAAAGGGAATCGGCCCGGCAGGAGGTGGACTTCGGCAAAATGGACCTGAAATCGTGAAACCGATTTCCTGGTATAATACCGGCCCAACGTCCGTTTTGCCGAAATCCACGTAGAAGGTGAAAGCATGGTAGTTTTGAAATCGTTTGCCACACCGGTCGCCTGGGTTCTGGTGCTGTTGCTCCTGGGTCTGCTGCTGACGTCGCAGACCCGCCGGCGGCGTCTCTACACCTCCGGGCGCTGCCTGCTGCTGTTGGGCACGGTCCTGCTGTTTGCGCTGAGCTTCCATCCGGTGGCCAATCTGCTCACCTACCCGTTGGAAGCAGCCTACGCGCCACCGTCGGCGGAGGTCCTGGCGAAGCTCGACATCATCGTGGTGCTGGGCGGCGGTTTTCTCCCGTCGGGGTCCCTGCGGCCCGAGGCGGAATTGAAAGAGCCGACCTATCCCCGGTTCTACCGCGGTGTTCAGGCCTTCCGGCAAAGTGGGGCCGACCTGCTGGTCTTCTGCGGCGGCCCGGACACGGAGGGACCCGAGACGGAATCCGAGACCATGAAGGCCATGGCCCTGTCTCTGGGCATTCCCGAGGACAAGATCCTTACGGAGACGCAGTCGCAGACGACGTTCGAGAACGCCGCCCGTCTTAGCCGCGTGCTGCCGGCCGGGCAGGATCGGCGCATCGGACTGGTGACCGCCGCCACCCACATGCGGCGTTCCTACCGGGTGTTTTGCCGGCAGTTTCCGGATGACGTTGTCGTGCCCATCCCGGCGTGCTACAGCTACAGTCCGCCCCGCATCCGGGCGCGGAACCTCGTGCCCTCCGTCGGCAACCTGGACAAGAGCAATGCGGCTCTCCATGAATGGCTCGGCCTGGTGTGGTACTCGCTCCGCGGCTGGTAGCGTCCCGTGGACTTCGGCAAGAGGCGTGTTGGGCCCAGATGGTACCGGGAAATCGGTTGCACGGTTTTCTGGTATAATGGCGTTTACCGGCCATGAGGAACCATCGGACGAGATTTCGGCGTGTTCTGCTCGGCGTCAGCCTCGCGGTGCTGGCGCTGGCGGTGGTGCGCCCGGTGTCCGGCCAGTCGGTGGTCATCAACGAGTTCCTGGCCTCCAACCAGGCCGGCCTGGTCGACGGCAATGGCGACACGTCGGACTGGATCGAGCTGTACAATGCCGGCCGGGCAACCGTTTCCCTGGCCGGCTGGCATCTTACCGACAGCCCGGGCAACCTGCGGAAATGGACCTTCCCGGCGGGGATCGTGTTGCCGGTCGGCCAGTACCTGGTCGTCTTCGCCTCGGGACGAGCGGTCGGCCCAGGCATTTACGTGGACGGCAAAGGATACCTCCACACCAACTTCTCCCTGGATAAAGATGGAGAATACCTGGCCCTGGCCGCGCCCGACGGCGCCGTGGTCCACGCGTATATCCCCCGCTATCCGTCGCAGCAGACCGATGTCTCGCACGGGCTGTATCAGGGCGCCTACCGCTATTTTTCGCCTCCGACACCGGGAAAAGCGAACGGACCGGGGTTCCCCGGTTTCGTCGAGCCGATCATCCACAGCCCCGAGCGGGGCTTCTACGATCAGCCCTTTGCGCTGCGGCTCTCCTGCGACACGCCGGAGGCGCTGATTCGCTACACGCTGGATGGATCGGAGCCCACGGCGCAGCACGGTACGATCTACCAGTCCGGGGCACCGATTCTCATCACGACCACGACGACGGTGCGATCCGCCGCCTTTAGGACCGGTTGGAGAACCGCCCAGGCCACCACGCACACCTATCTCTTCGTGGATCATGTCGCCCGGCAGTCGGCCCATCCTGTCGGTTGGCCGGCGGATTGGGGCTATGATGCCGAGGTCCGCGGCATTGTCCCGGCCGACTATGCGATGGACCCGCGCGTCGTCAACAACACGCGGCCCGGGTATTCCGTCCGCGCTGCCCTCCTGGACATTCCCACAGTCTCGCTCGCGATGCTCCCGGATGACTTCATCAGCCACGCCACCGGCGTCTGGGCCAATCCGCTGAGCCGCTGGGAACGCAAGTGCTCCGTTGAGTACATCCTGCCCGACGGCGGCGCGGGCTTCCAGCACGACTGCAAAATCGAGGCGCACGGTAACTCCAGCCGTCGGCCCTGGCGGATGCAGAAGCACTCGCTGCGCCTGACCTTCACCAGCCAGTACGGCCCGGCGAAGCTGCACTACCCGCTGTTTCCCGGCTCGCCGGTGACGGAATTCAATCAACTGGTGCTCCGGGCGGGCTTCACGGATTCCTGGGCCTTGGTCACGTGGGTCCCTTCCCGCTACCGGCCCAATGACTCACAGTACCTGCGCGATGTCTGGATGAAAGAGAGCCTGGGGGCCATGGGGCAGCCCTCCAGCCACGGGAGCTTCGTGCACGTCTACGTCAACGGCCTGTACTTCGGCGTCTTCAACCTCGCGGAACGGGTCGCCGCGGATTTCTTCGCCGCACATCTGGGCGGGCAGCCGGAGGATTGGGAGATCAACGAGGACCTCGCCAGCTCCGGCCCCCGCTGGAATGCCATGCTGGCCGTCAACCCGGCCACGGCCGCCGGCTATGCGCAGATGCAGCAGTACGTGGATGCGGCGAATTTCGCCGATTACATGCTCCTGCACTTCTACGCCGATGCGGAGGACTGGCCCCAGCACAACGGGTATGCCGCCGCCAATGCCAAAAGCGGCGACGGGAAGTTCCGCTTCTTCGTCTGGGACCAGGAGATCGTTCTGGACTATCACGGCCGGGCCGCCACCCGCATCGACGCCACCGGCGGCGCGGGTGCCCTCTTTCAGAAACTGCGAGCCAACGAGGACTTTCGCCTGCTCTTTGCCGATCGCGTCTACCAGCATTGTTTCAACGATGGCGCCTTGAGCGTCGCCGCTTCCCAGGA
>JALORE010000147.1 GCA_025459125.1 Planctomycetota bacterium | reverse complement strand
AAGACCAAAAACGAGATACACACAAATCACTCCATTACTCACAAGATCACAAACTAACATCCTGAGAAGCTGCCCCGGAGCAAAGCCCTCCTGAAGATCTACAGCGCGCTGCGCGTCAAAGGGTTTACCCCGGAGTTGGTGGACGACACGATCTTCCTTAAGCCCTTGGCGGAAGCCCGGTTGGGGACGTACCCGATCGTCGGCCCGGACGAGACGCTGGCGGCATTTGAAAACGCCAGTCAGGTGGTGCAGAAGTTCTTCAAACTGAGCCACTATCCGCCCGCCCAGATGAGCCAGATCGTCCAACCGCTGGTCGGCGAGTACGGACACGTCAGCGCCGACGAGACGACCGGACGTCTGCTGGTGATCGACACAGTGGGCAACCTCCGGCGCGTCGAGCAGATCGTCGCGCAGTTCGACGTGGAGGAAGCGGGACGCACGGTCAGCGAGGTATTTACGATTGAGCACGGCGACCCGGTCGAGATCGCTCAGTTCCTGCGGA
Organism: Planctomycetota bacterium; assembly: GCA_025459125.1. Lineage (GTDB taxonomy): Bacteria > Planctomycetota > Phycisphaerae > Sedimentisphaerales > Anaerobacaceae > PLanc-01. The sequence continues at coordinate 14,749 of JALORE010000147.1, read as the reverse complement.
TGTTGCTGGGCGAGTCCGCCGACGGACGGCGGGGCGGCCCCATGCGCAACCGGTTCTCGAACTCGTCCCGACCGGGCGGACCTCCTTCCGGCGGGCCCGGGGGGCAGTCCAAGAGCGCCACCACGGTGGTCATCGGCGCCGGCGATATCCCCCTGGTTCTCTTCCCGGTGCCCAAGACCCGCCAGATCATCGCCCGGGGCTCGGCGGAGGACATCAAGGTCATCGGCGAGTGGATCACGAAACTGGACATCGCGGAGCCGGTCAAGACGGAGTGTGAGACGGTTTCCATCGTCTATGCGGACACACGGGAGGTGGCCCAGCGGATCGACCAGTCGCTCCAGCAGATGTCCGGCACGGACATGAGACCGAACATCGTGGTCCAGCCGCTGGAGCAGACGCGGCAGATCATGATCTTCGGCCGGCAGGACCTCCGCGAGATGGTGAAGAATCTCATCGCCGAAGTGGACATGCCGCCGGGGCTGTTCCTGACTGAGAACTTCAAGCTCGAGCACGCCGATCCCGACCAGATCAAGGCGAACATCGAAGGCCTGTACGAGAGCCAGTCCGGCAGCATGTCCAGCTACAGCTACCGGACGTATCGTTTCCGCAGCGTCCAGCCCAGCGAGACCGTGAAAGCGATCTCCTACCCGTCGATGAAGCAGGTGACGATCATCGCGTCGCCGGAGAACATGGAGAAGATCCGCAAGCAGATCGAGGAATGGGATGTGGAGCTGGATATCAACCAGGTGCGGCCCCGGATCATCGAGCTGAAAAACTCTGATCCGGTCAAGATGGCCCAACTGCTGACGAAGCTCTTCAGCGAGGAGAGCGAGGACATGAGCCGCTCGTTCATTCGTATGCTGTTCTACGGAGACGAAGGCGAGCAGCGAAAGAAGATCGTCGGCCCCCTGTACGGCCAGTTCACCTTCGAGTCGGTCCCGGAGACCAAGAAGATCATCGTGATCAGCAAGATCCCGGAGGCCTACGCCATCATCGAGCAACTGATCATGGACCTGGATCGGCAGGAGATGGCGGAGATTCCGAAGGTGGTGCAGCTCAAGTACGCCGATCCGGAGGACTTGTCGGAACGTCTCAACGCCATGTTCAACGAGCCGGGGACGTTCGCACGCATCCGCCGAACCCCCACCGGCCTGGGGGACTACTCGATGGAGCAGCCGGCGAGCGGCGGCGGCCAGTCCGGGGGCGGCGGGCAATCCGGGGGCGGCGGCGGTGGCAACACCGCCAACAACCCGGGCGAATACACCCCCTGGTGGTCCGGCGGCGGCGGTGGCGGGATGCGAGGCGGCCTGGGCCAACCCCAGCCGCTCAGCAACGTCATCGGCCGCGTACGGTTCATTCCCGATCCCCACAGCAAGGCGATCCTCGTTCTGTCACCGCCGGAGTTTCATAACGACCTGGAACGGACGATTAACATCCTCGATGTGCCGGGCCTGCAAGTACTCATCAAGGCCACCGTGGTGGAGGTGGACCACCGGGCCCTCACGTCTCTGGGGCTGGAGTTCGCCAACAATCCGAACGCGTTCGACACGTCGCAGGGGAACTCCCTCGTGGCGGGCAACATTCTGGCGGATCTCTCGTCCAAGGGCGCGGTCACCATTGGCAGGGGCCAGCCGGCCGATTTCCCGACCGGCGGCACGGGGCATGTCGCCGGGAGCCAGGCCGCCGTCTACGCCCTGATCGATTTTCTGGTCAAGCACGTCAACGCCAAGGTCCTGAACGAGCAGACCCTGTGGACCGAGGACAACGAGGAGGCCAGCTTCTTCAAGGGCCAGTTGGTGACCTTCCTGGGCGGCACGTCCATTTCGGGCAGCGGGTTGTCACAATCAAGCCTCCGGTCCGAGAAGGTGGGTATGACGCTGGCCGTGCGCCCCAGCATCACGCCGGAGAAGAACGTCGACATGATCGTGAACATCGTCCTGTCGCAACTGTCCAGCGATTCGGTCAACGGCCAACCGATACGGGCGTACATGGAGACCAAAACGAACATGATCGTCCACGACAGTGAGACCCTGATGCTCGGCGGTATCCTCTTCCAGGAGAAGAACAAGATCAAGCGCAAGATCCCTTTGCTGGGTGACATCCCGCTGGTCGGCGGGCTGTTCCAGCACAACAACGTCCGGCTCAGCAATACCGAGATGATCCTGTTCATCACGCCGTACGTGGTCAGCGAAGGCGCCATGTCGGAGGAGGCCAAAGCCGCCCTGCAGAAGTCGAAGGAAAGTCTGGACCAGACGAAGCAGGAACTGGGCGACGTCGCCGAGCAACTGAAGAAGAAGCTGGAGAAGGAATAAACCGCCACCGATCTTGATGGGTTTTGAGGAGCAAGACCGAGAATCAAGACCATCTGCAGCAGGTTGCCATGTCTACGCCTCGCAGACATGCCTGGCTTCGGGGGTCGAACGTGCCTGCGCAGAGCCGCAGGCATGGCACCCAGCCTCTAACACAGTGAAGACAGCTTCTGCTTTCTGTCATTCCCGTGCAAGCGGGAATCCACAAACACCTCGACCTCCGTGGACCCCGCCTGTGCGGCGGTGACAACAGAGTGCACACGCTCCTTCTGTCCGCGGCACGGAGAGATTACGCCCGAGCCACGATCCGGTCTTTGCCGCCCAGGTAGGGGCGCAGGACCGTGGGCACGGTGACCGAGCCGTCGGCGTTCTGGTAGAGCTCCAGGATCGGGATCAGAATTCGCGGCGAGGCGACCACCGTATTGTTCAGCGTGTGGCAGAAGAAGTTCTTCTTCGTTTGGGGGTCCTTGTAGCGCAGGTTCATCCGGCGGGCCTGGAACTCATAGAACTTGCTGGCGCTATGGGTCTCGCAATAGCCGCCGCGTGAGGGCATCCAGGTCTCGACGTCGAACTTCTTGGCCTGGCCCCGGCCGAGATCGCCCGTGCAGACGTTCACGATCCGGTAGGGCAGCTCGAGGGCTTTGAGGAGGCCCTCTGAGTTGGCCAGGATCTCCGCGTGGTACTTGTTGCTTTCCGCGACATCATTGCGGCAGACCACGACCTGCTCGACCTTGTCGAACTGATGGATGCGGTACAGCCCGTAGGTGTCCTTGCCCGCCGCACCGGCCTCGCGCCGGAAGCAGCTCGAAAGCCCGATGGTCTTTAACGGCAGTTCGTCCGCCGAGAGGATCTCGCCCATCCGGTAGGCGGTCAGCGGCACCTCGGCCGTGCCTACCAGGTTCAGCTCGTCCCGCTCCATCCGGTAGGTCTGCTCTTCGGCGCCGGGATAGTAACCGGTGCCCTGCATCGCCTCATCCCGCATCAGCAGCGGCACGGCCATCGGCAGGTAGCCGCGTCCGACCATAAAATCCACCGCGAAACGCAACACCGCCCAATGCAGCAGGGCGCCGTCACCCTTGAGGAAGTAATTGCGCGTCCCCGCCAGCCGGACGCCGCGCTCGATGTCGATGATGTCCAGCGCCAGTCCCAGTTGGACGTGGTCCTTGGGCTGGAAGTCGAACTGGCGGACTTGGCCTTCCCGCCGGATCTCGACGTTCTCCGTATCGTCCTTGCCGAGGGGGACATCGGCATCGGCCGGCTGCGGGACCTCGAGTAGCAGGGCGTCAAATTCGGGCTGGCAGGTCTTGACCTCCTCGATCAATTGCTCCTCCTGCTGCTTGAGCTCGGAGAGGCGCGCGATCGCCGCGTTCTTCTCGTCGCCCGACAGCTTCGGCACGGACTTGCCGACCCGGTTCTTCTCCGTGGCGATGTCCTGCAGCCTGTTCTTGGCATCGCGGAGCCGCGCGTCCACTTCCAGCAGACGGGGAATATTGGCGTCGATACGCTTGTTCCGAGCGGCTTGGATGAACGCCTCGGGATTGTCGCGGATCAGTTTGACATCGATCATCGTTTTACCCTCGCAGCATGGGCATCTTGCCCATGGGTACTACGGGCGTCTCGCCCGTGGTCGAACCGGTTCCTGGCAGGGCCAAGATGGCCCTGTGACTCACGGGCAGGATGCCTGTGCTACGTGAATCGTTTCACGATCACCACGTTATTTTGACCACCGAATCCGAAAGACTCCTTCATCACGGTGTTGACGGGCATCCGGCGTGGGATGTTCGGCACGTAGTCGAGATCCAGCTTGGGATCGGGATCGTGCAGGTTGGCCGTGGCCGGCACGGTGTTGTCACGGATCGCCAGTACGGACGCGATCAACTCCGCTGCTCCGGCGGCGCCGATCAGATGTCCGAGCATGCTCTTGATGCTGCTGACCGGGACCTGCCGGGCCCGCTCCTGAAAGACGGTCTTGATGGCCAGCGTTTCGATCGAATCGTTCTCCTGGGTGCTCGTGCCGTGCGTGTTGACGTAGTCTATGTCCCGATACGTCAGGCTGGCGTCGGCCAGGGCAGCCCGCATCGCCTGGACCGGGCCGCGGCCTTCCTCGTGCATGTCCGTCACGCGGAAGGCGTCGGAACTGCTGCCGTAGCCGGCCAGTTCCGCCAGGACTCCTGCGCCCCGGCGACGGGCGGAGGTCAGCGATTCGAGGATCAGGACGGCCGCCCCCTCTCCGAGAACAAATCCATCCCGGCTGGCACAGAAGGGCCGGGACGCCGTCGTGGGGCTGTCGTTGCGGGTGGACAGGGCCGTCAGGCGGTTGAAGCCGGTGACGCCCAGCGGGTGAATCATGGAATGGGCCCCGCCGGCAATCATCAGGTCGGCATCGCCCCGGCGAATCAGCATCATCGCCTCGCCGACGGCCTGCGTGCTGGCGGCACAGGCCGTCAGGCAGCTTCGCGTCGGTCCGCGTGCCCCGGTCAATAGCGCGACGTGCGCCGCCGCCATATTCGGCTCCTGCTCGACCTCCCGGGCGCCTTCCATGCACGCGAATCCCAGTTCCGTGTTGCGCTGCCAGATCATCTGCCCGCGTTGCGCGTCCCAGCCGGCGATGATGGACGCGAAGAACGCGTCGCCCATCGCGCCCTCGCCGGCGCCGAAGTAGATACCCATGCGTGTGCGGTCGATGCCGTCGGCCGGTTGGGCGGTCTCGCTATCGATACCTGCTTGCCGACAGGCCTGGACCGCCGCACCGAGGGCGAACGCCGGACCGCGCCCGCACTTCTCGTGCTCGCGGGAGTCACGGACATACAGGCGGAAATCGTAGTTCTTTACCTCCGCGCCGAAGGTGGTGGGGAACGTGGAGGCATCGAAGATCGTCGTTCGGTCGGCGCCGCTGCGGCCGGACAGGACGCCCTCCCAGAAAGTCGGGACGTCGTTGCCCAGGGGACAGACAATACCCATCCCCGTAATGACGACGCGCTCCTTGGTCGTAGGTGTCTTCATCTATCTCGTCGCACCCTCCCAAGCCTTCAGCACCACCGCGGCGGTCTGGCCGCCAAAGGTGTAGCTGCAACAGAGGACGTTCCTGATCCGCATCTCGCGCCTCTGGGTGACCACGTTCAACCGGCATCCCTCCATGGGCCGGTCGAAGTTCCGCGCGGGCGGAATCACGCTCTCGCCGATGGCCCGCACGGCGGCCACGACATCCAACCCGCCCGCGGCGGCGCCCGTCGTGCCGAGCATGCTCTTGGTCGGCCACACCGGCACATCCTGCACCGCGCGGCCGAGTGCGGCCGCCAGACCCCGGGCCTCCGCCAGATCGTCCGCAGGCGCCCCCGTGCCGTGCGGGATAATCAGGTCAAGGTCCTCCGGACGGATCTCGGCATCGGCGAGGGCCTTGGCAGCGGCAATCTGAAGGCTCCGGCCGTCCGGCTCGAGCCGTTCCCGGACCGGACCGATGCTCTGGCTCTGCCCGATGCCGGCAACCTCCGCCAGGATCCGCGCCGCGCGCGCCTGCGCCTGCCCCAGGCCCTCAAGCACGACCATACCGGCCCCTTCTCCGAAGATCGCGCCACACGCGTTCGCATCGAACGGCCGGCAGATCGTGGCAGGATCCCCGGCCTTGGCGACGGCACGCCCCAGCAGGTGTTGCCGGAGCATCATCAACTGATTCACTTTGGCTTCCGCGCCGCCGGCCACGGCCACATCGGCGGCGCCCCGGGCGATCACCTGGGCCGCTTCGCCCAGCGCCAGGTGCGCGGAGGCCTCACCACACGTGAGGGTATTGCTCGGGCCCTGCAGGTCATGGATGATGCCGATGTGACAGGCGAGCATATTGGGCAGGTACTTGAGCAGCCACAATGGCGTGATGTGCTCCAACCCCTCTTTGCCCCACCGGCGCAGGTTTAACCGGCCGTCCGTGGTAGAGGCTGCCACCGCCGGCGCCAGTTCCACCAGATCGCAACAGATGATGCCGGCTCCGACGTTGCTCGCCACCCGCGTCGGATCGATATTCACCTTCTCGGGATCGGTAGCTTTGGTGATCAGCCCGGCGTTCGCGAGCGCTTCTCCCGCGGCCATGACCGCCAGCTCGATGTCCCGGCACATCAGCTTGACCGCTTTGCGGTAGGTGCGTGGGACCCGGTCCTGGATGCGGTACTCGGGGACCTCGCCCGCCAGCTCGCAGGGGAACCCGGTGGGATCGAAGGCCCGGATGCGGCCCAGGCCGCACTGGCCGGCGTTCAGGCCGGCCCAGGTTTCTTCCACGCTCAAGCCCAGGGGACTGACGGCGCCCAGACCCGTCACGACGACACGTGCCGAGCTCATCCGGGGGATTCCCTCCCCCGTGAGTCGGCCTCAGCGCCGCCCAAGGCGAAGTCGCGCAGCAGGGAGGTGATCGCACCCGTGAAGACGAAATTCTCCTCCGGGAACTTCTTGCCCGCCAGGTTGTGATCGATATGGCTGAACATCAGGTCCACTTCGGCGATGATCTGGTCGCCGCGGGTGATCCGGCCGGTGGTGCTGGCGGCCTCCGGCGCGATGGTTCCGAGCTTTGCCTCAATCCGCAGGGTATCGCCCGGCGTGACATAATCGAAGAAGACGGCCTTGCCGATCTTGGCGAGCACGACCTTCTCCTGGAAGTTGCCCGCTTCTCCCACGAGGATGCCGGCGGTCTGGGCCATCGCCTCGATCATCAGGCACTCCGGCAGAACCGGGAAGCCCGGGAAGTGGTCGTGCAGGTGCTCCTCGGCCAAGGTCACGTTCTTGACCGCTACGGCTTGCCGGCCGCTTTCAAACTCCGTAAATTTATCGATCCAGATCCAGCGCATAGGCAACCACGAGCGGTGATTTCCGGTCAGGAATCGTCCGTCATCCTCGGTTCATCTTGCTGTCGACATAATTCACGATGGCGTTGACCGTGAACAGGTCGGCGATCTTGCTGACACTGGGATCCTTCTCGAACTCGGTGAGGTCCGTGTGGGGCACCCGGGCGCGCAGCTCGGCTAACCCCTTGGCGGTCAGCTTGCCGTTGCTGATCAACTCCGGATTGTTCAGCAGACCCTCCGCCGGGAACAACTCCTCGCGCGGCACTTTCATCCCGAAGGCTTTCTCCAGACGAAAGACGATATCCAGGAAATCGATGCTTTCGGCGCCCAGATCGCCCATCAGAGTGGCGTTCAGCGTCACTTCCTCCTCGTCCACCCCGAGAGCGTCCACGAGGACCCCCTGGACTTTCTGGAAGACCTCATCTCGACTCATGGCCATGATCGTTACGACCTCCTTGAAACTGTATCAACAACTGGTACCGGCTCTTCAGGGCCGCCACAACGTGCGCGTCCGCGGCGGCCAGGGCCGGGTCCCGCTCGGACAGGTTGAAGTGCCGCAGCTTGAACCGCGCCTCAATGATCGTCTGTCCGTCGGCGACGCCCGTGCCAGCGAAGCTGCTGCTCTGCGCGTCGATCGCCTTGGCCTCGACGACATACCGGATCTGCGACCCGGGCGCCAGGAAGCTCTTATATTTTACGTTCCGCGCCTCGGCGAGCAAGATCATGCTGTGCGCGAAGTCCTCGGTGGCACGAACGAGCCAGCCCGCCGCTTCCACCAATCCCTCGAGGAGCAGCACCCCCGGCAACACCGGGAAGCTGGGGAAGTGATCGGCCAGGTACTCTTCGGCCAGCGACACACACTTGACCGCGGTGAGCGTGCGGCCTTCTTCCCACGAGACAATTCTATCGATCAGTACGAATTTCACGTTCTGTCTTGATCACCTGAAGTAGCCCGGGCGCCCGGGGATACTGGCTCACGGGCTCCGAGCCCATGCCACCCAGGATCGGGCCATTTTAGTCGCTGCCGGGCGTTTTTCCAGTGGTTTTTTCATTTTCTGCGATATACTCAGCGGGATGGAAGTCCGCAACGCCAAAGTGTCCGACGTCAAGGCGATCTGTTCGCTGATCAACTACTACGCCGAGCATGATAAGATGCTCTTTCGGCCCCTCGCTGAGATCTACGAGAATCTTCAGACCTTTCTCGTGGCGGAGCTGGATGGGAAGGTGGTTGGCTGTTGTGCCCTGGAGGTCATCTGGTCGGACTTGGCCGAGATCAAGTCGCTGGCCGTAGCGCACGAGAACCGGGGCGCAGGAGTCGGCACGGCCTTGATCGCGGTGGCCCTGGAGCAGGCCCGATATCTTGGTGTGCCACGGCTCTTTGCCTTGACCCTGGAGCCGGGGTTCTTCGAACGGGTTGGGTTCTCAGTGGTTCCCAAGGACGACCTGCCGATGAAGGTCTGGAGCGACTGCGCCAAGTGCCCCAAGCAAAGCGAATGTGACGAAATCGCCGTGATTCGGCGGCTGGGCGACGAAGCCTCCGCGGGCGCCGAAATCCCCGTGCAGCGGTCCTTGTGGGGGTAGATGACCCGTCGCCCAGTGGCCTCAATCACTCCTCGCACCTGAAGTGGTGAGTCCCGGGTGGCCTCGTCAAAGCCGAAGGCTTTGGCGATGGTCTATGGCGTAGGCAATCCGCCACCGCCAAGCTCCGAGGACCTTGCTTGACGATGCCACCCAGGTTTCTCACTTTGACAGGGCTGGCTTCCTGCGTCCTGCCGCGTACTAACAGGCCAGCAGTGAAATGCGAGACGAGCCCGCGCCGATCAGCCCACTTGGCGGCGCTGGAACAGCGCGATTGCCAGGGCCAGGATGCCGGCCGTGTAGCACAGGGCGTAGGAAGCGGTAATAACAAGATAGCGGAAGGGGATGGTGCTGCCCTCGTAGATCGCGTCGCTGATCCAGAACACCTGCAGATTGGGCACCAGGTAGCGGCCGATCCGGGCCCAAAGATGGGCGTCCGCGAATCGCCCGAACGCGTAGTCGCTGATCAAGCCCAGCAGGAACACCCCGATGCAGGCCGACAGGGTCACGAGCGCATTGAACCGGGCGGAGATCGTGACGGCCAGTGCCGCAATCAGCACGGCCGCGAGAAACAGCAGAATTGAGCCGTAGAGGTCGAGCCGGTCGATGCCGTTCTTGGTGGGGTTGAATTTCCAGTCCCGGTCGATCAAGGCCAGGAAGACGATCGCAAACACGGACAGGACCGAGGCGATGACGATCGCCGTGGAGGTGAATTTCCAATCGTAGACATAGTTGAAGAAGGCGCCCAGGAGAACCGTCACGACCACGATCGCCCCGGCGGACCCGAGGACGGTCAGATCGTGCGTATCGGAAGCGGTGGACAGGACGCCGTGCCGGATTGCCATCAGCAGACCCACGGTGCAGAGGAAATGGGCCAGCGCCACAGCGCCCACCACGCCGAGGAATTTGGCGAGAATGAATATCGGACGTTGGACCGGCTTGGTCAGCACCGTCAGGATGGTCTTGTTCTCCAATTCCACCGAGACGGCGCCCGACGCCGAGAAGATTGCGATGAACAAGCTCGTCAGGAACAGCGTAGAGAGGCCGATTTCGCGCAGCATTTTGTTGTCATCGTCCATCGTATACATGGACAGGGACGGGCTGAGGACGAACAGCAGCAGGGCGGTGGCAACTATCACGGCGTAAACGGGTTGGCGAAGGGTCTCGACAAAGGTGTTCTTCGCGATAGTGATCAGTTTTTCCATCATTCACCCGAAGTTCTCAGAGGCCGGTTGTCAGTTCTTCGCTGTTGGCTGACCGCGGTGCCCCGGGCACCGAAGACTGTTACGGGACAACTTTTTTTCACGGTTGTCGCTACACGAGAATCGTTGGTGGTGTTATAGTACCGAACTTTCTCTGTGTAAAGAGTCGGCGCAGTACCGACATTATACTGAATCGGCAGGTGTTGAGTTCGCAAGAGTGTCAGGAGCAAGTTTGACTTCCCACGGATCACTTCGTCACCGGGAGCTTGATTGCCAATGACAGTGTCGTCCAAACGTCCCGAACAGGTTGCATGGGTCTCCCTAATTCTCAGCCTCATCTTCTTTGGCGTGGCATTTTTCCTCGGCCGTTGGAGCGGTTTTTGGGTCGTCTCGGCCGTGAGTTGGCAAATCCTGGCCGCCGCCATCGTCTGGCTGGTCCTGGCCATCCAGTTCCACCAGCGCAGCCTGGCGGAACGGGAGAAGCTGGACCTGAGCCAGTTGGCCCGGGAGAAGAGCTCCGCCACAATCTTCCAGAAAGGCGACCAGGGAACGTTGTTCGCGGTCGCCCAGCGGCGTCTGGAAGTCCTGGAGAAGTGGTTCATTCCCGTCTTCGCGGCGCTGATCGCTGCGTATGAGATCGGCCTCGGTCTGTATCTTTTCAAAGGTCTTTCCGCCGCGTACCAGGCCACGACCCAGCAGCCGCTCGTGTGCGTCATCGTCGCGGCCACCATCGCCTTTGGCAGCTTCCTGATGTCGCGCTATGCGACGGGCATGTCCGCCGAGCCGCGCTGGAAACCGCTCCGGGCGGGGGGCAGCTTCTTCCTCGGCGTGGCAATCCTGTGTTTCGTGCTGGCGATCAGCCTGGCCCTGGTGCATTTCCAAATTGCCGCGCCGCTGCGCGTCGTCAACTACATCGTGCCGATCCTTCTGGTGGTCCTGGGCGTCGAGACGACGCTGAATATCGTTCTCGACGTGTACCGGCCCAGGCTCAAGGGCCAATATGACCGGGCGGCGTTCGACAGTCGGCTGCTCGGCATCATCAACGAGCCCGGCGGGATCTTCCGGAGCGTCGCCGCCGCCATCGACTATCAGTTCGGCTTCAAGGTTTCCCAAACCTGGTTCTACAAGCTGCTCGAAAAAGCGATCGTTCCCCTGGTGCTCTTTTCCGCGGGGACGCTTTACCTGGCCAGTTGCATCGTGGTGGTCGCGCCCAGCGAGCTGGCCATCGTCGAGCGCTTCGGCAGCTCCCTGATGAGCGATGGCCAGCGGCGACAGATCGGTCCGGGTTTCCACCTCAAACTGCCCTGGCCCATCGACATCGGCTACCGGCACCCGACGCAGGAAGTGATGGAGCTGCACATCGGGTACGTGCCCAAGAAAGACCCCAAGACCGGCGCCATCATCCCCGAAACCAAGTTGCTTTGGGGCCAGACCCACTACGAAGCGGAGCATGATCTTCTGGTGGCCACCGCGTACACCGCGGACGAGGCCGGCCAGGGATTGGCCCAGCGTGCGGTACCGGTCAGTCTAGTCAAGGCCAACGTTCCGGTCCATTACCGCATTCGGGACCTGTACGCGTACATCTATAATCACGGCGACCCCGGCAAGCTCCTGGAGGATATCTGCTATCGCGAACTGGCTCGCTTTGCGGCCAGTGCAAGAATCGAAGTGGACGATTCGTCTCCCGGCCAGCAGCCGGTGCAGCTCAGCCTGCTCGGCGCCGGCCGGACCCAGGCCAAGGAAATCCTCATGCAGCGGATTCAGCAGGCTGCCAATGAGCAGAACCTGGGGATCGAGCTGGTCTTCGTGGGCTTGCAGGGCCTTCATCCGCCGCCGGAAGTGGCGGCGGAGTATCAGAAAGTGATCGGGGCCGTACAACAGAAGCAGGCCAAAATCCTCCAGGCGGAGGCCGAGCGGAACAAGACCCTGACCGCGCTGGTGGGCTCCGTGGCCCGGGCCGACAAGCTGACGGAACTGGCCGCCCAGTATCAGGAAGCCCTGCGCGAGGATCGGACCGAAGAGATCAAACGCCTGGGCGCGCAGTTCGATGCCGCGTTCAACGAGGCCCGAGGCGAAATCTACCGGGTCCTCAGCGAAGCCCAGGCCTACAAGTACGCTCGCTCCGTCCTGGCGAAGGCCACGGGCGAGCGCTTCGCGGGCCAGCTTCAGGCCTATCGGGCCGCACCGGACATTTATATGTGCGAGCAGCGCACCGCGGCCCTGGAAGAGACCCTGACGACGAATATCCGCAAGTACATCGTGGCCGCCGATCCGAACGATCGCGAGGTCATCATCGTGGATCTGCAGGACAAGCTCCCGACGAACCTGTTGGACATTACCAGCTTGCAGGAGAGTGCCAGATAATGAAGAATCTAGCGATTCCGGTACTGGTGGCCGTCATCTTCCTCGTGATGGTGGTCTACCTCGTGACATTCCAGGTCCGCGAGACCGAGGCAGCGTTCGTGACGCGGTTCGGCAAGCCCGTGCGCGAGGTCATGAAGCCCGGGCTGTACTCCAAGTGGCCCACGCCCATCGAGCAGGTGCACAAGTTCGATTCCCGGATGCGGGTCCTGGAGGCCGAGTTGGGCGAGACCACGACGAGCGGGACCGTTCCGATCATCGTCCACACGTACGTCGTCTGGCGGGTGGCCGAGCCGCTGAAGTTCCTCAACGCTGTCAAGACGATCGACAACGCCGAGGCCAAGCTCCGCAGCCAGATCAACGACACGCAGAACCGGGTGATCGGGCAGCATGCGTTCGGTGAGTTCGTCAACAGCGATCCGGCCCAGATCAGGTTCGACCAGATCCAGGAGGAGATGCTGGCCGACCTCAAGGGCTCGGTCGAGAAGGACTATGGGATCGAGATCAAGACGCTCGGGATCAAGCAGTTGAAGATCAGTGCGGACGTGACGAAGCAGGTCTTCGAGCGGATGAAGGCGGAGCGGCAGCGCATTACGGATCGGACGATCTCGGAAGGCGACGCGGAAGCCGGGCGCATCCGCGCCGAAGCCAACAAGAAGAGAGATGTGCTCCTGGCGGCGGCGGAGGCCCGGGCGAAAGCCGTGCGCGGTGAGGGCGACCGGGATGCGGCCAAGTACTACAAGATGCTGGATGAGGACCCGAAACTGGCCATTTTCCTGCGGAACCTGGAAGCCTTTGTGACGACTCTGAGAGGAGATACGACGCTCGTCATACCGGCGGATGCCGAGCCGTTCCGGCTCCTGACCGAGATGCCGTCGCTGGAACCGGCCAAGCCGGCGAAATGACGTGGAATGTTGGAATAACCGAGCAGGTATGACTCATGGTGGACGAACACAGACACGAGCACGAGCATGAACACGACCATCCTCACCGTCATGATCCTGCGGAGCTGCCGCAGCCAGTGTCGCGCGAGGAGGACCTCGATGCGGCCGGGCGGTCGCTTTCCGACGCCCTGCGGATCAGCTTCGCGATCCTCAAGGTCATCATGATCATCTTGGTCGTCGCCTTCCTGGCCTCCGGCTTCAAGACCGTGGGCTCGGATGAGAAGGCGCTGGTCCTGCGCTTCGGCAAGGTGCGGGGCGTGGGTCAGGAAGCCATCCTGGGGCCCGGCGCCCATTGGGTGTTCCCGTATCCGATTGACGAGTTGGTGCGGATTCCCGTCGAGAAGAACATCAATCTCCGCGTCAACACCTTCTGGTATAAGGAGACGCGCGACGACATCCTGGGCGGGGGCGTCAAGCCGAGGAACTATGTGCCCGAGCAACTCGATCCCGTGCAGGAGGGGTATTGCCTGACGGGGAGCCTGCGGGCGGCGCCGGCCGGCACGACCGCCACCGTGCAGAACGTCGTAGCCTCCGGGCCGCGGCTCCTGCGGGAAGGCGATGGCAGCGACTACAACATCGTCCATACGAGGTGGGAGGTCAATTACCAGATCACCGGGGTCGAGCAGTTCTTCCGCAACGTCTACGTTCAGGAGGCCAAGCCGGGCGAGGTCTACTTTGCGGTGATGAACGAGAGCATCACGCCCATGCTCCGCAGCCTGGTTGAGGACGCCGTCGTGAAGGCAACGGTCCACTACACCATTGACGAGGTCCTGCAGAGCACCGACACCATCCGGCGGCGCGTGCAGCAACTCCTGCAGCAGAAGCTCGACACGCTCGAGAGCGGCATCCGCGTGGTGCAGGTACAGCTCGTGGAGGTCAAGTGGCCCAAGCAGGTGGATCAGGCCTTCGAGGAATTCATCACCGCCAGCCAGACCAGCGGACAGACTGTGACGCAGGCCCGCACCTATGCGGAAACGACCCTCACCAAGACTGCCGGACAGATTGCGGAGTCCTTGTACCGGGCGTTGTACAACGAGCCCCTGAACGAGCAGCAGCTTGCCGATCTTTGGGCCCAGGTCACCGGCGACGTACAGGATACCGTCACGCAAGCCCAGACCTACCAGACGAGGGTGGTCGAGCGGGCTCGGGCGAACGCCATGTATCTGGCGGATATCCTGCCCGAGTACCGCCAGCGGCCGGAGCTTGTGACGCGCGATCTCTATCTCACCGCAATCCAGCAGGTCCTGGCAAATGCGGATGAGACGTTCATCATCGACAAGTGCAACAATGTCAAGGAACGCGAGGTCCGGGTCATGGTGACGCGCGATCCGTCGCTGAAGCCGAAGCAGAACCAGTCGAATGCGGCGGTGAAATGAGGACACGCGGGCAGGGTAGAGAACGAGAATATGGCGCATCAGCACTTGCATTTTCAAGAGAGTTTCGGGACCGAGCAGACGCAAAGCCAGCAGTTGCGAGTCAGCATCGCCTTGATCGGGACGCTGGCCGGCGGCGTGCTGCTGATCAATAGC
>JALORE010000146.1 GCA_025459125.1 Planctomycetota bacterium | reverse complement strand
CCATCTCGCCCATCTGCGTAACCTCCCGTTCGAGCTCCTGGATGCGTTTGTGAAAGCCTTCTCGCGGCATAGCCAACCCCATCGAAATTGATGATTTACGATTTCTGATTTATGATTTGGGCTGCCGGAGCGGCCCGAAATCCCGAATCATCCATGATAAATCACAAATCATAAATCGCAAATCGTAAATCCTTATCCAAAGGATCCCCGGATGTAGTCTTCGGTCAGTTGCTGGCCGGGGTTCGTGAAAATCTTCTGGGTGTCGTCGAATTCGATTAGGCGGCCGAGGTACATGAAGCCGGTGAAGTCGGCGACCCGGGCGGCCTGCTGCATATTGTGGGTGACGATGATCAACGTGTACTCCTGCCGCAGCACGCGCAGCAGTTCTTCCACCCGCAGGGTGGCGATCGGGTCGAGGGCCGAGCAGGGCTCATCGAGCAGGATCACGTCGGGCCGGAGGATCAGCACGCGGGCGATACACAACCGCTGCTGCTGCTCGAGGGTCAGGGACTGGGCGTTGAGGCCGAGCCGGTCTTTGAGGTCATCCCAGAGGCCGACCTGTTCGAGGCCCTGCCGGACGGTCTCCCGGATCTGGTCTGCGCGGCTGAGCATGCCGTGGATGCGCAAACCGAACTTGAGGTTGTTGTAGATCGACAGGGCGAAGACGTTGGGCCGCTGGAAGACCATGCCGACCTTGCGCCGCAGGGCGATCAGGTCGGTGGTCGGCGCGAGGATATCTTCCCCATCGATGACGATCCGGCCCTGCACCTGCGTGTGCTCGACCAGGTCGTTCATGCGGTTGAAGCAGCGCAGCAGGGTGGACTTGCCGCAGCCGGAGGGGCCGATGATCGCCGTGACGTTCCGGGCCGGAATCCGGATGTTCACGTCGGTCAAGGCGTGGAACGCCCCGTAGTGCAGGTTCAGGTCAACGGTTTCGATCTTGGCTTCAGGTTCCATATGTATTGATAGAGGACAATTGACTATTGATTACTCCTGCGGCAGGTCCGGCTTTCTTCTTCAATCATCAATGATCCACAGTCAATCATCAGTCTTCCATGCTATCCAAATCGCCCGGTGATATAGTCGTCCGTGCGCTTGTCCCGCGGGTTGGTGAACAGGTCATGGGTCGGGCCGATCTCGACCAGTTCGCCCATCAGGAAGAAGGCGCACCGGTCACTGACGCGCGAGGCCTGCTTGGTGTTGTTCGTCACCAGGATCTGGGCGTAGTGGGCCTTCAACTGCTGCATGGCGTCCTCCACTTTCGCGGTCGAAATGGGGTCGAGGCCGGAGCAATGCTCGTCGTAGAGGATGACCTCGGGCTCGACCGCCAGGGTCCGGGCGATGCAGAGCCGCTGCTGCTGGCCGCCGGAGAGCCGTACCGCCGGCTCCGGCAGACGGTCCTTGACCTCCTCCCAGAGATAGGCCCGTTTCAGGGCTTCCTCCACGAGCTGGCTGACCGCCTGGCGGTTCGTGATGCCGTGGACCTTGGGACCGTAGGCGACGTTGTCGAAGATGCTGACCGGCAGCACCTGCGGCAGAGCAAAAATGATCCCGATCTTCTTGCGCAGCAGGTTGTCGGTGAGCTGGTGGATCTCGCGGCCGTCCAGGAATATCTCGCCGGTTTGCGAATACGTGCGATGCAGGTAGTTGAGCCGGTTCAGGGCCCGCAGGAAGGTGGTCTTGCCGCTGTTGGCCGGTCCGATAATCCCGAGAATCTCGTGAGGCAGAACCTCGAGGTTGATGTTCTTCAGGACGTGCTGCGTCCCGAAGAAGCAGTCCAGATTGACGGTCTTGATCACGGTTTCGTTTACCATAGCCGCTTTTTTCGATAGTGGGCTCGCAGGATGATGCTGACCAGGTTCATGAGGAAGACCAGCGCGATCAGGACGAGGGCCGTGGCGAAACTGATGGAGATCGGGATATTGGGCACCTGGGTCGCAATGACATACAGGTGGTAGGGCAGGGCCATCACCTGGTCGAAGGCGGAGTGCGGCAGGCGGGGCAGGTAGAACGCCGCGACGGTGAAGAGGATCGGCGCGGTCTCGCCGGCAGCGCGGCTGAGGCTCAGGACTGTGCCGGTGAGGATGCCGGGAATGGCGTAGGGCAGCACGCAATACCGGACCGTCTGCCACTTGGTGGCGCCCAGGGACAGGCTGATCTCGCGATAGGTGAAGGGCACGGACTCCAGCGCCTCCTTGGAGGCGGTGATGATGACCGGCAGACTCATGATCGCCAGCGTCAGCGAGCCGGCGAGGATCGAGGTGCCGAAATGCAGCAGCAGCACGAACAGGGTGAAGCCGAACAGACCGTAGACGATGGACGGGATGCCCGACAGGTTCACCACCGACAGCTTGATCATCCGCGTGAACAGATCGTCGCGCGCGTATTCGACCAGGTAGATCGCGGAGAGAACGCCCAGCGGCAGCGAGAAGAGCATCGTGCCCACGACCAGCAGAATCGTGCCGACGATGGCGGGGAAGATCCCGCCGGCCTTCATGCCGCCCCGCGGGGCCTGCGTGAGGAATTCCCAGGTGATCGCGCCGGCGCCGTTGATGACGATGTAGAGAATGACCAGGATGATGGGTACGACGATCAGCAGAGTGATCGCGCCCAGGACACCGAAGGCGATTTGCTGGCGGATCCTGGCGCCGTTCATTTCCGGGCCCTCCGCAGGAACAGATCTGCGACGAAATTGATGGCGAACGTGATGGCGAACAGGACCAGCCCGACCGCGAAGAGAGCGAAGTAGTGCTCGGACCCGCCGACCGTCTCGCCCATCTCGCCGGCGATAGTCGCGGTCAGCGTCCGCAGGGGCTGCAGGATGGACCGGGGCATCACGGGGGCATTGCCCGTGACCATCAGGACGACCATCGTCTCGCCGACGACCCGGCCGATCCCGAGCATCACGGCCGCCAGGATGCCCGAGGACGCAGAGGGCAGCACGATCCGCCAGAGAGTCTGCCAGCGGGTGGCGCCCAGGCCGTAGGCGGCCTCCCGGTACGTGCGCGGCACACCGGTCAGGGCATCCTCAGAAATGCTGATAATGGTCGGCAGGGCCATGAAGGCCAGCAGCAGGCTGCCCGTCAGGCCGCACATCCCGGTCGACAGGCCAAACGTGTTTCGCAGGACCGGCGCCAGCCAGATGATGCCGAGGAAGCCCAGAACGACGCTGGGAATGGAGGCGAGAATCTCGATCAACGACTTGAGGACGTTCTTCAAATGCTTCGGAGCGACTTCCGAGATGAACATGGCCGATCCGACCCCCAGCGGCACGCAGATCAGGATCGCCCAGGCGGTCACATAGAGCGAGCCAAGCAGCAGGGGGACGACCCCGAACTGCGGCGGATCGGAGATGGGCAGCCACTGGGTGCCGAACAGGAATTGGCCCAGGGGATACTCTCGGAACAGCGACAGGGAGTCCTTCAGCAGGAACAGGAAGATCAGGAAGACAAAGGCCACCACAGCCAGACCGCTGAGCCGGATGCATGCTTCGACGACCGGTTCGCCGATCCTCCGGCGTGTCCGAGTCCAGAAGGTGGGCCGGTCGGCCTCGGGGCCGTGCGGCACGGTGTGCGACGCCACGGATTCATGGCTGTTCTCGGGCAACGGTTTCTCCCACCGGCACAAAACCGGTTTCCATGAATTGTCTCTGGCCCTTCGGGCTCAACATGAAATCGATGAACCGCCGGACAATGCCCTGCGGCTCACCGTTCGTGTAGGCGTACAGCGGTCGGGACAGCGGATAGGTCTTCTGGAGGACGTTCTCGATATCGGGCGGATGGAACTCCTGGCCCTTGCCGACCCACAACGCCTTGGTCCGCTCGGACAAATACCCCATGCCCAGGTACCCGATGGCCCCCTCATTGCCGGCCACCTCCTCGACAATCGCCTGTGACGACGTCAGCAGCAACGTCTCCTTGGAGAACTCCTCCTTGTTGTCCTTCTGGCCGAGCTGGATCACTTCCTCCTTGAAGTACAGGTGTGTGCCCGAGCTGACTTCGCGGGAGAGAGTCACGATGGGAACGTCTCTCCCGCCGAACTGCCGCCAATTGGTGGCCTTGCCCGTGAAGATCCGGTGCAGCTCCTCGATGGTCAGCTTTTCGATAGGATTGTTCTTGTTGACGATGACCGCGACCCCGTCATAGGCGATCACGATCTCCTTGGGATTGACGCCCCGCTGCAGGGCCATCTCGATTTCCTTCGGCTTCATGTCGCGGGAGGCGGTGGCCACCTCACAGGTCTGGTTGATCAGCGACGCGATTCCCACGCCGCTGCCGCCGCCGGTGACCGCCACGAAAATGTGCGGGTACTCCTTCATGAACTCCTCGGACACCATCTGGATGGCGTTGACCATGGTGTCGGAGCCCTTGGTCTGAATGAACCCCTGCGGCTCGTTCGGGTCGAGGCTCTCCCCACAACCACCGAGAACCACCGCTGCCCAAGCGAGCATCAGGAAGGTTGGAATCCGCGGTCCCATAATGTATTGACTGTAGCCCTCGATAGCCTGGAGCACAACCTTAAATGGCCCATAGGCATATACTTACACGCCCGCTCCGGTGTCCTGGGGCGCCCGGATGTCCCTTGTCTACCGCCAATCTGTTAGGAAATTGTTAGCTCTTCGTTAGAATTCTGCTAAGATAAGGCCCGCCGAAGGATGGCAGGCGGTCGCGTCGGGTCGTCTTCTCATGCGGCGACCGTGGTTGGAGTTGCACGACGACGCAGGCGGCCTCTTGTCGAAGAGAAGAAGGAGTAGTGCATGGCGTTCAGATTCTTCCCCAAGACCTTCAACTTCTTTGCCTTGTTCGAAAAACAGGTAGGTCACGCCGTCGAGGCTGCGTGTCTATTCAAGGAGATCGTCGCCGGCGGCGTCATCACGGAGGACGCCATGAGCCGCATGGCCGCCATCGAGCACCAGGGCGACGATGTGGCGCACAAGATCATCGACCAGTTGAACAAGACCTTCATCACGCCTTTCGACCGGGAAGACATCTACGCCCTGGCCAAGCAGCTCGACGACATCACCGACATGGTCAACAACATCCTGAGCCGGCTGCGGGTCTACAACATCAACACGGTGGACAAGAATCTCGTGGAGTTCTCCGTGGTGATCGAGCAATCGGTCCGGGCCGTGGCCCGGGCGGTCGGCGGGATGCAGAACCACAAGGACGGGCAGACCGTCTTCGAGGCCTGCGTGGAAATCAACCGGCTGGAGAACGTCGGCGACGCCATGCGGGATCACGCCCTGTCGGAGCTGTTCGCCGGGGCACGGGACCCGATCTCGGTGATCAAGTGGAAGGACATCTATCAGGAGGCCGAGATCGTGCTGGATGTCTGCGAGGACGTCGCCCACGTGGTTGATTCCATTATGGTCAAGCAGGCTTAATATGGAATTGAGCATCCTGTTCCTGATCGTCCTGGCCCTGGTCTTCGACTTTCTCAACGGGTTCCACGATTCGGCCAATTCGATTGCCACGGTCGTTTCAACGCGGGTCCTCACGCCCAGCAAGGCCGTCATCTGGGCGGCCTTCTTCAATTTCGTCGCGTTCCTGTTCTTCGGCCTCCACGTCGCCAACACGATCGGCAAAGGCATCATCGACATTGCCATCGTCGACCGGTCGGTGATCTTCGCCACCCTGATCGGCGCCTGTACCTGGGACGTGATCACCTGGTATCTGGGATTGCCGACCAGCTCGTCCCATGCCTTGATCGGCGGGATGATCGGCGCCGCCCTGGTCAAGGTCGGAGCGCAGGCGCTCGTCTGGCACGGCATCACGAAGACCGTCGTCTTCATCTTCGTCTCTCCGATTCTCGGCATGATCCTCGGGGTAACGCTGGGCACCGTCGTGTACCGCCTGTGCAGCAAGAGCACGCCCGGGAAGGTGGACCATCTGTTCCGCAAGGGCCAACTCCTGTCGGCCGCCCTCTACAGCATGGGCCACGGGGGCAACGATGCGCAAAAGACCATGGGGATCATCACCAGCCTGCTCTTCAGCGCCGGCGTGCTGCACGGGGAATTCGAGGTGCCCCTGTACGTCGTGCTGCTTTGTCATGCCGCCATCGCCCTGGGCACGATGTTCGGCGGCTGGCGGATCGTCAAGACGATGGGACAGAAGGTGGCCAAACTCAAGCCGGTGGACGGCTTCGCCGCCGAGTCCAGCGCCGCGGTCACGCTGGCGATCTCGTCCGGCTTCGGCATTCCCGTCAGCACCACGCACACGATCACCGGGGCCATCATGGGCGTGGGCTCGATCCGCCGGCTCAGTGCCGTCCGCTGGGGCGTGGCACGCAGCATCGTCTGGGCTTGGATTCTGACCATTCCCGCGGCCGCCGGCATCTCGGCCCTGGCCTACTGTCTACTGGGCCGGTGCTTCGTGACCCCGGTGTAAGAATGGAAGGCTGGAATAATGGAATGTTGGAATAATGGGTGGCGTGTCGATCGCTGTTCCTATTATTCCATCATTCCAACGTTCCTATTCCCGGCTGCGCGGCTGGTACTCCTCGGTCTTGTGCCGCACGATGATTCCCTCGATCATGTAGATGACGTCCTCGGCGATATTCGTCGCATGGTCGGCAATCCGTTCCAGGTGCCGGGAGGCCGAGAGCAGGTGAATGAGCGATTCCGTCGTGTCTGGATGGGTGTGGATCGCCTCTTGGACGATCCCGTACATCTGGCGATTCATCGCGTCGATCTCATCATCCCCCAATAGGACTTCGCGCGCGAGCCCGGCGCTGAGGTTCACGAGGGAATCGAGGCTCTTCCTGAGCATCTCCTGCGCCTTGCGTGCCATCGCTGGAAAGTCGAAGGCGATGTGCACGGGAGGCTGAGTCGCCAGGAACGCTGCCCGTTCGGCGACATTCACGGCCAGATCGCCGACCCGTTCCAAGTCGTTGTTGATCTTGAGAACCGCCACGATGAACCGCAGGTCGATGGCGACCGGCTGATACAGGGCGAGGGTTTTGAGGCAGCTCTCCTCGATCTGGACCTCCATCTCGTCGAGCGCGTCATCGTTGCGGATCACGCGGCGCGCGAGCTCTTCGTTGCGGTCCGCAATCGCATGCGTGGCATCGCGCACGGCTGTTTCGGCCATCGCGCCCAGGGTGAGGATTGCTCTCTTGAGGTTCTCGATCTCGCGAAACAGATGTGCCGACATGTGGGTGTCTTCCTTCCAAAGGGCTTGCGATCGCCTGAGTCCTGCAGATCCGGGGTGCGGCGTGAGGACCGGGGGCCACGCAGAAGCCCTCCCCAGCTCCTGTCCCGGCGACCTCGTCTTGCCGCGCGGCGGGGCCGGATCAGCCAAATCGACCGGTGACATAGTCTTCCGTCTCCTTCTTGGCCGGATTGCTGAAGATCTTACTGGTCCAGTCGTACTCGATCAGTTCGCCCAAGCAGAAGAAGGCTGCCCGCTCGCTGACGCGAGCCGCCTGTTGCATGTTGTGGGTGACGATCACGATGGTGTAGGTGCTCTGGAGTTGGTGCATCAGGTCCTCGATCCGCCCGGTGGCGATGGGATCGAGCGCCGAGCAGGGCTCATCCATGAGCAGCACCCGGGGCTTGGTGGCCAGGGCCCGGGCGATGCAAAGTCTTTGCTGCTGGCCGCCGGAGAGGGCCAGTGCCGACTTCTTGAGATCGTCCTTGACCTCTTCCCACAGGGCGGCGGCTCGCAGACTCTGCTCGACGACATTCTGAAGCTCGCCTTTGTTACGCACGCCCTGGAGGCTGGGGCCATAGGCCACGTTGTCAAAGATGCTCTTGGGGAACGGATTGGGCTTCTGAAATACCATGCCAACCTGCTGCCGGAGGTTCACCAAGTTCGTGTGTTTGTCGTAGATGTCGTGGCCATCCACCAGGAGCTTGCCCTCGGTGTGGACGTGGGGAATCAGGTCGTTCATGCGGTTGATGCTCCGCAGGAAGGTGCTCTTGCCGCAACCACTGGGGCCGATGATCGCCGTGACACTGCACGGATAGATGTCCATGGTGATATTCTGGACGCCCGCCTTGGAGCCATAGTGGAGGCTGAAATTCTCCGAGTGGATGACGGCACACGTACAGGTCTCGCCGGCCAGATTCGCGGGCCTCTCTCTTCCATCGATGGTGAAGGTGGTCGTTCGCACGTTCGGCTTTGTGATGTCGTTTTTTAACACGGAAGTAGGCATATCTTTTCTCTCTTCCTCTGGCATGGGCCGGTCCCTAATGCCCTCGCAGCTTCTTAAAGACGCGGGTGCGTAGCATAATTGCCGCCCCGTTGAGAATCAAGATCAAGAGCACCAGTGTGACGACCATGCCATACTGATTGTGCGGCACCATCATCCCCAGGCGGTCGCCGACCGCCATGTCGTAGCTGCCGTAGGACAAGGTGCGCGTTGGATCGAAGAGCGAGCGCGGCACGGCTCCGAGCGACACCGCCCCGGTAAAGAGAATCGGCGCCGTCTCGCCGGCAATACGGCTGAGGCTCAAAATGACGCCGGTTAGGATTCCGGGCAGGGCTGCCGGGAATGTGACCGCGATGAAGGTATGGAACCGGCTGGCCCCCAGGGCAAGGGAGCCTTCCTTGTACGTGGCCGGGACACTGCGGATGGCCTCTTCGCTCGCGCGGATCATCACCGGTAGCGTCAGCACCGCCAGCGTCATCGAAGCCGCCAGGATACACGGCCTGGGCGCAAAGCCTAACAGCGGGAACAGAAACAGTACGAAGAACGCCAGGCCGAAGAGTCCAAAGACAATGCTGGGAACGCCGGCCAGGGTATTGATACCCATGCGAATGATCCGCATTGTCCAACCGTCTGAGGCACATTCGACCAGGTACGCCGCCGAGATGATCCCCAGCGGAATAACGAATAACATACCGACAACCGTGATGAGCATCGTGCCCAGGATCTCGGGGCCGATCCCGCCGAAGTAGTGGCTGTTGACATTGTCGTCGCGGAGGAACTGCCAGTAGACCGTGCGTCGAGGATGGAGCATCTTACCTGCGTTCTGCTCCACGTAGGTGAACAACGGTCGCAGGGGCTCGGGAAAGAGCTCCGCCCGCGGCTTTCGCTGCAACACCAGCGGCTCGCCGGGTTTCTCCTCGACCCAGTGCTCCACCCACAGGAACCGGTCCAAGAGCGTCTGGGCCTGGTCCCAGCGGGTGGCCCCGTAGCGGAGCATGACCAAAGGGGCCGGTGGCTCACCCGGCCGCGGGCCCAAGAGGCCCGGCAGGGCCTCCGAATGAAACAGAATCCCTTCTGCCTCTTGCAGAGCGAGGGCATACTCCTGGTGCTTACCCAGATCGATCTGCCCAGCCGCTTGCAGGAACTGTCGTGCGATGGCGAACAACTTCTCGGCCGAGGTGCCCTTGAGTTGGGGATTACTCTCGTCCTTAAGTACCTCTCCCACCAACCGCTTGATCTCATTGATGTCCTGACTGCGAAACGCCGCTTCCAACTTATCCCGAATTTGGCGCGTCAACTCACGCAGCCTGGTATACTCGCCCGCCGGGAGGTTTCTGTCACGCAGGTCTTGCCCGAACTGCCGGTGGATCTGGCGGACTTGCTCGGACAGCGCTTCGACATCGACGCCCTTTTTGAAGGCGTCGATCATCTCGTAGACCTGCTGTCGGACCTTCTCGGTCTCGGCAACCTCCGCATGGAGGGCCTGTTCGTCGCCCCGTCCAAACAGGTTCTTCTGCATTTTGCGGAATTCCACCGTCCCCTGGAAGAAGACGGCACTGCTGCCGCGATAGACCATCGGACCCAAGATAGCAAGAAGAACAAGCGTTAGCAGCACCACCGATAAGCCCGTTGCTATCGTGAAGACCCGGTCGAGTTGGCCACGGAAGCGCAGCTTCATCTACGCTTTCCCTCCCGCCTTCTTCGCCCGGGCGAGGAAGTACTCGCTGACGATGTTCATGCCCAGCGTCATGAGCAGCAGAAGCACGCCCATTGCAAAGAGAGCCCCGCGATGTAGGGAGGTCTCTGGGGCCTCGCCCATCTCGCCGGCAATCGTCGCGGTCAGGGTTCGGACCGATTGCGCCAGGTCCCACCAGGGATGCGGAATCTGCGGTGCGTTGCCCGACGCCATCCACACGACCATCGTCTCACCAATCGCCCGCATCATCCCCAGCACGACCGCCGCGATGATGCCGCTGTGGGCCGCGGGAATGACGACCCGGAGGAGGGTCTCCATCCGTGTGGCCCCGCAGCTATAGGAAGCCTCTCGTAGCTCCCGACCCAGAGCCGAGATCGAGTCTTCCGCCACGCTGATGATGGTCGGCAGTGCCATCACCGCCAAGATCAGGGAAGCATTGAGGGCATTGGTCCCGGTGCTGAAGCCAAACTCCCGCTGGAGCCAGGGCGCCAGCACCAGCACGGCAAAGAAGCCGTAAGCCACGGAAGGGATGGCCGCCAGGATTTCGACGATGGGTTTGACGACGTTGCGGACCTTCCAGGAGACCATGTCGCTGAGGAAGACCGCCGCCAAGATGCCCAGGGGAACGGCAAAGACCAGAGCTGCCAGAGAGACATACAGAGAGCCCACGATGATGGCCAGGGCCCCGAAGACCGGGGGATCGGCCGTGGGCCGCCAACTCTGACTGGCGAGGAACTCCATGAGGCTGGAGGAAGACAGGAAGCCCAACGACCGGATCACAACGAAGACCAGGATCAGCATCACCGCGAGGACGGAGCTGAAGGTGAGGAAAAAAAGAAACGCCCGGCCGAGAAGCGCGGCAAGATAGCCCCGCAGATCCTGGCCTGGCGTCAGGACCAGCGGCCGAGGGGAGTCGGCCGCTGGTGTCAGTGTGAGCGTTACGTTTCCATCATTCATCATCACACAATCAGTAGTTCGTTACGGGCACGAAATCCTTGGCTTCGACCAACTCCTGGCCCTTCTCGGACAGGTAGAAGGTCACGAACTTGAAGGGAATCGAGCCCAATTTGGGGAAACCGTTCGTGAACAGGAACAGGGGCCGGCTCAAGGGATAGGTGCCGTTGGCCACGGTCTGCTTCGTAGGTCTCACGCCGTCGATCGGGACGACCTTCACGCCTTCGAGGAAGCCCAAGCCGACATAGCCAATAGCGCCGGCGGTCGTCTTGACCCGGGCCTGCGCCTGCGGGTTGGCGTTGACGTATTCTACGCCTTGCGCCATCGGCTGCTTCTTCATGACCAGCGTCTCGAACGTCTCGTAGGTCCCGGAGGAAGTGTCTCGGCTGATGACCACGATCGGCGTATTCGAACCACCGACCTGGCTCCAGTTGGTGATCTTGCCCATGTAGATGTCACGAACCTGGGCGCTGGTCAGGGCCTTGACCGGGTTGGAGGGGTGCACCACCACGCAGATGCCGTCCATCGCAATCGTCCAGGCGACCGGATAGACCTTGTTGGCGACCGCCTTGGCGAACTCATCGGGGCTCATGAACCGGCTCATGGCCGCGATGTCACAGCGGCCCTCGATCAGGGCCGTGGCGCCGTTGCCGCTGCCATTCTTGTTGACCGTGATCTCCAGACCGGGATTGACGCTCTTGAAATACTCGGCGAAGGCGTCCGCAATCGGGCCCACGGTGCTGGAGCCTTCGATCCGCAGGGTCTCGGCGCGAGCGACCGTACCCGTCGCCAGAGCAACCAAGACGGCACTAAGGATGGCTTTTCTCATAACTGAACCTCCCTTTCTCAAATTCTTCTCTCTTGATGTATACACGAATACCATTAGGTTTCTGTTAGCGTTCCGTTACTTTGCGATTAGCGGCAGGAAAATCCCCCGACATCAGAACTTGACCACAACGTCGGCCTGCAAACGATCGTAGTCGGCATTGTTATTGCGGCCGGCGTAGGAAGCATGATAGTAGTTCAGAGCCGGCGTCACGTTCTTCATCAGCACGTAGCTAACGCCGAACCGATGACCGCGGCCGCCGGTCCCGCCGCCGACGAAGTCGGAATCGTTGAACTGGCCCACCACCGCATCGGCCTGAATATCCCGGTAGTCGTATTCGAATTGCCAGGAGCCGGGGTCTTTCGCCTTGTTGAGCACCGCCCCCACCAACCAGCCGGTGTCCTTGCTGCTATCGACGGCCGCGGTGTTGACGACATAGTCGCCGAAGACCGCCACAGGCAGCTTCCCGATCTGCGTACCCAGTTCCGCGAACACATCGACAAGCTCGTATTGGCTGGTGTAGAGGCCGCCGGCATTGGAGTTCCCGGAGAAGTTGTTGCTGGAGGACCACTCCAAGGACAACGCACGCTCGCCCTGGAGATTGCCGTACCAGTAACCGCTGACACCGCCCAGAATGTATGTCGGCCCGTCGATCTGCTGCTTGAGATAGCCCTGCAAACCCCACAGAGCCGTGTCTTGCGCGCTCGATCGCTCGACGACCCAGAAGCCGCCGGCGCTAAGATTGATCTGGGTCTTCTCGCCCCAGGGCAGGCCATAGGTGAGCGCCCCGCCTTCCGGCGTCAGATCGTGGTCCCAGATCAACTGATTCTTGTTGGGTCGGTAGAAGGGGACTTCGACTTTGCCCGCCTGGAGGCCCAAGCCTTTGGCCCAAAGCGGATGGTAGTCGAGGAACGCCAGATCGAGCCAGATCGGCTTCTTGCCCCAGGAGCCGCCCAGCGTCTGGTTCGTGGAAACCGGATCGCCGTGGTCGCTTCCTTCCGCCGTTGCCAAGCGAAAGCCCAGGTTCCATTCGTCATTGACCTTCGCGTTGAGGCCCAGGCGGGCTCGGATGCGGTTGCGATGACGCTCAAAGTCCCTACTGTCGTCGTCGATGTACTCGTACCGATACCGGAAATCGCCGTAGAGCCCCACTCGGCTGGCCCAGTGCAGAAGTTCGGGAATGGCTCCCTCTTTCTTCTTGCTCTCCTCCTTTGCTTCCTCCTTCTTGGGCTCTTCTTTCTTCTCCTGCGGGGCCGTCGCTTGTTCAATCTTCTCGTTCCAGGCCCGCTCTTTGAGCTTCTGCCGCGCTTCCAACTGGTTGATCTTGTCCTCCAACTGGGCCTGGCGCTGTTTCTGCGCCTGCAACTCCGCCTTGAGTTGGTTGACATCTTGAACCTCTCCCGCCGCCCTTGTCGTCACGGGCCACCATAGCACCGCTACGCAGAGGGTCAGCAGACCCGCACCGCATCCATGTCGTCGTACGCTGTTCATACTTGTGCCTCCAGGTACTCTCCGATGGCCACCGGTCCCGAGCCTGTCCCAGGCAGCAACCACCCGACATGCAGGAAAATACCGACCCATTATTAGGCGAGAATCAGGGTTTTGCTAGAAATGCGCTAAAGCGGCAGGTGGAAGGCGAACGTGCTGCCCTTGCCAGGCGTGCTTTCGACGGTGACACGACCGCCGTGAGCTTGGGCGATATGCTTAACGATGGCCAAACCCAGCCCCGTGCCACCGAGTTTGCGGCTGCGGCTTTTGTCCACCACGTAGAACCGCTCAAAGATGCGGGGCAGGTGCTCCGCGGGAATGCCACAGCCCTCATCTGTCACCGCGATCGAGACCTCTCCGTCACTCCTGTGCGTCTCGACCTGAATGTGGCTGCCCTCCGGACTGTATTTGACCGCGTTGTCAATGAGATTGATGATGGCTTGTTCCAGTAGCGGCGGATTGATGCGAGCCTCCACATCGTTGTCACAGACCAAATCGACTCTGATCCGCTTCTCCTCGGCCTTGACCCCGGACAGGTCGATCGCCTCCTCAATCACCGGCTTGACGGGAGAGACAGCGAATGTCAACGCCCGCTGCTCCCCCGCCTCCTCCAGACGGGACAAGGTCAACAGGTCCTCGATAATGCTGTTAAGTCGAGAAGTATGCCGGGCAATGATGCCCAGATAACGCTCCACCTGGACCGGGTCTTTGATGCTGCCATCCACCAGAGCCTCGACGAAGCCCTGGATCGATGTCACCGGCGTCTTCAACTCGTGGGACACGTTGGCCACGAAATCTCGTCGAATGGTTTCCAGCCGGCGAATCCGCGTCATGTCATTCAGAACGATGACGGCCCCGCTGCGCCGGCCTCGGGCATCCGTCAGAGCCGCTCCATGCAGGCTGAAAGACCGCCCTCCGTTGATCGGCAGGAAAATATCCACCTCGGCCGGCGGTACACCGGCCAGGGTCTGACGCACATATTCTTGCAGGTCCACGTTGCGGATGACTTCCTCGACGGGACGCACCTGCGTCTGGGCGGCATCCATGCCCAGCAGTTCTGCGGCCGCCCGGTTCACACTGACAATGCGGCCCCTGTTGTCCACGGCAAAGACACCCTCGGCCATGCTGGAGAGGACCGCGTCCAGCTTGTTCCGTTGCTCGGTAATCGTCGTGATTCTCTCGCCAAGTTGCATGGCCATCCGGTTCAGGGAATCGGCCAAGGTGGCCAGTTCGGTCGAGTCGGGCGTCGGCACGCGGACATCCATCTCACCGGCAGCAAATCGCTGCGCCACCTGCTCAATGGTGGCAATCGGCCGGCTGATCCGGCGGGAAACCAGCAGACTCAGCACAGCGATGGCGGCCGCCACGGCCAAACCGGCCCAGAACATGTGGAGGTAAACGGCGTGTAGCGTCTGGTCGATCTCCGTCAGGGGAGCCGCGGCGCGAACGACAGCGACAGGCGTGCCCTGCTCCCGCAGAGCGACCGCCACGTACATCATCTGTTTGCCCAGGGTCGGACTAAACCGGCCGGAGGAGCCACTTCCGATCCGCAACGCCTCCTGCATCTCGGGCCGGCCGGAGTGGTCGTCCATCGCGGCGGGATTCTCGTGCGAATCGCCCAGGACTTTGCCCGACGGGGCAATGATGGTCAGTCTCGTTCGGTCTTTGCTGCTCTGCGCAAACTGTTTGCACAGCTTGTCCAAGCCGTTCGGCCCCTCGGCTTGTAGAACCATGCGGGCCTGCTCGGCGGCAACACCCGCAAGTTGATCCAGAGCGTCACGCACCTGACCGTGATGAACCTGGCGAAAGAAGGCGGAACAGTAGGCAGTCACCGCCACCACAGCGACCAGCGTGACGACCAGATAACTTGGATAAAGATGCCAGATCAGTCTCTTTTGACTCATCGCTTACTCTTTGAGACGGTATCCCACCCCGCGGACGGTTTCGATGTAGGTGACGCAGGTTCCCAGTTTCTTCCGCAGCGAGACAATCTGCACGTCCACCGCCCGGTCCGTCACCAGATAGTCGCTGTCATGGATTGCATCCACGATTTGGCTGCGACTCAGGACCTGCCCCGGACGTTTGGCCAGGGTACGGAGGATGTCGAACTCGGTTCGTGTCAACTCCACCTTTCGATTCTTGACCCGGACT
>JALORE010000414.1 GCA_025459125.1 Planctomycetota bacterium | reverse complement strand
AGAGACCGCCGCGGCGGTCAAGCGGGTCATCGCCCGGATGCCGGCCAAGCTGCGGGAGGTCCTGCTGCTGGCGTATTTCCACAAGTTCCCCTACGGCGAGATCGCCGGGCTCCTCGGGATTCCCGTCGGGACGGTCAAGAGCCGCCTGCATACGGCGGTGAACCGCTTCGCGGAGGACTGGCAGGCCGCCACGGTCTATGAGACCGCCAATTGACCTGTACGTGCAGAGTGCTGTGCGATGTCACGGAACGTACGGTACGCGGGTGGGCGAAGCGTGACAACCGGATCGGCCGCCCAGGAGAAAAGACAACACAGTTCGCCCGGGAACAGTCTCGACAGCCGACGCGACGGTGGCGGGTGCTGGTATACCTCGTCGACTAGGGCCGGAACGCCAGCTCCGCCACCTCGATCCAGCCGCCGTGTTCAGGGGCCTGTCGGTTCGCGTGACGCGGTCCGCTGACTCGTGCGATGAAGTATCGTCCTGCCTCCTCCACAATCTCCGGCGCATGGACATTTTCGAGTTCGGCGAACCATGCCTTGTTGCCCGAGGGGAACCTCTGGGGCGTGGGCGAGAAGTAAATCGTGGTCCGCGCGGGGTAGTCAAACATACGATTGCGCACGAACAGGTAATATCCCTCCGGCCGCTGGACCACAAACGGTGATTCCATGCGCGAATGCTCGGTGACATGGCTGGTGTCGACATGGGCCGGTTCCGCCTTGCTCCACGCACGCAGATCGCGCGATGTCCGCACGGCCACGCAACTCCGCCAGATGCCGTCGATCTCCATCGCCTGACAGGAGTAGTGGTAGAACACTTCGCCCACCCGGAGGATGCACGAATCCCGCGCATCCTGTTCTTCGAACGCCAGGTCCACCTGGTTGGGCCAGCACAGGGGATCGTGCGTGTGCGTGTGCAGGTTCGTTCCGTTCGGGCGACGATAGAACATATGGTACTCGTCGCCGTGATGGACGACGAACGGCGCGTGCTTGCGCGGGCTCTGGTTGTCTGAGCGCCGCTCTCCCGTCCATTCGGGCATGCCCTCGAACAACGGGGCGCGATTGGTGAAGCGCCGGTGCAGGCTCTCGCCCGTGCTGTGGAAGAAAGATACTTCGCTTTTCGCGTCACCTGTGCCCATGATTCCGATCGCGTGCCACAGACCGCTCTGATCGCGGACCAGACAAAAATCGTTCAGGTGGTTCTCGGGGTACTCGACAATCCGGAACCAATCGGACACGATGGTCGGTACCAGAGCGCCGGCGTGTTGTTCCACGGCGTCGGTTGGCGGGCGGTCTCCTATCCCATTGTGATCCTGGTCGATGACGCCGGAAAGAGGGTTGTGGATGACCGCCTGCCACGCGAGCTTGCGGAAGAGGCGATCCAGCTCCCGGCTTGGGAAATCCGCCGGTCCGCCGAACGGGATGTCGCCGTCGATGAGTTCGGGCGAGCGGGCATAGATCGTGGCATAGAAGACGTAGCCTTCGAGGCGATCGAAGCCGGGCCCGAGGTGGCCCAGGCGATCGCGCCAGAGCGAGCGCTCCTTCTTGCCTACGGCGCGGTGAATGCCCTCGATGCCGGGGAGTTCTCTGCGGTAGTAGTGCTGTGCCGCCAGGACCATGGCGTCGGAGGTGGGCATGACGAAGACCTTGCCGGGATACTTCTTGTTCAGCGCCCCGACGAGTGCCGCGGTCTGGGTGTTGCGTTCCTGGCCCAGCCGTACGAACGTCTCCGCGGTCAGCGCATCCTCGGAGGTGGGGATCTCGTCGAGTTGCTCCAACTGCGGCCAGGCGTCCGACAGATAGAACTTCATGTGCGGATGGTACTTCAGGCAGAAGTCGATCCAGCAGGCGTAGTAGGCGGGGCGGTCGTTGAAGTACGGGCCCCACATCAGCGCATCCCACTGGGCGTTGGCGATGGACGCCAGCAGCTTGGGCTGGGGGTTGCCGTCGAACTCGAAGATGCCGTTTTCCTGTTCCCACTTATACCGGGCGCTGCCGGTGATGCCGCCACCGGTGTGGGTCAATAGCGGCTGCTCGAACCCGGCGGCACGGCAGATGACAGGAAAGGTCCGGTAGCCAGGTCCCATGAAGCTGTGGCCGGTGCCGACGATGCGTAAGGCGCCGCGGGCAGGTTTCGGGTAGGATGTGACGGCTCTCTCATTATCTCCCAGGGTCTTCGCATAAATCGCCCGGATCTCTTGGGGCGTGCGATAGCAGACGGCGTGCTCGGGGAACCGCTCGGCGTCCCAACCCGGGTCGACTCGAAATTGGCGCGAGACGCCCTGTCCGGTGCCCGAGCGGTCCGCAGCCGCCCGGCCCTGCAGTTGCTGGCGATAGGCCCGGGCCTCCTCGGCCGTCAGACGCCCATCGTCATCGGCGTCGGCCTCAGGATATTGTTCGAGCCAGCGGGCGAGCTTCTGCTCTTGTGCCCCGGCCCATACGAGTCCACTACCGAGCAACAGGAGCAGCAGGAACCGCTTGCGCCTCATGTCCACGACCCTCCTATTCTCACCCGGCACACGTAGCCGCGGTCATTTCGGATCACTTCGGGACGTCGATCCCATGATCCTGGGCGATTTTGGCCAGGATGTCCGTCGCCTTCTTCGGATGGGCCGTCAGATACTCCCGAACCAGCGGCACGGCATCCTCTTCCATCCAGTCCAGGACGTTGAAGAGCTCCCGCTCGATCGTCGTTCCCTCCTGCAAGAGTCGGCGCAGGCACGCCAGGCCGGTCTCTTTCTTGCCCAGTTTGACGAGCGTCCAGGCCGCCATGATCTTCACTTCGTCCGACTCATCCTGAAGCGCGTTCTCCAGAGCGGCAGCCGCGGGACCTGCCTTATTCTCCAGCAGATGCAGTCCCACCACGGCCCAGTAGCGGAGGCCACTGTCCGAGTTCGACAATCCGTTGACGAACGCTGACAGGTTATCCGGTTTGCGTTCCAGAGCCCTGTCCGCCGCATCCAGATAGGACGCCAGCGGATACAGTTTGGGAGCGCGGACCATTTCGTAAATCGTCAGGTTATGCTCGCGGGCCCGACGCGCACGCATCGTCTCCGGCAGGAGGCCCGAATCATGCAACTCCAGTTGCTTGTTCCGCAGGGCCTGCCTCATCCGGGCGATGCGCTCCTGGTGTTCCGGCGCATCGATCAGGTTGTGCACGTTGTCGAAATCCGCGACGGTATCGTAGAACTCCTCGGAGACGCGCGGCCGGAAGAACCGTCCCGTGATTTCGTTCGTCTTCCCCTCGCGGTGATACTGCTCCCACGCCGGAGCCGCCTGGATCAGCCACAGGTACGCCAGGTATTGCCCGGCCGGGGCGTACGGCATGTAGTTCCTGTAATAGGCATACTGCTTGTCCCGAATCATGCGCACGCAATCGCAGCGCTCGTCGGCCCGTTCCCGGAAGCTCAGATGGTACTGTGGTTCCGGCTCAAGGCCCTCGCCCAGGAAGATGGTGCCCTGGAATGTGTCCGGGATCTCGGCGCCGGCCAGATTGAGCCAGGTCTTGGGCATGTCCACGAAACTCACGAGGCGATCGACCGTCATCCCGGGCTTTGCGGCGGGCCACAGATGCCTGTAGGTCTCGGGAATCCGCACGATCAACGGGCAGTGCGTCCCGCTGGAGTACAGAAAACGCTTGCTGCGCGGCATCACGCCCCCATGGTCGGAGCAGTAGATGACAATCGTGTCCTCATCCAAGCCGTCCCGCTTCAACGCCTCCAGGATTTCCCCGATATCCTTGTCCATGTTCTCCACGGCGTCGGCATACTTCGCGTAGCTCTTGCGGATAGCGGGCAGATCGGGATGATAAGAAGCCAGCGTCATCTGGTTCGGATCGTTCCGCGTGTTCTCCGCCGCGCCGTGCGCCCGGCTCTCGTGGCTGCTGGTCGTGTTCACGACGGCGAAGAACGGCTGGCCCGGTTTGCGTTCACGCCATCCGAAACGCTTCTTCGGGTCCAGAACATCCCAGCAGGCACGATCCGGGCGTCCCCCGATGTTGTAGTCGGTCTTGGTCCAGTTGGACGTGTGATAACCGGCCTTCCGCAACAGGTCGGGGTAGTACTTGATCACGTCATGCGGAATCTCGTTGCGGCTCCGCATGGGTTGGGTCCCATTGGAGATCGCGTACATGCCGGTGATCCACGTGGAGCGCGTCGGGGCGCAGACGGCGGCATTGGAGAAGCAGTGCGTATAGCGGAATCCCTCACGGGCCAGGCCATCCAGTTGGGGCGTCTTGCAGTTCGTGCCGCCGTAACAACTGACCCAGAAGACGCTGTTGTCTTCGCTGGTCAGCCACAGAATGTTGGGACGGTTCTTCCGGTCGGCCGCCGGCGCCCGATTCAGGCCGGGGCCCAACAGACTACCGCCTGCCGCCATGGCGCCGATCTTCAGCAACTGTCTTCTCGAAAGGTGTGGGTTCTCAACCATATCCGGGCTCCTGCATATCGTGCACTGGTTCGCTTCCTACTCTACACAAAATGCGGTGCCGCAGCCATCAGAAACCCAGGGACATCCGCCCCGCCCGGATGATACATCTACACAAAATGCGGTGCCGCAGCCATCAGAAACCCAGGGACATCCGCCCCGCCCGGATGATACATTTGACCAAGTCGCAGCGCCGGAGACCGCGCGCTGGGTTATGATGCTGCGACGCCGGGTGGCAACACCCCAAGGCAAACGTTCCTGGACAGCCTCCCCTTGGCGAAAGAAAAGATGTTGAATCAGACCGTACAGACAGTCGCTGAGGCTGTGTAACTGTCAGATCAGATACTGGCTACTACACATAATCCCGCTCCAGCACCTCCCAGCCCATGCCCGTGCGTTGTCTCGCCTGCTCCAGCCTTATGCGAAGAGGTTTCATGGTGTCACCTTTCCACCCAGGTTCTCCTGAACCATCCAGGAACGGTTGCGCGTGCCTCGACGCGGACCGGTCGGATCGAGCTTGCTGTAGCCCGTGACCTCTACCCGCTCAAGAACGCCAAGCCGCGACCGCTCTGTCCCCGCCTTTTCCAGCACCCAGCCCAGGCGCTTAGCCGTAGCGGCATCCAGCTTCAGGGCGTACTCGATAAGTTGGTCCAGGTTTACCCGGTCATGCGCCTCCGCAAAGGCATGAATCACCTCTGCGAACCCACCGCAGTGCTGAGGCATCAGCAACCCGTCGATCAAGGTCCGTTCCATGTCCGTGACCGTCACCCGCGTTTCATCGATCCAGACTTCCTTGGTCCCGAAGAACCGTTCCGGCTTGACCTGAACAAACTGATAGACGGCTTCACCCAGCCGGTATCCGCCCCCATTCCCGCGATCCTTGTTCCCGCGCGGCACCCAATGGCCAGTGGTCGTCGTAACAAAGATCCGGTGCGGGATCTGATCCGTCAGTTCGTGGTAGTGCATCGCGGAGAAGTGGCTGATCGCCGCCGGACGCACCAGAACCATGGCAACCTCGAATTCATGGACTGGCGAAGCTCCCGGCATGGATGACGAAAGGGCGTAAAGCCCCTTGCGCAACCGAACGAGCCATCCGGCCCGCGCCAGGTGATGTAGGGCTTGGCGCACGTAACCCTCTGACAACCCCACTTCAAGGGCTGTCTCGCGGGCCTGCTCCATCGAAAAGATGCGGCACCCGTCGGCGGCCAGTCGCCGCACCAGCATCAACGCCGACGTCGACCGAGATGGATGTTCTTGTGTCATTGTTCGTCATTATCGAACAATCGCGAGATGAAATCCACAACATCTGGCAATATTTGTGCGATCTGTCGATTTCGTCGAACAAAACATCAATCGAAACCACGTCTAGGTTGACAACCATTAAGTTCCGGCCTCTCCAGCAATCTGGGCTCCCTGTCTCACTGCGACTCAGGATCTGGCAGTCCGAAACAACCAGAAGCAACCGAAGAAGAATAGGCCGTGCGTGATCGCGAGAACTTCGACAACGCCTTGAGCAACGGATTCCTTTTGGCGCGCGCCCTTCCAGATGTCACGAAGTCAAAAAGTACGCGTCGTAAGTGCTTTTCAGAAAAAGACTTGCAATGGGCAGGGGCGGATTTGAACCGCCGATACACGGATTTCAGTCCGTCCGGGGCGTTTGTAAGTCTTTGTGCTATAACGATTAACGATTGCCAAATAACGACTTATGAGATCGGGCGTAGATCAGCCGAAGGTCAAGCGAAGGTCAGACGTACATGTCTGGCGCGCACTTTGGCGCGCGCCTGATCGCCGAAGCTGGTGGGACCGGTCCCCTCACGGTGCGATTTGCCGCCCCAGTGCCGGCCTGTGCTCGCACCCGCTCCTTCATCGCGCACGGACTGCCAACGGGTCATTCACGACCGGCCCCGGCACACCAAGCGTTGCCCACCGCACTCGGATAAA
>JALORE010000413.1 GCA_025459125.1 Planctomycetota bacterium | reverse complement strand
CCTGCGGCACGTTGAAGTCCACGCGCACCAGCACGCGCTTGCCCTTGAGATCGAGATCGCGAATGTTGAGCTTCTTCATGCTTTCTTCCCCTTCTTTACCGAGAGCTCATGTAAAGTGGAGTTCTTTGATGCTCTCGAGACAATCCCGTCAAAATCCTTGTAATACGGGCCGTACATAGCACGAACATCGTTAAACTCCTGATGTTGCTTCAAATCACGTAGCCACTTCTCAATCCAGCCTTCGTTAATGACCTGATCCTTCAGCATGTCCCGTATGGAATACGCGAATGCCAGCATCTCATAATGCTCACTGAGCCAGATGTATTTCCGTATTCTTTCCTTTTTTCCTCTGTATTCTTTTTGGTATAAATCGGTGTCCATGTACTCAAAATGATATTGGTCGAAACTCGACACCAAATCATGTGATATATCTTGCTCTGACGACTGGTACATATCAAAGATATCCTTAACAAGCTGAGCGCGCAGCATCTTATTCTGCTTCTTGACCTGATCGATCCCAAAAACCATGGCAATGAGGACACCGAGCGATGTCGCGATCAGTATCCCCGTCTGGATTACTTCGGCTGTTTCCATTTGTTAACGACCTTTCTGCAGTGCTTGAACGAATGCCTTACCGATGTCTCCGTGCCTCTGTGGCAATGTCAGCACGCCTCGTCCCTGAGGTACGGGTTGATCACCTTCTCCTTGCCGATGGTGGTGCGCGGACCGTGGCCGGGCCGCACCACGGTGTCGTCCGGCAGGACCAGCAGCTTTTCCCGGATCGATCTGAGCTCGACGATCTCGCTGCCGCCGGGCAGGTCGGTGCGGCCGATCGAGGCCGCGAACAGCGTGTCGCCGCAGAACACCACGCCCCCGCCCACCAGCGAGATGCCGCCCGGCGTGTGGCCCGGCGTGTGGCGCACCTCCAGCGCCAGATTGCCGACCTGCACCACCTGGCCGTCGGCCAGCAGCGCGTCCGCGGCCACCGGCTTGCACTCGAAGCCGAACATCGCCGCGCCGGAGAGCTGGTCCGAGGACAGCATCGGGGCGTCCAGCTCGTGGATCATCAGCGTGGCGCCGGTGGCGGCCCTGACCGCCCCGTTGCCGGCGATGTGGTCGATGTGGCCGTGGGTGTCGATGATGACGGCGGCCGTCAGCCTGCGGTCGGCCAGCACGTCCAGGATGGACTTCACCTCGCGCTCGTTGAACGCGCCGGGGTCGATCACGGCCGCGGCGCGGGTCTCGGGGCAGGCGTAGACGTAGCAGTTGGTGTCGACGATGCCCTTGGCGACGACCAGCTGGAAGATGATCGGTTTCATGCAACCTCGGGACCTAACCCCTGCCCCTTCCCGATGCGGGAAGGGGTTCGGGGTTGGGTCATAGTTTGATGCCCGCCAGCAGCAGGCACTTGAAGATCCCGGCCAGGGTCATGTCGTCGTCGATCCCGCCGGCCAGCGCCGCCCGCTTGAGCTCCGCCAGCGGCCACATCCGGCACTCCATGTCCGCCTCCGAGGCGTCGCGCGCCGCGTCGCCGCGGGCCAGCCCCCGCGCCAGGTACAGCCGGAAGGTGTTGACCACCGGGTCGTTGGCGCGGACCACGCCGGCGCTGCGCCAGCACCGCGCGGACAGCCCGGTCTCCTCGCGCAGCTCCCGCCTGGCCGCCGCCAGCGGGCGCTCCCCGGCGTGGATGCCGCCGCAGGGCAGCTCCCAGACGCGGCGCCGCCAGGACGGCCGGTACTGCCGCACCAGGCAGACGGCGCCGCGGTCCAGCGCCACCACGGCCACCGCGTCGCCGACCTCGACGATGCCGTAGCGCCCCAGCGAGCCGTCGGGCCGGCGCACCCGGTCCTCGTGCACCCGCAGCCAGGGGTTGCGGTAGACCGCGCGGGCGGCCTCGACCGCCCAGGGCCGGCTTGCGGCGGGCCGTTTCACCTGCCCGTCGCCAGCACCCGCAGCCGCCCGCCGCCCCAGCTGCCGATCAGCACGCCCTTCATGGTGAGGTTGATCACCAGCAGCCGCTTGTCCAGGCCGGCGAAGTACAGGCCGGTCAGCTGCTCGACGAAGTCGACGCCCTCCTGCAGCATCGGCGCCAGCTCGGCCGCCGGGTAGCTGAACTTTCCGTCGCCCAGGTAGTTGGCCCGCTCCCGTTCGGTCAGTTCGACGGCCGCGGTGACCACCAGGCTGTCGGGCCAGGGGCTGACCTGGATGGCCTCGCTCACCAGCCGCGTGGCGATCCGCTGGGACCGGCCGTTGTAGGCCGTCATCTTGAGGGCCAGGTACTCGGCCCGGGTGACCGCTGCCGGCCGTCCCATCTCCTCGGGCAGGTACTGGTAGATCCGGGGGGCCGCGGCCGGCGGCGTGGCAGGGCCGGGGTTCGGTTCCTTGGCCAGCGCGGCGCCGGCCAGTGCCAGCGCCGCCAGCGGAATGGCGGTCCATTTCATCGGTGCGTCGTCCCTGATGCGGTGAGACGGTTCAGTGTCGTGGTGTTCCGGTCACTCCAGCAGCGCCGCCGGCAGGTCCGGGTCGTCGCGGATCCGCAGGGCCTCGGCCGGCTCCAGCTTGTCGCGCACCTCGATCTGCGGCCCGTACTTGCTGCGCTTGACGTTGGTGGGGCCCACCATCTCCTCGTCCAGCAGCAGCTGCCGCAGGTTGGCCAGCAGCGCGGTGATGTCGGCCTGCTTCTTCTTCTGCAGGGTCTTGTGCTGGCGCACCAGGATGTCCTGCTCCCGCTTGTCGCCGGCCAGCGCGATCCGCCGCTTGATCTCCTGCTCGTCGGCGATGTAGCGCTGGCTGATGGGGCGGACCACCGTCCGCCGGATGCGCTCCAGCACCTGGTCGCCGTCCGGCTGGTCCGGCCCGGCCGCCTCGCCGGCCAGGGCGTGGACGAAGGTCTCGTTCTGCTCGTAGGTGCGGGTGTGGGAGATCATCATGGCGTTCTGCCGCAGCAGCTCGCCCATCAGGGCGTCGATCTCCTGGATCTCCAGGCTCTGGTCGGCCTTGAGGTCGTGCAGCCAGAACTGCACGGTCTGGATCGAGGAGTTCTTGACGGCGTCCAGGTAGATCTGGGCCTGCAGCGGGTTCATCCCCAGGAAGCGCAGCACGTCCTCGTCGGCGAAGTCGTACTTGGCGACGGACTCCGGCTGGTCGCGCTTGATGCTGTAGACGCCCGAGGTGATGTCGACGCCCTGGCCCAGGCAGACGTAGTCCTTGGTGTCGTTGAAGAACAGCCGCCCCAGGAAGTAGCTGATCTTGTAGGCGGTGCGGTACTTCACCAGCACGTGCGAGCCCTCCCGCAGCCCGGCCTGGCCGTCCTTCAGCTTGAGCACGCCGGCCAGGTCGAACAGCCGGTCGCCGCCGAAGTCGTCCTTGACCTTGGGCAGGAAGGGCGACAGGATCTTGTGGTGGGCCGGCGGCAGCAGCGCCAGCTCGGACAGCGGCAGGTAGAACATGGCGCGGCGGTTGACGGCGTCGTACTCGCTCTTCAGCCGCTCCATCTCCTCGGAGTGCTGGGTGATGGGGATGCTCTCCGACAGCAGCTGCTCGAACTGGGCCATGGTGCGCTCCAGGTCGGCCTTCTCGGCCTCGATGGCGGCGATGGTGTCCTCGGCGATCTTCATCGACTCCTCCTTGGCCGCCGCCACCATCTGCTCCTTCTGCTGGTCGGTCATCGAGCTGTGCTGGACCTCCAGCACCTTGTGCATCAGCTTGCTGCCCTTGGACCGCTCCTCCTCGTAGAGCTTCTTGAGCCGGGACACCGCCGCCGCGTGGTCGCGCCGCTCCTTCTCCAGCGC
Organism: Planctomycetota bacterium; assembly: GCA_025459125.1. GTDB lineage: Bacteria > Planctomycetota > Phycisphaerae > Sedimentisphaerales > Anaerobacaceae > PLanc-01. The sequence goes on along the minus strand of JALORE010000413.1, from coordinate 3,559 downwards.
CATCAGCCGCTGGGCGTAGACCTTGTTGGCCACGGCGATGGCCCGCTCCTTGTCGGCGGCGAAGGCCGTCGGGGAGTAGTACACCAGCAGGTCGGTCTGGTAGCTGCCGGCCACCTCCACCTTGTCGCCGATCATTGTGGCGATCACCTCGGAGACGTCGACCATCAGCGCGTCCTTGGCGCTCATGATCATCTGGGGGCTGCCGCCGTGCATCCGGAACACGGTCTTCTCCTTGTCCCGCATCCCCTCGATGGTCAGCACGATGCCGGCCTCCTGGACCTTGCCGTCGGGCGTGATCACCGAGATCTTCTTGGAGGAGACCTCGTGGACCTTGCCGTCCGGCATGATCACCATGATCTTGTCGGGCGAGCCGTTGTGCTCGTTCTGGTCGGGCATGTTTTTACTTTACCACAAATGCGGCGGCAGGTCAATATGTGTTTTGGGAAAAGCGAAGGGGCGGTCGACGACCGCCCCTCGCCGGCGCCGGCCGGCTACCGCACCAGCACCATCCTCCTGACCGCGCCGGCCGGCCCGGCCTTCAGCCGGCAGTGGTACACGCCGGCGCTCACCGGCCGGCCGCGCTCATCACGTCCGTTCCACGACGCCGAGTGATCGCCCGCGCCCTGCACCGCATCAATCAGGGTCCTGACCTTCTGCCCGGCCACATTGTAGATTCGACCCGGCCCGGTGCCGACAGCGAGTATTCGACCGTGGTCGCGCCCGAGAACGGGTTGGGGCGGTTCTGCCGCAGCTTTGGCGCGGGCGGCGCGATGACCTCGGTCGGCCGCCAGGCCACGCCCCAGTACGCCATCGAATCTACCCGGTAGATCGGCCACACCAGCATGTTCCCGGCGAACGGCGTGCCCAGGCCCAGGTTGTTGGTGGTGGCCGCCATCATCTCCAGCGGCGTGAAGACGGCGAAGTTCTCGCCCCATATCAGCGAGTCGCCCCAGTTGAAGGCGAACCCGATCGAGTCCGTCGACGTGCTGTCGTAGGGGCCGCCCCCCCACTGCCAGCTGTTGGCGCAGGGCAACGCGTCATTGACGACGCCCATCATGTCGGTGCGATGGGGGCTCCAGCGGTTGACGGCCTTCCCGGTCAGCGTCGGTTGTGATGATCCCGTGAAATGTGACACCGCCGGGTCCATCACGGCCCGTACGCCGGTGTCGTGGACCGGGGACGCGTCGATCACCGTGACACTGTGGCCGGCTGCAATGGTCACGTATACCTTGCCGGTCACCGGGTTCACGGCGACATCGTTGGGATAGAGACCGACCGCCAGCGATCGCGATGTCAGCGAGGCCCCGTCGATCAGCGTCGCAAAGTCGCTCTCGCCGTTGGCAACGTACACCGCGCCGGTCAGGACGTCCACCGACAACGCTCCGGGTTTGTCGCCGGCGGCGACCGTAGTGACCGAGTTGTCCGTCCCGTCGATGATGGTGACGTCGTCGCTGCCATGGTTCGCGACGTAGATCCTGTTCCGCAACGGGTCCAGGGCGATGCCTTCGGGCTCCGTCCCCACCGCCACCGTCGTCGTGCTGTTGTTCGCACCGTCGATCACGGTAACGTTGTCACCGCCATAGTTGGCCGTGTATACCTTGTTGGTGACGGCGTTCACCGCGATGGCGCACGGGGCGCTGCCGACGCTCACCGATGCCGTGTCGTGTGTCGCCCCGTCGATCACGGTGACGGTGCTGCTGCCGTAGTTCGCCGTGTAGACCTTGCCGGTGGCGGGGTTGACCGCCAGCGCGTACGGCCATTCCCCCGTTCCCACGCTGGTCGTTCCGTTGGTGGCGCCGTCGATCACGGTCACGCTGTTGCCGTAGAGGTTCGCCACATAGGCCTGGTTGGTCACCGTGTTCACGGCGACTGCGTTGGGGCTCGTCCCGACCGCCACCGTGGTATCGTACGATGCCCCGGTGATGACCGTGACGGTGTTGCCCCCGTAGTTTGCCACGTAGGCCGTGCCGGTGACCGGATTCACCGCGACATCGCAGGGATTGTCCCCCGCCGCCACCACGGTCACGGCGTTCGTTGCACCGTCCACCACGGCGACGTTGTCGGCGTCCCCGTTCGCGACGTAGGCCCGGTTGGCCACCGGGTCGACCGCGACGGCGCGGGGATAGGTCCCCGTCGGCACCGAATCGGTCGGATAGTCGCCCCCGTCGATCACGGTGACATTGTTGGAGTTCTGGTTGGCAACGTAGACCTTGTTTGTCACGGGGTTCACCGCGAGCCCGTACGGTCCGTCCCCTGCCGTGACGATGGAGGTGTCGCCCGTGTCCCCGTCGATCACCGTCACGTTGCCGTACTGGTTCGCGACATATATCTTGTTGGTGATCGGATTGACGGCGATCGCCTTGGGGGCCGAGACCGCATCGATGATCGTGGTGGTGTTGCTGGCACCGTCGATCACGGTGACATCATCGTAGTAGTCGCCCGTCACGTAGATCTTGTTGGTCACCGGATTCACCGCGATGTACCGGGGGTCCCTGCTGACCGGCACGGATACCGTGTCGTTTGTGGCCCCGTCGATCACGGCGACGCGGTTGCCTCCATAGATCACCACGTAGATTTTGTTGGTCACCGGATTGACCGCGATGCTGAATGGAGAACTACCCACCGGCACACTCGTCGTCCCGTTGGTCACCCCGTCGATCACCGTGACGGTGGAACCCCCGCCATTCGACACGTAGATCCTATTGGTGACAGGATTGATCGCGACCGCACCAGGGCTGCTACCTGACACCACGTTCACGGTATCGTGGGTTACGCCCTCGATCACTGTGACGGTGGACCCCCCGGCGTTGGTCGCGTAGATCTTGTTCGTGACCGGATTGACCGCCACCGCGCAGGGGTCCATTTCGCGCGTGCGCACGATCGCGGTGTCGAGCGTATACCCGTCGATCACCGTGACGCTCGAGGTGGCGATGCTGGTGACGTAGATTTTGTTGGTCACCGGGTTCACCGCCACGGCGAGCGGTGCGCTCTGCACGAACAACGTTTCCGTCGTATTGGTCGCTCCGTCGATCACCATCACGTCGGAACTGCCATAGTTGACCACATAGATCTTGTTCGTGATTGGATTGATGCCGACCGATCGCGTCATGTACCCTGATGGGATGGTCGCGGTCACCCAGTCGGCGCCGGCCGCGGCCGCCAGGGCCAGCAGTGCCATCAAACACGTACAAGCATGACGTTTCATCGTCATCTCCTCTTGATGAAGGATTGCGGCGGACGGGGAATGGATCGCCCCTACTCGCCGGGACCGGCCGTTGGCTCGCAGGGGCATCAACTCGTAGCCGCTACCACCGGGCCGCGGACCTGTTCGGGATGCGTTCGCCCGATTATCGTACCACCGCGGCCGGCCGCTGTCAAGCGGGAAAAAAAGAAAACCCCGCCACGGGGCGGGGTTTTGGGTGAGCGCGAGGTTACTTCTGCTTCTCTTCCTTTTCCTTCCTGCTCTCGGCGATGATCTTCTGGGCGATCTCGTACGGCACCTCCTCGTAGTGCGAGAACTCGGCCGTGAAGTCGCCCCGGCCCTGGGTGATCGACCGCA
>JALORE010000412.1 GCA_025459125.1 Planctomycetota bacterium | reverse complement strand
CATCCAGTCCCACGAAACCCACCTGGCCGGCCGTTCCCTTCAGGGCGTAGTAGCGTGGCCGGAGGTACTCGCCGATGGCCGTCGCCAGGACACTGGCGATCTGCCCGGCGCCGGGAATCACGTTGACTACTCTGCCGATGACATCACGCAGGAGATCGAAGATCGGATTGTTCGACTGCAGGATGGCCATGCCGAAGTCGATGTCGGCGGCGACCAATCCCACCGCCTCCTCGTTCAGCTCGGCGGTCTCGTTGGCATCCACGATGCCGTTCTTGTTGATGTCGCCGTATTTCTTCCCGTCGACGGTGACGACGTCAATATAGCCATCCTCGTCGACATCCGCGGTAAGGGTCCTGTACGTGTCGGCACCGGCATCCTCTTCTACGACCACAAAGGAGATCGCGCCGTCGGCATCCAGATCGGTCCAGTAGGGCCCGTTGGTTCCCACGAAGGCGTTGATATCGGATCCGCCCACGGTCAGCGAGATGACTTCGTGCGCGAGGGTCCCGGCGGCCAGGTCCAGGCCGAGCAGATCGAGCAGGTCCTGGAGCGTCTGGTCGACGCCGAAGTAGTCCAGGGCCTCCAGCAGCAGAGTGCGGATCTCCGCGGGAATTCCGGCATCGACGGTCACGGTGTAGGTGGGCCCGAGGCTAAAGGCCAGGCTGCCGCTCAGGTGCACGAATTGAGCCAGGTGCAGGATGGCCTGTCCCACGGAGGCGCCGATCAGCAGCTCGCCGGCGTGGTCGATATAAACGGGTGCGTGACCCGTGTTCAGCTCGAACCCGGCCGGATCGATCTTGCCGTCACCGTCGCTGTCCGTCGTCTCCGCCGGGAAACTGGCGGCGAAATCGACCACGGGTCGGCCCGAAGACTCCACGCCTTTGACCCACGCATTGCCGAAATTCACCGCCACGCGGATGTCGGTCGCTTCCAGGGTGACATCCGGCACACCCACCAGGGCCACCCGGTCGGAGGACGCCTGCAACGCATAGAACTTGGGCAGGACGCCCTGCAGGCCGGGGAAGGCGCCCAGCGTGGGTTCCATGATGACAAAGCCGAAGTCCAGGTCTTCGACCGCGAGGCCGACCGCCTCCTGGTTGACGACCGCAGCCCCCCCCGCATCCGTTCCGGCATAGGGACCGTGGAGGCCCACGAAGCCGTTCACATTCGAGGCCCCCAGGTACAGTGTGGTGACCTCCACGTTCTCGAGGCGCGCCGCCTGGAACGCGGCCGGCACCAGCGCCGCGAAATCTCCGGGAATATTCGTGGCAACGTCCACCTGCCGGAGCGGGCCTTTCTCGAAAGCGAAGTTCCCGCTGAGATACACGAAGTCCGCCAGGACGAAGGTCCCCTGGGCCAACGACACCCGAATCAGCTCCCCGGCGAAGTTGATCACGGGAATACCCTGCGCCGCGGGGTCCACCACCAGCGGATCATCCGAGAAGTCCACCACCACCCGTTCGCCCCCGGGCCCAACGTGGCTGGAGGAATTGACCTCCACGACGAGATCCTCCACGCCTATCGTGACGCCGGGTATGCCGTGCAAGGCCACATTGTCGGCCGAGCCTTTGAGGGCATAGTATTTGTGCGTGGGCATGGCCTTGTCCTGCAGGACGGCAAAGCTGAAAGCCAGATTGTCCACCACCAGACCTACGGCATCCGCATTGTCCGCGTCAGGATCGAAATCGTACGGCCCGATGCCCGCAAAAGCGTTCACGTCCGCGGCCGCGAGGGCGAAGACGGCGACATCCGCGGTCGAGGCATCCGAGAGCGCTGCGCGGTACTGGGGCAGGGACAAGAAGGCGAAAGAGCCTTCGAGGAAGACGAAATCGTCAATCTTCAAGGTTGCCGTAGCCGCCGCCTTTAGCAGTCGGTCCGCGAAGTCCAGATCGAGGAAGTCTGCTGCTCCCGGCCCGGTCCGCACGCGGGTCCGGCGGTCCCCATCGCCATCCAGGTTGCTGCGGGCGAAATCGACCACGCGGTCGCCATCATTGCCGCCGTTGACCTGGATCACGATGTCGCGGACATCAAGGTCCAGGATCTCGTCCACGGCGTCCAGGCCCACGATATCCGCCGTCTCCAGGGTCGCCGACAGACCGTAGTACCGGTGGGTATCCGACTTCACGAACGCCAGTGCCAGAGAAGCGTTTTCGAGGGCCAGTCCGATCGCTCCCTCCGCCGGGTCGTCGTCGATCTGTCCATCCCCGTCGCTGTCCTGGAAGTAGGGCCCGCAGCCCACAAAGACATCCACCGCCGCCGCGCCCACGGTCAGGTAGGTCACCTCCGTCGGCGTGTCGTCATTCAGAACGGCCGCCGCTGCCGCCCCTTTCTGGAAGGCGAATTGACCGCGGGCAAACACGTAGTCCCCGAGTGCCAGGAACATCGCGCCGCACACCTGGAGCCGTTCGCCGGAGAAATCGATCTCCTGGCCCGGCGATCCGAGGGTGATGGTCTCCGGTGTGAAGCTCGTCCGGGCGTCGTCATAGCGGCCGACTTGCGTGGTCCAGTCCAGCGCGGTCGGAGGCAAATCCGCGCCCGAGGCGGCCCGGTTGATCTCCAGGCTCAGGGCCTCAGCGGTGAGTGTAAGACCCTCGATGCCCACCAGACTGGCGCCGCCGAGATCGGCACGGATGGCCGTGTAGGTGCGGCCGTCGGCCGGATCCTGCGGCGTGATGAGGGCCAGCACCAGGGAACCGAAGCCCAGATGAAAACCGATGCTCCGGTCCGCCATGCCGACGAAGAAGTCGCTGATTTGCAGGCACAACGCGGTCAGGTTCGCATCGGCGAGGTCGCCGTCGGAGGCGACGTAGCGGCCGTCGGCGTTGCAGTCGACATCGATCTGCCTGCTGACAAACTCGAAGCTCGCCGTGGCCTGCAGAAAACCAAAGGCATGAAGCGTCAGGGTGCCGCCCGCCCGGAGCAGATCCCCGCGCAGGAGGATGTCCATCGGCTCCCCCGATTGCCCCACGGACACCGTCTGGCGGGTGAAGACGCCGGCGGCCGCATCGTAGTCGCCGACCTGCCGGGCCCAATCCAGCGCCGTCAGGTCGGGATCGCTCGGGGAGAAGGCCTGGTTGACCGCCACGGCCAGATTCGTCGCGGCGATGACCAGGTCGTCCGGCAGTCCGGCCATCGTGGCGCCGCCGAGTCCGGCCTGCAAGGCCAGGAACCACCGGTCATCGGCGACGGCCTGGGGCTTGATGACCGCCAGCGCAAGCCGGCCGCTGCTCAGCTCGAAGCCGACGGCGTCGGTCGTGATCAGGTGCCCCTGGGCATCGAAGCTCGCGCCGACCCCGGCAAAGAACTTCTCGATTTCCAAATCGAGGGTGACCAGACCGGCGTCGTCGAGGTCGATTGCGGTGGGGGTGAACACGCCGTCGTTGTTGACATCGACGTCGATCGTCCCGGCCTGTAGATCGAAGCCCGCCGAGAGAAACACCACGTCGGCAATCCCCAGCGTCAGATGGCCACCGACGCTCCACCGGTCGCTGGAGGTCAAATCCACCGGGGTCTGACTGACGGCCGACCAATCCAGCGGCCGGCCGGCCGCCACCGACGTCAAGTTGAATTTCACGTAGAGGCGCTGCACGGACAACGCCAGGTCGCCGAAGCCGAGCACGGCCGCCGTGCCCAGCGACGCCTCCAGGCCCACGTAGGTGCGCGGCATCGCTTCGTCCGTCGTCAGAAGCGCCAGATCCAGCCGACCGTCCGTAGCCTCGAATCCGACCGCATGGGATTTGTCGAGGGTGCCGCCCTTGAGCACGGCGCCGCTGCCCGCAAGCAGTTGGCCAAAACCAATGTCCACGGTCAGTAACGAGCCACCCAGCGTCAGCGAGCCGGCGTCATCCGGATCGTCAAGGTCACGAACATCCTGTTTGACCATCAGGAAGCCGCCGACCGCAAGCACGTAACCGAACACATTCAAATCCACCCTGCCGCCGATTTGCAGCTCCATCGCCTTCGTCAGATCGGTGAAGTCCGCCAAGCGCTCGTACCGATCGTGCGTCTGGTCATTGGTTGTCGCGACAGTCCAGTCCAGACGCTCGCCCTCCGCCGCCCAGTTGACCATCAGACTGCCGTCAAACACGTTGAACGTCAGGCCCGGGATCCCCTCCAGGCCCAAGCCATTCAGCGAGAACTCCAAGCCCACGTACTTCTGTGCCGGCGCAGCCACGTTCTGCAGGATACTCAGCCACAATGTCACGTCCGAGACATAGAAGCCCACCGCCCCGTGGTCACGGTCAAAGTCCCTCGGCACCCCCGCTTCCCGAATGAACGCCCCGCCGCTGCCGGCAAACAGGCTCACGTTCTCCAAAGACCAGCTCAACACGTTCGCCTGGAAAGGCTCGATCCCGGTGCCCGCTTCCGAATCATAGCTGTCGTCGTTGACCTGCATCTGGCCCTGGAACAGCGTGAAGCCCCCGTACGCCATTACAAAGCCGAAGACATCCAGGTCCATCCAGCCACCGATCTGCAACTGCACCTCGTTCGTCAGTTCCGTAAACCGCGCCAGCTTCTTGGGCTCGGCCGCATCATTCTCATAGGCCTGAACCCAGTCCAGACGAGGGCCGTCCGCGGCCCAGTTCAC
>JALORE010000411.1 GCA_025459125.1 Planctomycetota bacterium | reverse complement strand
GCCGCCACCGACATTCCAATGGTAGAGATCATCGCCGCGGCCGCCGTACAGGTAGTCCGAATCACCCGACGAATCAGTGGCCTGGCCGCCATCCAGGTAATCCGCGCCGAAGTCGGGTGGAAAAGGAAGCAGGACTCCATCAGGCGGATAGGGACGCCATACGGGCGTCGCAGACTCGCCGTATGCGTACTCTGCGCCCTCGCCGTACAGGTGATCGATGCCGCGTCCGCCGATTAGCGTGTCGTTGCCCCCATCGCCGAAAAGCCAGTCGTCACCAGAGCCCCCAACGAGTAGGTCATCGCCAGGACCCCCAAGGAGCCGTGCGGTGCCCTCGCCGGTGTATCGAAGCACGTCGTTGCCGGGCCCACCGTGGAACTCGACCGCGGAGTTGACCGCGTGGTCGCCCACGTTGATCACGTCGTTGCCATCGCCGCCGTCCGCGAGGATCTTCTTCACCCCGCTGAATTCCTGCTGGTACTTGGGCGAATTGGGGATGGTGCCGTCGCCGAATGTGACCCGGATCGTCTCCCCGCCCCCTTCCGTCGGCCCAAGTCGGGTGATGTCGAATCTCTCGTTGACGATCCCATCCGGATTGCCGGGGCCGTACACGGTGAACCCATCGAGGTCCCAGTACTGCCGCGAGTTCCCCGTGTCACCCATGAACAACCGCAAAGTGCCCGTGTCCTCGTCGTAGTCGCCCAGAGCCGGAACATGGCTCTTCAGGCCCAGAATGATTTCCCTATCCTCCAGTTTGAGGATGTCGAAACTGAAGATCTGCAGATCGACAATCGTCTCCTCCTCATCCACGATGTCGATGCCGAAAAGCCCCGCCTTGTAGAAGAACTTCAATTTGAACCTGAGGTCGCCCGAGCTGTTGAACAGGCCCAGCGGCTCATGCTCCTGGATGTTCCGCAACTCGGCGTTGCGGACGCGGCCGTCATACTCGTAGTCATCGGAGTCGTCGGGGTATTTTGGGACGTTCGGATCGTTGTTGTCGGGGTATTTGGACACGGCTGGATCGCCCCATTGTTCCTGGGGCAACAACTCCGGCAGGTCGTTCAAGTCAAGGTAGGCGTTGGTGCTTAACTCCCCGGTGACGCCGAACTTCGCCTCGGCAAAAAAAACGTCGAGCCCCACCGATGCGCCGGCGGCCAGCGCCAGTGTGAGCGTCGCCTCGGGTTTGTCCTTCGTCTCGTCGCTGTCGGTCCCGCCCTTGTTCTGATCATCGAGGTAGGAGCCCCGATCGAGGATCGTTCGATAGCGGGAAAGGCCGCCCTCAACCTCCTGAGCAAGGCCTTCACCGGTGGTGATCGGTTGTGTTGCGTTCGTGATCCGCCTGTGAATCGCCTTCGTCAACCCTTCTATACCGGACGTGTCATACCCCCCGCCCAATGCTAATGTCGCGCCCACCGAGAAGGCCAACTCGCCCTTGAGGAGTTTGGGAATGATGTCGACCGTTAGCCCGAGCTTGAATCTGAAGCCGAATTTGAGATTGAACTCGGACAGGACAGGGGGGGCGGATTCGTCCGACATCAGGCGATCCGTAAGCAGGCCGACGAGGCACGCAGGGTCGTTGTACACTGGAAACTTGACAGCGCCTCCTATCTCCCAAGTCGCCACCCACTTGTCGAACTTCTCCTTCAGCTTCTGTTGGTTGGGATCGGGATCCTGCTGAGGTGCGCTTATGGAATCCGCATCCCACGTGACTTTGCCATCCGGAGTAACAGTGACCTCAACCGCTCCCGTTGAAAGAGGCGTCAGGTCGCCCGCTTCAGGAAACTGGTATGTCTGCCAAAGGATTTCGTGGATTGTCTCAATTACCTTGCCCGCGTCTTCGATTTCCTTCTTCGCGGTCTCCGGAATGTCATCCAATCCGAGAAGCTTGAGTGCCTTGAACACGCCAGGAGTCCCCTTGACGACAAGGTCAAGCAAGCTCACGTCACTGCCCACCAAGTCGCTGATCCCTGGTAGCGGGTCGATCAAGAAATCGGTGATTTCCTTGACGGGCCTGAGAATGGTCTGGATAGTCGTCACGAACGGGAGCAGGTAGCTCTGGTAGAACGTCCAGAGGTCGAGGTTGATGTTGCTGAACTCGACCGCCGTAGCGCCGGCATCCAACGTCTGGCCGTCCTTGCCGAATCCGTACCTCACCACGAGGTCTGTCGTCACCCCAAGGTTGGAGACTCCTGGGTCAAAACCTTCCTCAAATAAGAAGCTTGGGAAGGCACCCGCGCGGACCCGCAACATCGCGATGTCATCCCCGAGGCTTTCAGTCGGAGTAACCACCAATTCGGAGCCCGAAGCGTCGACCACGTCAAACACCCAACCGCCGGTGGATCTCAACGGCGCGGATTCCAGCGGTTTCGGGGTGATCTCCGCCATGAAGATGCCGACGTGGCCAATTCCTTTAAACGGCACAAGCTGATCCTGGGCCCCTTTCTTCAGGCCCGCCGTCACAGCCAAGGTCAACTCTGGTTCCGATTGATCCGGTTGATCGGTGACGAATGAGAAACTATCCCCCACGACCTGAAACGACAGGTCGTACGTCCAGGCGACCGTGAGCGCGATCGCGTCATTCGCGCCGATCCACACGTCGAGGAAGGGATCGTCTCCCAGGCCCAGTCGGAGGTCCACATCATCGGTGGCCACATACGACAGCGGCATCGTGAACCGCGTGCCCTGAACGCCATCGACAGTCACAGCAACGGCCTCGATCCCTCCGGCCGCCAGCAGGTTGGTGCCGCCCGGCAGTTGCAGCGCCTTGCTCAGCTCGTCTTCGACTTCGAAATCGTCATCGGCCGGATTGTCATTGAGCGAGGCCGGGAGTGTTTCAAGGCAATCTCTCACGCGCTGGGCGAACTGGCCAGCTTCTGAACTCTCCAATTGAGTGCCCACGAGGGGCAACGGGTTGGTGTGGAACTCACGGTTCAGGGCATCCTGAATGTTGGACAAGAATGCGCCTTTCAATCCGTTGGCTAAAGCGTCCCAATCCACCGCCGCCAGCAGCCGGCGGTCCTCCAACCATTCCAGTCGGAGGCGGCGGGGCCGCGGTGCGTGGCTACCGTTGCCGGACCGGCCAGCGCCCTGCGGTCGTCCACCGAGCCTGAACCGGTGGCGTGCTGCCAAGCCCCTGGAACGCCGACTGCGCGAGGTCGCTGAGTGGGTCATGGTCGTCCCCTCTCTCGAGATGTGCTTCGGGACCGCAGGGCATCGCCCTGGTGCCGGGCGCTAGTTTGTTAACCGTACGTGGTACCGAAGACCCGCCAAAATCACCGCCGGCACAGCGCGGCGGCTTCCCCCGTGTCAGCCGCCGGGCGGTTCGTCCCGTTGCCACCCTTGCCTGTGGCCGCCAGTCTGCGCCACCATCCGCACCAGTGCGGCTGATCGGTTCACCGTGTCCACCCCGTCGCCACGGCCGGCCGGCAGGAAAGTGCCACACGGATTCGCAGTGAGGTCGGTCCTCTTCTGCGGCTCGCCGAAACGGCCACTGCCCTGCTTGGCTCTCCCTCGAGGGTATGGCAGATGCCCTGGGAGACAGGGCACACTCGACGCGTCACATCGGCCCTTGGCTCTTGTCGAAGAGGCGGCCCTCAGCGCGTTGGACAGTCTCTGCCGCGCCACGGAGCACGGCCGGTTCCCGAAGTTGGCGGATCGGGAAGGGCTTTGGCGGTTACTAATGCAGATGACCGCGCGCAAGGCGGCCGACATCTTGCGTCACGAAACGTGTCTTATCCGAGGTGGCGGGCACGTGCGGGGCGAGAAGACCGTTTCCGCGGCGGGCACCGAATGCCGCGTGTGGGACATGCCGCGTCAGACGATCATGGTCAACGCCCGCGCCACGGCGGACGTCGGAGGACTCGGCTTCAGCCCGGATCGGAAATGGCTGCTGACGAGCACCAACGAGAGCTTTCAGTTCTCGAAGTCCGGCACCTGGCGTCCGGCACGCCGGATACCGCGCGCGGATCCGGGTTTTTTCACGCCCAGGGCGTTTTCTCGCGACGGCGGCATGCTGGCCATCGCGTCCGCGCGCTACGTCGTGGAGTTGCTGCGACTCCCTACGTTTGAACCTCTGACGCGACTCGAACCGCCTACCCGTAACCGTTCACAGGGCGGCGCCATGTTAGCCGCGATTTGGCCCAGAGAGTCGCCTTTCGCTCCGCGAAAGTAGCGCCCACAATACTCCGCCATCGTCGCCTTTCGCTCCGCGAAAGTAGCGTTCACAATACTCCAACTTCGTCGCCTTTCGCTCCGCGAAAGTAGCGCCCACAATACTCCAAGACCCCAATTCATCAACAGCTGGAACGACTTGCCTCTTGCCGCTCGCCTCGCGAGGATCACAACGATGACTACGCAACAGTCGCTCGGCAATTGCCCCAGCCAGTTTCCAATCGGGTAGCTCGAATGCTGGGTGAGCTTTTCGATCCCCGGGCGGATTTGAGCATCTCGGAGCATTTCCGCCCGCACTGGTCCCAGGCCGGGGCGATTGTGTTCATCACGTTTCGAACGCATGATTCCATCCCGCGGCAGGTATTGCTGCGATGGGAACGCGAGAAGCAAGACTGGCTGGAGCGACGTGGCCACACAGGACGCTGGTCTGACATCCTGCCCACGCTC
>JALORE010000410.1 GCA_025459125.1 Planctomycetota bacterium | reverse complement strand
TAGCCGGCAGGAATTGGAGGACGCGGCCAACGAGTTCGGCGCGCTGGCCCATCTGCTGGGCAAGCGCCCCATTGTTCTGTGTCCGAACGTGCACCTGTCCATTGACAAGGCGCCGGAGAAGCAGGCGATCGCCCTGATCGGCGAGCTGGAGAAGATGCTCAAGGATCGGGGTTTCCAGATTCACCGGCTATCATTCGGTTATCACAAGCGGTACGGCCTGGAATGCAACGGCAACGTCGGCAGCGTCGTCGGCCGGCGGTTCTACGGCTCCGAGCACAAGCAGTTCCTGCGCCTCATGACGCGGTTGGGTGTCTGTCCGCCCGAGTCGCTGCCGGACGATATGCCGCCCTGGGCTCAGGTCCTGACCGAGCGCCAACTGAAAGTGCTCGGCAACCGGCGCGAGACCTACAACGCGGCCAAGAAGATGCTGCACGACCAACTGGATGCGACCGGCCACGGCGAGCTGTGGACCTGCATGTTGTTCGAGGGTGAGCGGCAGCCCATGGAGGACTACCTCAGCCAGCTCCATACCATCCTCCAGGACTATCCCGATGTGCGGGTGCACCGGGCGATGAATCTGAGTGTCCCGGGGTTCTCCAACGCCGCCCGGCACCTGTTCCGCCGCTTCGCGGGGGCCATCGAATCGGGCCGGCTCCGCATCTACAACAGCCAGGTCTCCGACCTGGAATTCCTCCTGTCGCGGGACGCGGTGCTGCTGGCCTTCCCCCAGATGCCGGGCAAGGCGGGCTCCCATGCCGGCGAGATTTCCTTCGGGATCTACTGCAAGGACGACGATTTCGCCAAGAAGATGATCCAGTGGTATCAAACGTTCCTGGTCGATGCCCGCTTCGGCTGGATCCGCACCGAGTCCGATCTCGACACCGTCATCAGCGAGCTGGAGGAAGAGACGTTCCAGAAGAAAGACGGGCAGTAGCGCTGCGGGGGACATCGTCATGCGTCCATCGGTTGCGCAGCTCGTTTCGTGAAGCGGTTGCGTGAGTCGAGGCCGCCTGCGTTTCACGCGTGACGCAATCGATACGAGCTACGCAACCGCAACCGATTGCCGATCTCGGCCCGAGTCGGAGTCGCGGGCCATTGGGAGGACTAGGTAAAGCAGTGGATGCGATCCTTTCAGCGGTGCTTGTCCTCGGCTTTCTTGCCGTTCTCCTCTTTGTCGTTCTGCGCGCCCGGGTCGCGCGCGAATACGCCGAGTTCTCCCTGGCCAAACGCTCTCTGCCGCTGGCCCTGATCTTCGCCAGCCTGTGTGCGACCTACATTGGTCCGGGATTCTCCATGGGGTTCGTGGGCCGGGGCTTTCAAGTCGGGTTGGTGTTTCTGTACGTCGGTCTGGCCTATTCCGTCCAGAACATCCTCGTGGGTTTCTTCATCGCCCCGCGCCTGCGCTCTCTGGCCGATTGCCACACGCTGGGCGATGCGCTGGGGCAGAAGTACAATCGGACCTGCCATGTTCTCACCGGGGTGATCTCCGTCGGGGTGTGCGCGGGGCTGGCGGCGGTGATGGCGCACGCGGCCGGGCGCGTGGTGGAGCACGTGTTTGACATCCCCCTGGGCCGCGCGGCCGTCTTGGTGGCCGCCGTGGCGGCGGTTTATACCAGCCTGGGCGGCCTCAAGACCAGCATCATGACCGATGCGCTGCAGTTCGCGGTCTTCAGTGTTCTGTTGTCCACCCTGTTTCTCTTTGCGCTGGTCCGCGACTCGGGCGGCGGCACGGCGGCCTTCTCCCGGGAACTGGCGACCGCAACCGCGGCCGGGTTCCAGTCGATGCCCACCGTGGAAATCCTCGGCTGGATCGCCGGGTTTCTCCTGGGCGAGACCCTGATCCCGCCGTATGCCAACCGGGCCCTGGCGACCCAGTCGAGCCAGGCCTCGCGCAATGCCTTCATTCTGGCGGGGGTGTTCAGCTTCCTGTGGTTCACGATCATGATTTCGCTCGGCGCCGTGGCCCGCACGGTGGTTCCTGCGGCAACGCCGCGCGACGATGTCCTGCTGTCGTTCGTCCAGATGACGATGCCGGTCGGGGGACGCGTCCTGCTGCTGATCGCCCTGATCTCGGTGATCATGTCGAGCCTGGATGCCCTGATGAACGCCGGGGCGGTCGTCTTCACCCAGGATGTCGTCAAGCCGCTGACCCGGCTGTCGGATCGAGCGTCGCTGACCTGCGGCCGCGGGGCGACCCTCGGCATCGCGGTCGTGGCGGCGGCCGGTGCCGCGGCGGTCCCCGAGATCATCACTGGTCTGCTCATCTGCTACACGGTCTGGGCGCCGGCGATCCTGCCGGCGGCGGTGTTCGGCTTATGGCTGAAGAAGCCGCGGGCCCCGGCCGGCCTGGCCTCGATGCTCGTCGGGACGACCGTGGCCGTGGGTCTGCAGATCATCGAGTACAAATCGCCCGGCGCGCTCACCATCCCACCGATTCTCCCGGCGCTGGCCGCTTCGCTCGTGGCGTATGCCCTTGGACACGTACTCGCCGGTTCTCTGGAGCGACGATCATGGAGACCGTAGTGCTGGTGGCGGCGATTGTGGCGGCGGCTCTGGTGATGGCCAGCGGGATCTGGGTGGTCGCGGTGTTGCTGGCCACCATGACCCGCGTCAAACCACCGACTTCGCCTTCCCCGGCAGGCCAACCCGACGAACCGACGTCGCCCTGATCTGCTCGCGGCCGCGCTTGCGTGGACATGTCGGTCGGATATAATCGGACC
The DNA here is from genome assembly GCA_025459125.1 of Planctomycetota bacterium. Taxonomy (GTDB): domain Bacteria; phylum Planctomycetota; class Phycisphaerae; order Sedimentisphaerales; family Anaerobacaceae; genus PLanc-01. The sequence continues at coordinate 1,916 of JALORE010000410.1, read as the reverse complement.
CTGTATCGTTTGTGTGTGCCATGCGTCCCTTGGTTTGCGCCGGGAGGACCGCAACATCCGCCGATTCCGGGAGGTCAACATGAGATCGTCTGGTATCCGAAAACTCGTCCCGTGGGCATTCCTCGCTGTCGTTGTTACGCTGGTGGCGGCCCCGCTTCCCGCCGGCGGTCAGTCGTGCTCCGTGATGGCCACCGACTTTCGCTGCGAGTACTTGAAAGACCCCCTCGGGATCGATGTGCGGCAGCCGCGTTTGAGCTGGAAACTGGCGGCGGTGGACACGCAGGCACGTGGCCAGAAGCAGACGGCCTACCAGATCCTTGTGGCGAGCACGAAGGCCCTCCTGGAGCGGGATCAAGCGGACCTTTGGGATTCGGGCTGGGCTGCCTCGGACCAGTCGGTGCATGTGGTCTATGGCGGCAAGCCCCTGGCGTCGGGCATGGAATGTTTCTGGAAGGTGCGGGTCAAGGATGAGAACGGTGTGGTTTCCCCATGGAGCCGGCCGGTGCGCTGGACGATGGGGTTGCTGGAGAAGTCCGATTGGTCGGGCAAGTGGATTGGGACCGACCAACTCTTCACCCGTGAGAAGGGATTCCCGCCGCCGGACAACAAGGTGCCGGACCCGTGGTTGCGCAAGACGTTCGAGCTCCAGGCCAAACCCGAACGGGCCGTCGTCTATGTCGCGTCGGTCGGATATCACGAACTCTATGTCAACGGCAAGAGGATCGGCGATGCGGTCCTGTCGCCCAGCGCCACGAACCACCGCAAACGCGCGCGGTACGTGACGTATGAGATCGCGGATCAGCTCCAGGCGGGCAAGAATGTCCTGGCCCTGTGGCTGGGCGTCTCGTGGTCGATCTTCCCGCCGTACAAGACACCCGACAAACCGCAGACGCCGATCGTGCTGGCCCAGGCCGATATCCGGCTGCCGGGCGGTGCGACCACGCGGATCGTGACCGACGAGACATGGCGGACGCATCCCAGCCCCAACACGCTGCTGGGCGTCTGGGATTTCATGCACTTCGGCGGCGAGCGCTACGACGCCAATAAGGAAGTCGCAGGCTGGTCGGACGTGAATCTCGATGACTCTGCCTGGAAACCCGTGACGGTCTATACGCCGAACCTGATGCTCTCGGCAGACATGGTCGAGCCCAACCGTCAGATCAAGGCGGTGCGCGCGGTGGCGATCGCAGAGCCCAAGCCGGGCGTCTACCGCGTCGATCTCGGCGTCAACGTCAATGGGTGGTTCGAGGCGGAGGTCCGCGGCAAGCCGGGCGACCGGATCGAATTCAAGTTCTCCGAACAGGCCGAGAACGACATGACCCACCGTTTGCACAGCCAGTACATCATTGGCCCCTCGGGCCAGGGCACCTTTCAGAACCGGTTCAACTACTTCACCGGCCGCTGGGTGACGATCGAGGGACTCAAATACAAGCCGGCCCGGGGCGACATCCGGGCGCAGCTTGTGCGGACCGACTACGCGCGGGCGGCGGATTTTGAGTGCTCGAACGATCTGCTGAACCGGATCTACCGCACGACGCTCTGGACCTTCGAGGACCTGAGCCTCGGTGGCTACGTGGTCGATTGCCCGCACCGCGAGCGGATGGGCTATGGCGGCGATGGCCACGCGACGACCGAGTGCGGCCTGAACAACTATGACCTCGGTGCGTTCTATACGAAGTGGACTGAGGACTGGCGCGATGTCCAGGGCGGCGGCGCCGCCTGGGGCACGGCCGAAATGGCCGCGGTCAAGGACAGCCCGGAGAGCGGCAACCTGCCCTACACCGCCCCGACCTACTGGGGCGGCGGCGGCCCCGGCTGGAGCGGCTTCTGCATCACGCTGCCCTGGGAGGTCTACGAGCGTTACGGCGACACCCGTGTCCTGGAGCTGAATTTCCCCACGATGCAGCGCTGGCTGG
>JALORE010000145.1 GCA_025459125.1 Planctomycetota bacterium | reverse complement strand
ACGCGTTTGTCTTCCATGACCTAATCCCCTTTCCAAAAAGGTTCCTAAGTCACTGTAAACAAAGGAGTAGCGTGGCGCCAGAAAAAAAACTCACACACCGCCAATCTTATGATGATCGGCGATTTGGCCCGCGCACTTGATTTCCGTCGCCGCCGCGGCGGCCCGGGACCGGCGTCCCGGGGCGGTATGGCTGCTGGTTCACCGGCTCGCACCCTGTGCATCAACAGCCATACCTTCCCCGTTATTGTCGGACGCCCGGGTCACGGGGCGGGATGGCCGAAGCCGATGTCGTCGAGGTAGAGCTTGCCCGCAGCGCCCGGGGCCGGATTGGCTTTGTCGCCGACCCCAATGGTCAGTTTCTTCACCGCTCCCAGATTGACCCCGGCGGAGGCCAGGTCACTCAACGGAATATGCCATTGCTGCCAGGCCGCGACGACCGTAGCCTCGGGGTCAGGATGGACTACCATCTTCCTGTGGCCCGCCTTGTCTTCGACCACTGCGTATAGAGGCGCCGGGTCGTTGCTGGGCTGTGCTACGCCAAGGGCCAGATCCTGCCACGGCCCGGTGACGGCGCCGGTCGTGGTGACGTTCGAGAATTGGGCGGTCGTCTGTGCCGCCGCGTTGTGGCTGGTCACCGCCAGACCGAGGTAGACGTTCGCAGCCATCGTGACATCGACCGACGAGGCGGCGGGATCATTCGTGATATTTACCCACGTCGCGCCCTCCGCCGAGCGCTGGGCGGTGAAGGTATTGCCGGTCCGGGTCAACTTCACCCAGTAAGGCGCCTTCAGGCCGGTCTGATTGACCTGCTGGCTGGCGGCGCCGGCGGTGGGCCGCTGGAGGAAGGACACGCCGTTGTCCGGCGTGACGACCACGGCGGCGTGCCGGGACCCGGCCTCGAGCGTCTCGCGGATCATCACGCCCACCTTGGTCCAGGCGTCCGCCCGGACGAGACTGTCGACGCGGGCCACGATCGAGCCGTTGCCGCTGAGCGACTTGTAGACAAACCGGAACTGGTCGGCGGTGCCCCAGATATCCGTGCCGCCGCCCCCGACGACAAACGTGCCGTCGGCTCGCTGCAGGAAGGCCACGGCACTGCCCCGGAAGTAGAGCGACAGGGTGTCGGCCCCGTGGGTGGTCCAGTCCTGGTTTGCGGCGAAGGTCCGCTCGGCCTCGGAGTAGAAGGGCGTTTTGACGTTGTTGTACTCCAGCGGCAGGGCCTGGCTGCCCCCGTGCACAATGGTCCGCTCGGCGAAGGGAGCGTTGAGATAGCCGACGACCGAGCCGGTGCCGTTGGTCCAGCCGTCGATCCAGGTCTCGTAGATACGGCCGCCTTCGTTGTCGGTGTAGCCTTCGAAATCATCCACCACTGCGTATTCCCGGGTGGTGAAGTTCCAGAGCTCGCCCGGGTAGGTGACCCCATTGACCGCATTGACCTCATTGACCTTCCAACAGTAGGTCGTCCCGAAGGTTAGCGGGCCGGGATTGTAGCTGTGATCGGTCACCGTGGTGGCCGCGCCCAGGGCATTGGGGTCGGTCCCGACGTACACGGCGTGCGAGCCCGCCTCGCGGCCGGGCCGCCAGGAGAGGTCCGTGTCCACGCTGACGCCCGTGGCCCCGTTCGCCGGCTGCGGCGCCCGCGCCTGCACGGGAACGTAGGAGAACCGCACCTCGCTCAGACCGGCAACCGCCATGCCGCCCCAGGAGGCGTCGATGGTGAGCCGCACGTGCCTGGCCAGAACGCCCCCCAGATTGACGGTCGTGTTCGCGGCATAGCCGGCTGCGCCGGGCGCCCGGGTGAATTCCGGCACGTTGGCGAGCGCCGTCCACGTGGCGCCGTCGGTGGAGTACTCGATCGTGACCTTCCTGGCGCCCATGCCGAAGATCGATTCCACCAGCTGATTGGAGTTCCAGACCTTCAGCTCGTACAGCTGGTAGACCTGGTCAAACTCGTACTGGATCCAGTTCGGCGTTGTCCCGGCGCTCAGCCACATCGTGGTTGGCTCGGTGCCGTGCAGGTCCCCCGTCAGGCCGGAGCCGTCGATGGTCTTTTCCGCGCCCATGCTCGCCTGGGCGCTGGACGCCTTCGCGGTGATGTTTCGGATCGTATAGGCGAACGGCTCGACGGTGAAGCTCCAGACGCGGCCCTTGAAGATGGTGGCGTCCGGCGGCGCATTGACCTCATCGATCCGCCAGTAGTAGGTCTGGCCGAACGCCAAGAGTGCGGTCGGCGCGTAGGATGTGGCGGTCTGCGCCCGGCTGACCAGCACACCCAGCGGTTTGGCCCTGTCGGCCGCGTCGACATCCGCAGCAACCGTACCCAGGTACACATCATGGGTCTGGGCCGTCGGAGCGGCCGCCCAGCTTAGCAGGCTGTCACGCGGCACATCGGTGGCCCCGTCTGCGGGGCTCAGCGCCGCGGCGGCGGGCGATTTCGTCGGGATGCCCTGGGCCATGTAGCGCTTGATCGTGGCCAGATCCAGGGCCTCGTTGAAGATGCCCACATCGTCCACGAGCCCGAGCATTTCATCGACGATGCTCTCTCCGACGGGATCGCGGTCGAGCGCTCCCGCCGCGACGCGTCGAATACCCGTGTGGAAAATGGTGGCACGCCTGTCCTGTGTCGCTTCGACCCCGTCCACGAACAAACGCCGGTTGTCGGGACCATAGTAGACGCCGCAGACGTGGTGCCACTGATCGTCGGCAATCGTGGGGCCGCCCATCTGTTCGTACTGGCCGGCGGAACTGCGGGCGGTGAGGCACCCGCGTCCGTTCTGGACGCCGACCCAGTAGTACAGGGATGTCGTCTGCGTAACCGTGACAATGACGGCTTTCGCCGTGTTCTTCGTCGTCTTGCACCAGCCCATCAGGGTGAACGGGTAGGCGCTGAACGGGAAGGGTCCCGTGGGGGCCGTGAAACGGATGCTGTCGTCGTTGCCGTCAAAGCGGGCGGCGCCGCCGAGCTTGCCGCCCGCCGGGACCCAGACGGTGTTGCCCATCAACTTGCCGTGGCTTTCCCCGACGCTGTCCTGGGCGACGGTTCCGCTGGCCTCGTCCAGGTTCCAGTGGAGCACCAGGTCCGCCGAGGCGCCGGGGCCCAGTACCCCCATCAAGATCGCCAACAATACGCAAGTTCGTTTCCGCATGACGCTCCTCCTTCATTCCGGCTTGCACGAGCCCTGTTCGACAATGATTCCTGTGCTAATGCGCGGGGTGACCGACCCCGATATCATCGATGTAGAGCTTGCCCTCGCCTCCCGGTTTCGGGTTGTTGCGGTTCCCGACGCCGATGACCAGCTTCTTCACGGCCGCCAGATCGACCCCGGCGGAACGGAAGGTACTCAGGGTAATCCGCCACTGTTGCCACGAGGTGGTAACGGCTGTCTGCGGATTCGAGTGAGCCACCGTCCTGCTCTGTCCCGCCTGGTCTTCCACCCTCACGTAGAGTGGTACGTTCGTCGCCGCGACGTCGGCGGGACCTCGGACGTACAGCGAGAGGGTGCTGGCCGCCCCGATCGTCCAATCCTGAGGGGTGTCGAAGGTCCGCCGGGCCTCGGAATAATACGGCTGGTTCACGTTGTTGTACTGCAAGGGCATGGCTTGCTGGCCACCGTGGGTCACCGTCGTCTCACAGAAGGTGCCCTTGATCGCGTCCGGGTAGAGGCCCACGATCGAGCCATTCCCATCGGCGATGCCATCGGTCCAGGCGTCGAAGATGGCGTTGTCCGGCTGGTCCGTGTAGCTCTCGAAGTTGTCCACGACGGCGTATTCCATCGTGGAGAAGCTCCAAACCGGCCCCTCCCAGATCTTGGGACTGCCGGCTTCGTTGACCTCATCGACCCGCCACCAATACGTGCGGCCGAACTCCAGGATCGTGGGCAGATAACGGCTCCGGTCGGTGGTTACGGTCGGGGCCGTGCCGTTCACTACGGCTTGCCGATTCGTGCTCAAGCAGATCCGGTGCAGAGCGGCTCCCCGTCCGGGACGCCAGCTCAGCGGGGTGTCCAGCGCAACCGCCTTCTCTCCCGGAGCCGGGTGAGGCTCCCGGGCCTGCACGGGGATGGAGAAGAACCTCGCTTCGCTCAGGCCATACTGCGGGACCAGGCCGCCCCAGTTGCTGTGGGCCGTGATGCGGACGTACTGCGCCGGCACGCCGTGGAAATCAACGGTGATGTTCGGCAGGTAGGCGTCGGTGCCCGGGGCCCGCGCGAACTGGGACACGCCCGCCTGGGCCGTCCAGTCGTTGCCACTGGTCGAGTACTCGACCTGCACGGCTTTGAGCCCGAGGCCGAAACTGCCCTCGATGTACTGGTTGGAGTTCCACACCCACATGTCCGTCAGTTTCTGTGCGGTGTCGAAGCCGAACTGAATCCACGTAGGTTGCGGTCCGGTGATGTCGCTGAGCCACATATCGGTGCTTTGGGCCGAATGCTGGTCGCGCGCATTGAGTCCGGAGCCGTCCACGGTCCTGTCCGGACCCATCCCGGCCTGGAAACTGGAGGCGGTGGCCGTGACGTTCGCGATGGGATAGGTGACCGGCTCGACGGTGAAACTCCAGACGGTCCCCTGGATGATCGTGGCGTCCGGCGGAGCGTTGACCTCATCGACCCGCCAGTAGTAGGTCTTGCCGAACTCCAACGGACCGGTCGGATCGCAGGTGTTGGCATCCTGGGCCTGGCTGATCAAAACGCCCAGCGGGCTCGTCCGGCTCGCGGCGGCCACGGCGTCGGGACTGTCGCCGAAGTAGACATCGTGCTGCGCCGCCCACTTCCCGGGCGTCCAGCCCAGAATCACCTCGGGCGGCACATCCGCCGCTTGCGGGGCCGGGTACGGCTCGATCGCGCCCTTGGGTTCGGGAGCGACGTACGCCACGCCGTCGAGTCGCTTGGCGTATTCGAACAAGAGCGTCACCAGGCCCGTCTTCGAGACGGGGTCCCACTGAACCTGGAGCAGATCGCCCCCGCCCGTGTCCTTGGGGCCGGCCCACTGCGGGTCCACCGACGTGGCAAACCGGGTCGTGATCAGGAGAGTGCCCTCGGGACCATAGTCGATATCCGTCGGGGATCGCAGCGTGACCGGTGTGTCGGGAGCATCCGCTTTGACCAGACTGATGCTGCCGGCCACCAGGGCTCCGGTCGCGCAGTCGTACGCCCGGAGCCGGTGGTTGCGCGGATCGGTCACCCAGAGGTCCTGCTGCCCGTCGCCGTCGACATCCGGGCCCAGGACGATCAGGCCGTTATCCTTGGTTCCGTCGGCGCTGTACGCAGCGACCTGGGTCATGGTCACGGGATTCCACACATTCAAACGCGTGCCGTTCGCGGCGTTGACGCCGGCCAGCGCGTAGAGCTCGCCGACGCCATCGCCGGTGCGGTCGGGCCCGAACGTGATCCCGTATCCGCCGGTGCCGTCCTGCACGCCGGAGTTGCCGCCGCTGTCGGCGATCTTCAGCGCGACCAGCAGCGTGGCGGCGCCGCCATCACCTTTGCGGTTCAACGTGGTCCCGTCATAGACCTCGAAGGTATCCCGCCGGCACACCCACAGGTCCGCTACGCCGTCCCGGTTGTAGTCGTAGCCGAACTGGAGATCCTGGACCGCCTCATTGGGGGCTGTGTACGCGCCCCCGCCGGCGGTCTTGCCGCTTGCCGGAACGGGGCGCCCGACGTAGCTCCCGTCCGCGTACTTGAGATGCTTGCCCACCATCGGCGTGGCCACGTGACCGGTGTAGACGTCGCCGTTGCCGGGATTGATTTCGACCGAGGAGACCTCCGCCTCGCCGGTCCCCTGGGCGGGCGATCTCTCCCAGACGAGCTGGAAACCCTCGGTGTAGCGGATGATCGATTGGCCGCTATTGGTGCCGGTGTCGTTGTTGCCGCTGGTCAGCATGTAGTCCGCCAGGGACATCTGGCACGCCCCAAAGAGCGTGATGAAAGAGACGGCGAGTGTTTTCATACTCTCTTCTCCTTTTCCAGATGAATATCTATCGGCAGAATGGCTCTTCCTATTATACAATGCCCGCGTGACTCGAAAACACTTTTTGGCATGGCTGCGTTTGGCGTTGGCGGACGGACCCCCAAGGAGAGATACATGAAGAAGCCCACGATACTGGCCGTTCTGGGAATTGTTTCGCTGATGCTGGCGACGCTCCCGGTTCGGTATGCGTCCGCGTGGGGCCAGCGTCCCCGCGCGACCTACGAAGACACGCCTGCGGACTATGCCATCGGTGCCGATTTGTCCTTCCTCAAGCAGGCCGAGGACCGGGGCACCGTGTTCAAGGACAACGGCCAGGCCCAGCCCGGCCTCCGGATCTTCCGTGAGCACGGCTATAACTGGATTCGCCTGCGCCTGTTCCACACGCCCACGCGGCTGCCGAACAACCTCGAATACACGATCGCCCTGGCCAAGGATGCCAGGAAGCTCGGGTACAAGTTCCTGCTGAACTATCACTACTCGGACACCTGGGCCGATCCCGGCAAGCAGACCATTCCCCAGGCCTGGCAGGGCAAGTCCCATGCCGAGCTGGTGCAGGCCGTGCGGGAGTACACCCGCGACACGATCGCTGCCTTTCGCGCGGCGGGGGTCCTGCCCGACATGGTCCAACCCGGCAACGAAATCACCCCCGGCATGCTCTGGCCCGACGGGAAGTTGCCTGCCAACTGGGACAACTTCGCGGAGTTGCTCCAGGCCGCGATTGCCGGGGTGAAAGCCGGTAGTGGGGACGCCCCGTGCCCGCGAATCATGATCCATATCGACAAAGGCGGCAACCGCAAGGCCACCCAGGGGTTCTTCGATAAGCTGAACTCCTGTCATGTCCCTTACGACGTCATCGGGCAATCCTTCTATCCGTGGTGGCATGGCTCCCTCGAGGACCTGCGCGAGAACCTGGCCTTCATGGCCCAGGAGTACCGCAAGGACATCATCCTCGTGGAGGTCGCCTACAACTGGCGGCCCACCGAGTACAAGAACAAGGAAGCCCCGTTCCCGGAGACCCCGGAGGGCCAGCGGCAATTCCTGGAGCAGGTGCATCGCCTGGTCCTGGAAACGCCCCACGGCCTGGGCAAGGGCATCTTCTGGTGGGAGCCGGCCGTTACCGGTGGCTTGCGGTCCCGGGGGTTCTTCGACGACGAAGGCAATGCCCTGCCGGTGATCACGGTATTCGACAAGTTGCAGAGCGCCAGGCAGCCGTAGGGTGGGCTGTGCCCACCAATCCATCTCAGCTTGTAGGATGGGCTTCAGCCCATGCTGCCCTGGTGGCGATTCCGAGGAAGACCGCATGGGCAAAAGCCCCTCCTACGTTAGAAAGGAACTGTGGATGAGGATTTGGAGCAATATTTGGGTGCTGGGTGCGATGTCCACGCTCGCGTGGACAGGCTCGATGGCAGACGCGGTGGAGGTGAAGTCGCCCGATGGCCAGGTGGTCATTTCGCTCGAGGTGAAGGATTTCGAGGGTGCGGTCTCGTGCCCGGTGTACCGCGTCACGCATCGGGGCCAGGTCGTGATTGCCCCGTCGCGCCTGGGACTCGTCCTGGCCGCCGCGCCGCTCGCGGAGGGGCTGCACATCGTACGGCAGACCGAAAGCCGCGTGGATAAGCGGTGGCAGCCGGTCTACGGCGAGCGCAGCACGATCCGCAATCACTACCACGAGATGGTTGTCGAGCTGCAGGAGCAGACCGCACCGAAGCGATTCCTGTATGTGATTCTGCGCGCGTACGACCAGGGGGCGGCGTTCTGCTATGGCATGTCGAGGCAACTGGACGTGGAACGCGTCACCATCTCCCGGGAACTGACCGAATTCCGCTTCTCGGCCGATTTCCCCGCCTGGGTCACGTACTCGGCCCAGGGCGCCTACACGAATGTCCCGATCAGCCAGATCAAACGCGGCTGCGAGCGTCCTCTGGTCGTTCGCCTGGCCGACGACAGGTATGCCGCGGTGGCGGAGGCGCGCCTGGTGGACTATGCGCGGATGAAGCTCTCGCCCTTGCCGACAACCCCGCACAGTCTCGTTGCCGATCTGGGCAGCGAGGTCACGGCCTCGCTGGCACTGCGAACGCCCTGGCGCGTGATCCTGCTGGCCGACAGCCCCGGCCAGTTGCTGGAGCGCAACGACCTGCTCCTGAATCTCAACGATGCCTGTGCCCTCGACGACACCTCCTGGATCAAGCCGGGCAAAGTTATTCGCGAAGTGACCCTGACCACCGTGGGCGGCAAAGCCTGCGTGGACTTTGCCGTCCAGAACAACCTGCAGTACGTCGAGTTCGACGCCGGCTGGTACGGCCCGGAGAATGACGATGCCTCCGACGCCCGGGCGGTCAACCTCGATCCCAAACGCTCCAGGGGACCGCTGGATTTGCAGGAGGTGATCCGCTATGCCCGCGAGCGCGGTATCGGGATCATTCTGTACGTGAACCACAAGGCCCTGGAACGGCAGTTGGATGAGCTGCTGCCGCTCTACCGGCAGTGGGGCGTGAAGGGCATCAAGTTCGGCTTCGTCAACGTCGGCACGCAGAAGTGGACCAGTTGGATGCATGACGCGATCCGCAAGGCCGCGGCGCACCAGTTGATGGTTGATGTGCACGACGAGTACCGCCCGACCGGCTGGTCGCGGACCTACCCGAACTTCATGACCCAGGAGGGCATTCGCGGCGACGAGGAGCGCCAGCCGAACACGATGGCTCTGACGACGCTGTTCACGCGCATGCTCGCCGGCGCCGGCGACAACACCATCTGCTACTACGACGAGCGGGTGGACCGCCAGGCCACGCATGCTTATCAGCTCGCCAAAATGGTCTGCTTCTACAGCCCGTGGCAATTCGTGTTCTGGTACGACCGCCCGTTGGTCGCGCGGGGAGTGACCGGCCGATCCGCCGAGGCGCGCAATGTGATCGGCGACGAGCCCGAGCTGGAATTCTTCGCCCACTGCCCGACGGTCTGGGACGACACGAAGGTCCTGCACGGCCGCATCGGCCAATATGCGGTCATCGCCCGGCGCAGCGGCGACAATTGGTTCCTGGGCGCCATGAACAGCGATGAGCCCTGTTCGCTCGATGTCCCCCTGGGATTCCTCGACGCAAATAAGAAGTACACGGCCCACATCTATTCCGACGATCCGGCCGTCCCCACCCGGACCCACGTCAAGATCGAGCGAATCCCGGTGGATCGCAACACAGTCTTGAAGGCGGCCCTGCCCGCCCGGGGCGGCCAGGCCATCCGGTTCGTGCCAGGCAGCCCGCTTGTTACGCTCGAACCCAAGCCGTCGACCGGCATGCTGCTCAACCCCGGCAAAGGGTGGTCGGCCTTTGGAATGCCGGACCGGCATCCCAAAGAGGTGCTTGACCTCGTAGGGATGGGCGTGATGCGGTTCGACTGGTCGAGCCTGGAGCCGCAGGAAGGGCAGTACGATTGGAGTATGATCGATCGCTTCCTCGACAGTTGGGGCCGCTTGGGCAGGGTCTGCAACCTCGGTGTCATGTGCGCGAATACGCACAGCCGCGCCCCGGAAGGCTATGTCACACCGAAATGGGTCTTCGACGCCGGCGCGAAGAAGATCGAGATCATGCTCAACCCGACCCAGTCCACGACCGGCACCCCCGGCAAGAAGGTCGCGCCGGTGTTTGACGACCCGATCTTCCTGGAGAAGTTCTCCAACTTCCTGCGTGCCTTCGCGCAGCGCTACGACGGCGACCCCCGCCTCGCCGTGCTCGATATCCGCTCCTACGGCAACTGGGGCGAGGCCCATATGCACCCGTTTGGTGGTCCGGATATCGCCCCGGAGCAATTCCGCCGACATGTGCAGATGCACCTGGATGCGTTCAAAAAGACCCAACTGTGCCTGTCATGCAACGCCCACTTGGGCAAGTATGGTCCGCTCAAGCCCATCTTCGACTGGGCGGTGCTCGAAAAGCATATCGCCCCGCGCCGGGACGGCATTTGCGGCAACAGCAATGGACAGGAGACCGCGCTTGGCCTGGGCATCGCCCCGGGTGTCTTCGAGCTGTACGACAATTATGATGGCGTGAAAAAGCGCGGCTGGTGGGACGGGCAGAAGGACAAGGGCGGTTGCGGCTTTCGTCTCGAAGAGTGCATCGAAAACGGCAAACCCACCTGGGTGGACCTCGGCCGGGGTGGCTCCTCCGGTCTGCGGATGCTCCAGGAGAACCGCGCGTTGATCGAGCGCCTGACCAACCGCATCGGCTACCATTTCCACCTGCAGCGCGTGACGTATCCCCGCCAGGCGGTACGAAACGGCTTCGAGCTGGAGCTGACCTGGCTCAACCAGGGGGTCGCGCCGATGTATATCCCCTGTGCTGTGGCCCTGACGCTACTGGACGAGAGCGGCAAACGGATGGGGACCATATGGCCACCGGAATGCCGTCCGGACCAGTGGATGCCCGGCCGGGCGGTTGTGGAGAAAGTCCACGTGCCCGGCCTGGATATCCCACCCGGCGCGTACCGTCTCGCGCTGGCGCTCACGCGAAACCAGGGTGACAGTGCTCCTTACATCCGTCTCGGCACAGACGTGCCCATGGCGGATGGCTGGCACATCTTGGGTGCGATCCCCTTGAAGTAGCCGCCAGCCTAGCTCGCGCTCGGCACGACGGCCGCCGGCGCCGCCTTCTTCTCGGTCACGTCGTCGCGGAACAGCAGATAGAGGGCACCCAGCAGCCCGGCGGCGATGATGGTCGAGATCGTGAAGACGGGGGTCCAGTTCGTGACGCCGTCGGTGGCGTATCCCGTGACCAGTTTCACGCTGATCAGCGTGCCGAGGAACTGGCCGACGCCGTAGCAGAGCAGGACGTACAGACCCTGGGCCTGAGCCCGCATCTGGGGCGGGGCCTTCTTGTCCACGTAGACCTGTCCGCCGACGAAGAAGAACCCGAAGATGATCCCGTGCACGAGGATCGCGATGTAGTACAGGAAGATCGTGTCGGTCGCCACGCCGGCCCAGAGCGTCAGATAACGCACGGCCAGGGCCGCCAAACCGATCGCCATCGTCCACTTGACGCCGAACTTCGCCAAGGCCAGCGGCACGAGCAGCATGAGGAAGATCTCGACCAACTGGCCCCAGTTCATCAGGACCGTCACCAGCTTGAAGCCCTTGCTCTCGAAGAACTGGGAGCCCAGCGAGAAGTACAGGGTGAAGGGCGTCATCACGAGCAGGGCGATCAGGAGGAACAGGGTGAAGTTGAGGTCCTTCAGGAGGCCGATGGCCCGCAGGCCGAGCGCGTCGACCACGGAGGCCTTCTGCCCCTTGGCCGGCGGCGGGGTGTTGGGCAGCGTCAGGTTCAGCAACGCCGCGACGAGGGCCGTGCCGGCGCCGCAGTAGAGGGGAATCAGCGTGCTGTCGATCTTGCTGTCAAACAGCCACAGAGCCCCGAGGCCGAACACGCCGGAAGCAACCCAGCCGATGGAACCGAACACGCGGATCTGCGGGAACTTCTCCGCCGGTGCGTTGGCCATCGCGATGGCGTTCGTGAGACTCCACGTGGGCATGTAGCAGAGCATCGCCAGCAGCAGGATGACGAACAGGGTCGCGGGACTGTCCTGCCGCGCCCCCAGGAAGAACAGCACGGCGCACGCAACGTTCAGGGCCATCAGCACCTTCTGACTGGCGAAATGCCGGTCGGCGATCATGCACAGGACCGGGGCCACCGCGCAGCCCAACGGCATCACCGCGAGAATCCAGAACTGCCAGGTCGCCGAGACTCCGGTCCTGCCCAGGTAGCCGCCCAGTTGCACCCACCACACCGCGAACATCATGTACTGCAGGAACATCATGATACTCAGGCGGATGCGGACGTTCATCGACATGCTGCTCATGACGAAGCTCCTTTCTTCGTAGGTCGTGCGTCCCGCACGACGTCTGGAGGCGAGTCGGACGCTCACCCTGCGCGGTCACACCACAAACCGAGTTGGCGGGAATCATACCACATTCCCACCACCGTGGCTACAACGGTTCCAAGCCGGGGCGAGCCCTGCGGACACTCTGTTCCCGCAGGCTTCAGCGGTTCCGTCCCAGCGCTCGGTGGCATCGCGCCAGGATCTCTTTGCGGTCGGGGTCTTCCTCGGCGGCATCCGATTTCACGCCGGGCGGCCGTGTCAACCGCAGAGTACGCAAGGCGATGGAAGGATTACAGTCGATGAGAAGATCGAATACATCGCCATAGGACCGCACGTCGTGGAGCGTGCGGCAGTAGGGGCACGCCAACTGCTTCAGCCGCCGCGGCAGAGAATTGATCCCCAGGCTTCTGACGATTTGCCGGGCCACGAGGTCATTTCCCGCCTGCCGCGCCCGTAGGGCGAGACGAAGCCTCACCATCAGCGGGACCGACGGATCGAACGCGAACCGATGCAGGAAAGGTGCCAGGATCTCCCGGCGCTGCGTGAACTCCTCCAGAAGAAGCAACGGTTCGAGCAGGCTTTTCAGCGTCCCTTCCGACCCGAGAATTGCGACCAGTTGCTCGAACAGGCGCGGTGCCTCTTCCGTCCGCAGGGCCGTCCGCACCGGGCCGTCGGCATTCGACAGACCGTAGATGGACTCGCAGGAGACCGCTCCGTCATCGTACCACGTGCCGGCCACCAGAGTCGATACCGGGCCGGGACTCGCGAGGACCGTGTTCATCGCCCGGGCCAGCCGCTGTGCGAACAGGTCGACCTGGCCTTCAAAGCCATCCTTGGGATCGTGGGCATACCGGTGGTAGGTGAGCAGGGCGCCGTTATCCGTCAGCGCGAAGAGACAGCGGCCGATCACGCGGCCCGCCTCGGTCTTGCCGTAGAGGACCTGTTTGTTGATGTCGACCGCGTTGGCAATCGTGGAGAAGAAATTCTCCCTACCGGGCGATAGACACGTGCCAAAACGCAACCCCATGAGGAGCACATCATCGATCTGACGCGCGAAGGAAAGCCGGTACGGCTCTCCGCTGGCCGTGACGGCCGTTTGCACCGGCGCCTCATCGAGCCAGGGGGCCACGTTGATCCCTCTTCCCCGGAGCGATTCCAGGAACGCGGCGTTGCGGGGCTCCGTGCGGAAATCACACGTGGGATCCTCGAAGCTCTTGCAGAAGAGACGCAGCCCCAGTTCCATCATGGCGTCATTCAGTTGCAGGATTCCCGCCAGCACTTGGGCCTTCGGCGGTTCCCAGAGTTGTTCCGCCGACACCGGAACGCCGTAGCGCTGCTGTGCCTTCTGGAGCACCAAGGCCCGGCCTTCCTCGAGAAAGCGTTTCAACGTTTCACGCTCGGCACGCGCGCGGATCTTCCGCGCCAGATTCTCGAGACGCTGGGGCGTCGTCGGAACCGGATGTTCGAGGCGGTTCCGAAGATTCTCCCATCGTTTTTGCCAGCGGTCGCGGACCCGGTCATCCTCTGGGGCGGGGGCGTCGAGTTTGCGGCGCAGGGCCCGCGCTTCCTTTTGCAGATCGTCCACGGCCGGGAATTCCTGGCGCAAAATCCGGGCGGCAATGGCCGGTGCCTCTGGGGTGACTCGATTCAGTTCCGCGAGAGCTTCCGTCAACTCGGCGGGATAGCGGGCCGGCCAGTCGGTCGGTGACTCCGCCGTGGGGACCGCCGGCAAGGTCAGGCCCAGCCGGACCGCGATCTGGATGAGGGAAGCCAGATCCAGAAAGGCTCTCTCCTTGCCGCTCGTCAGCCAATGGATCGCGATCCGTCGCACGCGCGCATCCGCAAGATGCTGTGCCAGCGTACTCGCCGGCTCGATCAACTCCCAATCCTTCATCAGCTTCTTCAGGATTTCCGCCACGTCGCCGTCATCGCCCGCGAGGGCAAAAGCGACCCGGATTCCGCGCTCGTAGTAGGAGGCATCTTCGGGAGACGCGGCCAACGCGCCGATGAGCTCAACCGCCCGTCGCAGGTCGGGCGCTCCTTGAACAAATTCGCCCAGAGAGCTCAGCAGATTGTTCCGGAGCGGGAGATTCCGATCGTAGAGCGTTGCCTCCAGCAGTTGGGCCCACCGCCGGTAGAACTCCCGCCGGCGGGTCCGGGGGTCATAGAGCAGATCCTGCGTCGGAGCGTGCCGCGGCCAATCACAATCCTTGCTCAAGAGTCTCTCGTGGACCCCGCGCCGGGCGAACAACGCCGCGAGTTCCGTAAGGACCTGATCAAAGTGCCGCATCGTCTCAAGGCCCTGCCCATAGTATTGGATTCTTTGCGTCTCCCACTCGGCCAGGACGGTCAGCCGCAAACCACGCTCGTCCGAGGGCCAACAGCTCAGAAACCGCGTCCACGCCGGCACATATGCCTCCTGCTCGGCCATGGTGGGGACATGGTTCAGGACGAACTGCATCCGGTCCAGAAGCGCAGGGGTCTCGTCATCACACTCGAAGCGAAGACGCCTCTTGATATCCTCTCGCCTCCCTTGGGGCCAACGGGACGCCGGTCCGTCCAACTGCAACTGCCGCAGGAGCTGGAGGAGCCGCCTCTCTTCCTTGCGGGCCTGCACCGTCATGGCCTCCGCGCGTGCGGCCAGGTTCCCCGGCAGGGCCACGCCCAGCAGCCGTGTCGCAAGCCGTCGGCTCTTGGGCTTCCTCTCCAGCAACTGTCTCAAGAAATGCGCGCAGATACTCCCTACCGTCTCCGACGTTGGCTTCGCGGGCAGGGTGAAAGAGGCGCACTTGATGAGCGTCTTCAGTTGCGCGCACAGGTGGGTGAGGTAGTCGCGATACGCGTGGCCGAGCGGGGTCGAGCAAAACGAGAGATCACTCAGGGTGTCCGACAGGAACGACGCCAGATGGTCATCCAGATCGTCGCGCAAGGTACAGAACGCCAACTGCAGGTCGCGTACCGCTTCGCCCCCGGCGCCCAGCCGAGACAGGCAGGCTGTATGCGCGTCGATCCATTCCAGCACCGTCAGGTCACGATGCCTGCGGCCCGTGGATTCGAGGAACGCGACGGCACTGAGCAACGGGGCCAGCTCCGCCCGGGCGGCGTGCAGTTGCCGAAAGCGCTGTGTCCAGCGTGCCTCCCCCGGTACGCCGGCCAGCAGCGTCTCGACGTCCAGCGGCGACTGGTGATGAATGGCTCCCTTGAGCAGTTCCAGCAGGCGGTCCATCCGCGCCAGCCAGTCATCGACATCTTCAACGACTTGGGGTAAGGCATGCGGGAAGTGGTGGCGCAGTTTGCTCAGCGTCATTTCCATGCGGCGGAGCGCCTCACGGTCGAGCGAAACGGTCCGGCTCGTTCCGGCGTCTTGCCACGGCCAGGCTTGCCACCGAACCGTGCCGGAAGCGGTTCCCACAGGAAAACCCGGCAGCCAGCCCAGGTTCTTCTTCAGCAGAAGGCGGGCACGAGACTGTCCATATTGTCGTTTGGCGGTACGTTTCTCTTCGGGGCGCATGTTCGAACCATGCCGAAAACCACGAGGATACATTGCACTTGCCGGACCGACTCGCCCCCGTCTCATGCGTGCCGTCGTGCCGGTGACACTACTCTTCATCAATCCGTATTCTGTCTGCTAGCCGGGACATTGTCAAGGCGGGAATGCGGAAAGGTGGCGAGGCCGTGGATTGCTGCGGGAAGGGCGAACGCGGAATGAAGATTGAAGTCCGTCGCGACGGCCGGTAGCATAATGGGCGACACGATGGAAAACATGTTCTTTCACGAATGCAAAGGAGGTAATCATGG
>JALORE010000144.1 GCA_025459125.1 Planctomycetota bacterium | reverse complement strand
TTCGCTGCCCCACTCGGGCCAGCGGACCCGCGTATAGCGCAGCTTGCCGGCAAAGCCCGGCGTCAATTTCGGATGATGCGGGATGGGACGCTCGAACTCCGTATAAGGCTGCCGCAATGCGATCCCGGAGCGATTGTGGTAGAGGGCGCGGGCTACCGTCACGAAGGCTGGACGGTAAACATCCGGATCGATCCGAAAAGGCCAGGAACAACCGATGCCCTCGACGGCCACCACGTAGCTGCCGGGCCGCTGCCAGCCGGAGAAATCGCACTCATAGACGTCGGCCCCGAGGAAGTTGCCGTAGGGCGGGGAGTCGGCCTTGTGGGCCGTCTCCGGGTTCTCCTTCCCCATGCGAAAACGCACTTGGCCGTGAAAGACCTCCGTCCCGCTGCCCGTGTCGATCAGACGAAAGCGGCGCCCTTCATATGCCTTGAGATCCAGCGGGCCCCCATCGCCCATCCAATGATAGACATAGGCGTACTTCTGGGGCGCATCGGGCACGTAGCCGAGCGTATTGACGTGAATCGCCTCGGAGCGGACCTTGGCGCTATCAAACCTCAGCGTCCACTCACGGCCATTCTTGGCCAGAGGTCCGGTGTTGACCGCATAGGTCTGTCCCGGCTGCATGGGGGTCGGCAGATGCAGGTAGAGCCAGTGTTCCTTCGTGTGGTCGGGCCGCGTGTTGACGGCGTGCCCGTTCTCCCACTTGTCGACGAACCAGGCGAAGTCGGTACCTTTGCTCTTGCGGCTCACCGACGACGGCGATTTCCCCTCGTGGTACGCCGGATCGTCCGGACTGGCGATGAGATAGCTCGGTGCCTGGGAAGCGGCTCCCACGTCCAGCGGATCGGTGAAGACCCTCTCGTCGCTGCGGGGCCGACCCCGTGGATGGTGTTGCACCCGGCCATCCTGGAAATGCAGCATGACGATACGGTCCGTCAGCGGTTGGATCTCGACCACATCGGAGGCGCTGGCGAGAGTCGCCCCGATAGCGAGAATACTTCCCGCCAGCGCGGCCGTGATCCAACGCGCTCGATCAACACGTAATCGCATGGTTTCTTTCTCCTGGGCACGATTATACTCCGGTCGCGCGACGACAGCGACCGGCTTCCTGCGAGTTTGGCCAGCGCCGCCGCCGTTCGGAGTTCCGTGTTCACGCGGGGCCGAATCCCCCCAGGTACTTTCTGCGCGAGAAGTGGATAGGAGGAGTCTGGCCCGCCTGAAGGCGGAACTCCGAGCGCGGGATTCGGAACAGGGCGGGGGGATCAAAACCCTTGGTGCCGGTCGTTGTGGATGCGGACGTTTTCGCGGTAGACGTCCAGGTCGTCGTCGTGGCGGTTCATTCGCCGCTGGGCCAGAAAGATCTTGGCGGCCGTCACGGCGCAGCCGAGCCCGGCGACAAAGAACACCATCGCGGCCAGGTAGGCGAACACCTCGGGCAGTGCCACGATGATCACGCCGAAGCCGATCAACAGCAGACCGACCACGAAGAGCCCCGAGGCCAGGCTGCGCGAAGCCCGCGAGAGAATCGTCGTGTGAAAGCGAAAAGGCATTCAGCACTCCTTCGTACTACCATCCGCTCGCTCTCGCATTGTCGCCGGAGGTGGGCCATGCGGCATTCCTGACGCCACAGTCCGTACGAAAAACAAGCGGGCCCCGTTCGGGACCCGCTTGTGGCATGCAAGAGTCTGGAAGGCCTAGTACATCCCGCCGCCGGGCGGCATCGCCGGGGCCTTCTCTTTCTTCTCGGGGATCTCGCTGACGACCGCATCCGTGGTCAGCAGCAGCGACGCGATCGAGGCGCCGTTCTGGAGGGCGGTGCGCTCGACCTTCGTCGGCACGATCACGCCGAACTTGATCATATCGCCGTATTCCTTACGGAGCACGTCGTAGCCGAAGTTCTTCTCCTTGCTCTCGATCACCTTCTGGGCGACGATCGAGCCGTCGAGCCCCGCGTTCTGGGCGATCTGCTTGATAGGAGCGAGAACGGCACGGCGGACGATATCGACCCCGATCTGCTCGTCGCCTTTGGTCTTGATCTTGTCCAGCACCGGCAGGGCCCGGAGCATGGGAACGCCGCCGCCGGGCAGGATGCCCTCTTCCACGGCGGCCCGGCAGGCGTGCAGCGCGTCCTCGACGCGGGCCTTCTTCTCCTTCATTTCCGCCTCGGTGGCGGCCCCGACGTTGATCTGGGCGACGCCCCCGGCGAGTTTCGCCAGCCGTTCCTGGAGCTTCTCGATATCGTAATCGCTCGTGGACTTCTCGATCTCGGCCTTGATCTGCTCGATCCGGCCCTTGATGGCTTCGGTGCTGCCGCCGCCTTCGATGATCGTGGTGGTGTCCTTGTCGATCGTGATCTGCTTGGCCCGGCCGAGCTGCTTGAGCTCGATATTCTCCAGTTGCAGGCCCAGGTCTTCGAAAATGGGCTCGCCGCCCGTCAGCACCGCGATGTCGCTGAGCAGGGCCTTGCGCCGATCGCCGAAGCCGGGGGCCTTGACCGCCGCCACCTGGAGCACGCCGCGCAGCTTGTTGACCACCAGCGTCGCCAGGGCTTCGCCTTCCACGTCCTCGGCGATGATCAGCAGGGGCCGGCCCTGCTTGGCCACTTTCTCCAGCAGCGGGACCAGCGACTTGACGGAGCTGATCTTCTTCTCGTGCACGAGGATGTAGGGCTTGTCGAGCACGACGGACATCGTCTCGAGGTTGTTGACGAAGTGCGGGCTCAGGTACCCCTTGTCGAACTGCATGCCCTCGACCAGCTCGACGGTCGTTTCGAGGGACTGGCCTTCGGCGACGGTGATCACGCCGTCTTTGCCGACCCGGTCCATGGCCTCGGCCAGCCGTTTGCCGATCTCGAAATCCTGGTTGGCGGAGCAGACGGCCACCTGCTCGATCTGCTTGCCGGACTCCACCGGCGTGCTCATGTTGCGGAGCTCTTCCACCATGGCCTCCACCGCCAGGTCGATGCCCTTCTTGACCTGCATGGCGTTGGCGCCGGCGGTGATGTTCTTGAGCCCCTCCTCGAAGATGCTCTCGCCCAGGATCGTGGCGGTGGTGGTCCCGTCGCCGGCGACCGTGGAAGTCTTCGACGCCACTTCCTTGACCATCTGGGCGCCCATGTTCTCATAGGAATCGTCCAGCTCGATCTCCTTGGCGACGGTCACGCCGTCCTTGGTGACGGTCGGGGAGCCGAAGGACTTCTCGAGAATGACGACTTTGCCGGCCGGCCCCAGCGTGACCTTGACGGCGTTGGCCAGTTTCTTCACGCCGGCCAGGATGGCCGCGCGGGCCTCGGTTCCGAACGCTATCTTTTTCGCTGCCATGTTATGTTCACTCCTTCTGCTTGTAGTTTGAAGTTTCAAGTTTGAAGTCTGAAGTGGAAGAGCTGCGCGGCTTCTTGGCTCGGCTGAGACTGGCGAGGAGTCCCTGGAGCATTCTGGAGATCTCCGTCACCTCGGCCTGGACTCCTGCTTCCACACTTCCAGGTTCTCATACGCGTAGTACCTGTCTTCTCCCTCCACAATTGACAGACGCCCGCATCTCTCTTTCTTTACACTTCACACTTCAAACTTCACACTTCTTTACTTTTCGATCACCGCCATGATGTCCGATTCGTCCATGATCAGGTACTCTTTGCCGTCGATCTTGACTTCCGTGCCGGCGTAGCTCGTAAAGAGCACGAGATCGCCTTTCTTCACCTGGATTTCCTTGCGGGTGCCGTTCTCGAGCATCTTGCCTTCCCCGACGCTGACGACCTTGCCGCGCTGCGGTTTCTCCTTGGCCGTATCCGGCAGCACGATTCCGCCGGCCGTCTTCGCTTCCGCCTCGACGCGCTCCACGAGCACCTTATCTCCCAATGGTCGAATCTTCATGTTTCCTTGCTCCTTTCCGTAAGATTTCATACGTCCAATTACAGTTGGAATAGTGGCATGATGGAACAGTGGAATGATGGGTCAACGACCCTTACCCTCCGCGATTCCCCATTATTCCATCACTCCAATATTCCATCATTCCAGTTCCGATCATCTGGCGAAGAGATCGCTGTCGTATCGTTTGAGAAAGAGCCGATGGAGCAGCTCTTGCAGAATGTCCAGGTTCACCGGCTTGCCGACGACCGCGAAGACGTCGAGCTGCAGGGCCCGGCACAACATATCCCGATCCGTCCGGCTGGTCAGGAGAATGCAGGGCACCGTCGGGTAGCCCAGCCGAATGATCTTGACGGTGGCCAGGCCGGTCGGCCGGTCGGCGTCCACGTCGACGATGGTCGTATGGATCCGCGTGTTGGCGATGATGCTCACGAAATCGCTGGCCTTCTCGGCCATCAGGAGGTTGACGCCGCGCGGCTTGAAGATGTCGCGCACCGCCTGCGGCCAGGCCCAGCCCGCCGCACTGGCCAGCACGTTCACCTCGGCAGATTGTGACCATTGAGCAACCATAGTAATACCGTGTGCGACAGTAGTGCAAATATTGTGCCACAAGCCCGCGCCGGGCGGAATCTATCGCAAGATGCGATGGCAAAGGCATTTACGATCGTGTCTGCACGCGGGTGCATCTGGCAAAATAGCAGGTGACGGTGTCGAGCCTGCCAGCATGGCAGCAAGGGGCGGCTGGCATCATCAAGCCCGCCAGGGCTTGGCGATGGTCCTGGGCGCGGGAAAGCTGCCCTCGCCAAGCTGCGCTTGACGAGGGCGGGATTGAGCCTGCGATTGCCCTGTCCAGCGGAGTCCGCGCCGTTGACAGCGCGGGGCGGAACGGTAGAATCGCCTGCGTACGACCGTCTGTAAGACTTACCCTCGGAGAGACTACTCATGAGAATTCACGCTTTGCCTGCCGAACTGAGTGTCATCCTGTTGGCGTCCCGGCCGCAATACCTGGGCGCCAGTGTGGCCCCCGTCCTGGTGGGCGCAGCGCTGGGGTACGCGGTGGCCGGGAGCTTCGAGGTCGGCCTGTTTGTCCTGGCGGTGCTGGCGATCATGGCCCTGCATGGCGGTGCGAACGTCGTCAATGATTACTTCGACAGCCTGTCCCGCAACGACTGGGTGAACGAGAACCCGACTCCCTTTTCCGGCGGCCGGCAGTTCATCCAGAAGGGCATCCTCTCGCCCCAGGCCACGCTGCTGGCGGGCCTGGCGTACCTGGCCGTCGGCGCGGGGATCGGCCTGGTGATCGTCGCGCTCGCGCAGAGTGCTTTCATTCTGGGCATCGGCGTGGCCGGTGTGCTCGGGGCCTTCTTCTACACCGCCGGACCGTTGCGGCTGGGCTATCGCGGCGTCGGCGAGATCGTCATCGGCATCCTGTTCGGCATCCTGCCGGTCTACGGCTCGTACTACCTCCAGGCCCGGTCCATCGATCTGTTGCCGCTCTTGCCGGCGGTGATCGTCGCGATCCTGATCTTCCTGGTGATCCTGATCAACGAATTCCCCGACCTGCCCGCGGACCGCCAGGTGGACAAGCGAACCATGATCGTCGTTCTCGGCATCCCGATTTGCGTGTGGATCTACCGCGGCGCCGTGATCGCCAGCTACTTCGCCGCCGGCGCCATGCTCCTGCACGGGACGCTGTTCTTCGGCGGCTTGTTCTACCTCCTGACGCTTCCCCTGGCCATCTTCGCCATGCGGTCCGCGAACCCGCAGGACCTGGTCAAGCCCGGCCTCTACCGTGCCAACCAGCTCACCATCCTCCTGCACAATGTCGGCAGCATCGCCCTGGCCGCCGGCCTGCTGATCCCCGGCCTGATTTCGTAGCACGGGCGTCTCGCCCGTGAAAGCGAAGGTGATATTTGAAGTGCTGAGCCCGGGCGGTAGAATAGCGTCATGGACGAACAGGAAGAACAGCGCATCCGGCAGTGGTTCCGGAACTGGGAAGCGGCCGCTCCCATGTTGGAGCGGCTCCGTGCGGAGGCCATCCGCAATACCGATACCGCCCAGGCCATCGAGCAACTGTCCGACGCCTTCGAGTCCGCCCGCCTGCACTGGACCCCGCCGACCGCGTCGGGCCTGGTCGAGCAGCAGCGCTTTTTCGCGAGGCTGCGCTCATGAAGACCCTCTTTCGTGCCGCCGCCGAGTTGGAGAGATTTCTGATCGAGCAGGGCTGGCAGTACAGCTTCATCGGGGGTATCGCGCTGCAACGGTGGGGCCAGCCGCGCCTGACCAATGACGTCGATCTGACCCTCCTGACCGGTTTTGGGCAGGAAGCCTTCTACGTGGACGCGCTCCTGGAACGTTACCAGGCACGGATCCCCGACGGTCGTCAGTTCGCGCTCGACCATCGCGTACTCCTGCTTCAGTTCCCGGACGGAATTCCGATCGACGTGGCGCTCGGGGGGATCGCCTTTGAAGAACAAGTGGTGGCGCGGGCGACCCGCTATGATTTCCTGCCGGATGTGTCCCTGCTGACGTGCTCGGCCGAAGACCTGATCATCCTGAAGGCCTTTGCCGACCGCCCCCGGGACTGGGCCGATGTCGAGACAATCATCGCCCGCCAACAGTTGCGCCTGGACTGGGACTACATCTTCGAGCAGTTGGAGCCCCTCTGCCAGGTCCGGCCAGACACGCAAGTTCTGGACCACCTGCGCCGGCTCCGCCGTCAACGGTAAGCAAACTGGAGCAGAAACACCAACAGGGCTACGAGCCGAACCCGCCCGCTCGGGGTGAGTTCGATATCTGGGAGAGCGAGCAAGCATGGCCGCACTCGTGAGGATGCCTTCCGTACGGCCTGGCCGCCAAAGCTTAAAATGATGCCTGACCCCGCAAGCCCCGCAGGACCTGGTCAAGCCCGGCCTCTACCCGGCCAACCAGCTTGCCATCCTCGTCAGGGCGAGGAGCGCTGAATGAATCTGCTGAGAAACCGATGGCTCGGGGGGCTGTTGAAGGCCCGGTGGTTCCCCGCCGCGGCCCAGGTGCTGCTGCTGGCCGTCTTCCTCCTGCTGGTTCTCGGCGGTTTGGGCGTGACGGCCACGGACCCCGACCTCACCCAGTATCTGCGCGATACCAACCTGGCGAATTTGATCGTCTGGTCCTACTGGTGGCCCGTCATCATCCTCGCCGCCGTCCTGTTCGGCCGTTTGTGGTGCACCGTCTGCCCCATGGAATTCATCACGTACTGGGCAGGGAGGATCGGGCTCAGACGGGGCGTACCCGGTATCCTCAAGAGTGGCTGGGTCGTTACCGTCTTCTATACGCTCGTTTGGATCGTGGGCATACAGACGCTGGCGGTGAATCGCGTCCCTCATCACATGTCACTGTACCTGCTCCTGTTGATCCTCGTGGCGGTCGATGTATCCCTGCTCTTCGAGCGGCGCGCGTTCTGCAGCTATGTTTGTCCGGTGGGACACTTGCTGGGCCTGTATGCCCTTCTGTCGCCACTGGAGTGGCGCGCGGACGACGCCGGCGTTTGCGCGCGCTGTCGAACCCGAGATTGCGTGGCGAAGAGGAATCACTATCGCCTGGCCGGACGTTCCTGCACGAGCGGTCTTTACCCCGCCGCGATCGCCGACAACCGCGACTGCCTGTTGTGCACGCAGTGTTGGAAGGCCTGCCCGCAGGAGAACGTTCGCTTTGGTGTCCGGCGGCCTTTGGCCGACTTGCTGGCCGGCGTCGAGCTGCGGCCGGCGCAGGCCGGGTTCATCCTGGTGCTCAGCGGTTGTGTCGTCTATGAGATCCTCTCGGAGTGGCCGGTTTCCCTGGAGATCATGATGTGGGGGCCGGAGCGCCTCACCCGGGCCCTGGGAACGACAGGGGCACTGAGCGATCTGGTCTCTGCCACGTTCCTGTTCGTCGTAGCCCCTGCCCTGGTGCTGTTGATGGTGACGGCCCTGGCGAGATGGGCCTGCGGCCCGGAGCGAGTGTCTTTCGGGCAGATGGCCAAAACGGTTACGCTGCTCCTGTTGCCCACGACGGCGGGCGCCCATATCCTCAAGTCCCTGCTCCGGATGTCCTCGCGCATTCCCTACTGGCCCGGCGCCCTGGCGGACCCCCAGGGGATCGAGACCGCCCAGGCAATGGCCGCCGGCATGCGGGTACCGGACACCTCTGCGACGGATGCACTCGATCCGGCCGTCAGTCTTATCGCGATGGCCTTGCTGCTGGCGTCCCTGGCGGCGACTGTCCTGGTCTTCCGACGGACGGCAGTCCGGCAGAGACTCAGTCCCGCCGTTCAAGCGGTGCTGGGTCTGAGCACGCTGTCCTATTGGAGTGTTTTCGCTGTGATGATCGTTTGCTGGAGACTTGGCTCGTAATCCGGCATGGTTCAAAGCCGGGTAACACGCTTGGGTGGCATCGTCACGCGCAGCTTGGCGATGGCGGCTTTCCTGATGCGGACGACCATCGCCAAGGCCTTCGGCCTTGACGGTGCCACCCTGCTTGAGGCATCACGGTGTTACCCCGATGAGAGCCGAATTGAACCAGGCGCGTAATTTTGGTGCGGCCGAGGGACGTTTGCTGTACAATGATAGCGCCTGTGATCGTCATGATCGATCAGGGTTGATTGGGACATCGTAGACATCTGCTTGAGGTAGGTGGGTATGCCGGCCACAGCGAAGATGATCACCGTTGGTATTCTCATCCTGCTGGGGGCAGCTTTGTTCTATTATTGCGCGGTCTTCTACCCCCAAGAGAGCGTGCCTCCGGCAAAAGCTGCTTCACCCGCCGTCTCCGCTCCGCCATCGGGTCAGGCAGACGCTGTTTCACCCGCGGTTTGCGCCTCGGAATCCCAGCCGCTGGAGCAGACCCCTTCCCCCACTCCCTCTTCTTCCTCGGCGGCTCCCTCCTCTACCCCGTCCGAGAGCCGGCCGCGCCCCAGATCCGGTGCCACCTGATAAGCCCGCATCGGACCATGGTGGCCATGGTCGCGTCGCATTCGCAAGCCCGGAGGGGTCAGGCGCGTTGGGTCCGCTGTTGGCGCGGATCGTGTAATATGGATTCGGAAAGATCCTTGCCCGCTAGGGACTTTGTCATCCTGAGGCGCAGCCGAAGGATCTGGCCATCGAAAAGGAGGTTTCTCTCATTCGCAGGCCAGATCCTTCGCTACGCTCAGAGCCTGCCCTGAGCAAAGCGCAGGGATGACAAAAGAGCGCAAGGACTTTTCCGAATCCGTATGAAACGGCGCCAAACCGTCCCTCCGTGCAAGGAACAAAAGAAGCGGGGCGCCATCGTGTGGACAGCGGCCCCGCTTTCATTTCCTTGCGTCCGGGATGATGCGGCTGTGATCCTCCGGAACTACTTGATCGGGTGCCCGAAGCCCAGGTCGTCGAGGTAAAGCATCCCGCCGCCACCGGCAGCCGGGTTGGCCCGATCACCGACACCCAACGTGACCTTCTTGACCGCGGCCAGGTTGACGCCCGCCAAGCTGCTCTGCGGGATTCGCCACTCGGTCCAGGCGGCTACTGTTGTGGCCGCCGGATTGGCGTTGACCACCGTGGCCTTCTTGCCGGCCTTATCCTCAACCACGAGGTACAACGCAGCCGCGGAATTCGCCCGCTGCGTCGCGCCGATGGCCAGCATTTGCCACGGCCCCGTGACCGTACCGGTGGTGGAGACATTCGAAATCTCCGCCGTCGTGGTTTGGGCCGCCTCGTGGCTGGTCACCGCCATGCCGATATAGAGCGCGGTCGCCATCTGGATGGTCTGATCTGTGCCTTGCTGCGTCCAGGTCTTGCCGTCCGCCGAGCGCTCGGCCTTGATCAGGTTGCCGGTGCGGGTGATCCGGACCCAGTACGGCGCCACCAGACCCGCGGTCTGGCTGTTGGCGGATGTCCCGGCCAGGGCACTGCGCCACTGGAACGAGACGCCGCTGCCCGGCGTGACCGCGATGTACGCATTCTTGGCTGTGTCGTCGAGGGTCTCGCGGATCATGGGGCCGGCCTTGGCCCAGACGTTGGTGTTGGCGATGCTGTCGACGCGCAGGGTCATCGAACCGTTGCCGTTGAGCGACTTGTAGACGAAGCGGAACTGATCGGTGTTGTTCCAGATGTCGGTGCCGCCGCCGCTGACGGTGAAGGCATTGTTGCCCTTGTCGGCAAAGCCGGCCGGGTAGCCGCGGAAGTACAGCGCCAGGGTGTCGGCCGCGCCGCCGGTCCAGTCCTGGGCGGCCTCGAAGGTTCGCGAGGTCTCGGAGTAGAAGGGCGTCTTGACGTTGTTGTACTCCAGCGGCATGGCCTGCTTGCCGCCGTGGACGATGGTCGTCTCGGCGAACGGCGCCTGCAGGTAACCGACCACCGCGCCGGTGCCGTTGGTCCAGCCGTCGACCCAGGTCTCGTAGATGCGGCTGCCTTCGTCGTCGGTGTAGCTCTCGAAGTCATCCACGGCCGCGTATTCCTGCGTCGTGAAGCTCCAGACGGGACCCGGATAGGTGACGGCATTGACCTCATCGACCTTCCAGTAGTACTTGGTGCCGAAGTTGAGTCCGGCGGGGGTGAAGCGGTGGTCGGTCACCTTCCCGGCGGCCGCCAGGACGTTCGGGTCGGTCCCCAGGAACACCTGGTGCGAGGCCGCTTCCCGGCCGGGACGCCAATTCAGTTCGGTTGCCACACTGACGCCCGTGGCCCCCAAGGCCGGCTGCGGGGCCCGGGCCTGGACCGGGATGTAGGAGAACTGGACTTCGGCCAGGCCGGTGGTCGGGATCGCCCCGTTGTAGTTCTTAAGGATCGTCAGCTTGACGTACTTTGCCTGAGCGCCGCCGAAGCTGACGACGGTGTTGGCCGTATAGTCCGGCAGGCCGGTCCCCTGGCCGAAGGTCGCTACGCCGGCCAACGTCGTCCACGTGGCGCCATCGGCGGAGTACTCGATCGTCACGTCTTTGGCTCCGAAGCCGATGAACGGCTCGATCGGCTGGTTGGAATTCCACACCTTCAGGTCGTACAGCCGGTAGACCTGGTCGAATTCGTACTGGATCCAGTTGGGCGGCACCCCTTTGCTGATCCACATGCTGGTGGCCTCGGTGCCGGCTTTGTCTCCCGTCATGCCGGAGCCATCAATGGTCTTCTCCGGGCCCATGTTGGCCTGAGCGCTGGAAGCCGTGGCCTTCACGGGCTTGAAGGGGTAGGCGTACGGCTCGACGGTGAAGCTCCACACGCCGCCCTTGTGCACGGCACTGCCGGGCGGGGCGTTGACTTCGTCCACACGCCAGTAGTACGTCTGCCCGAACGCCAGAAGCGAGGCGTGCTGGTACGAGGTCCCGCTCTGTCCCAGACTGGCCAGGACGCCGCGCCCATCGGTACGGCTGGCCTGATCGACGACCGTGGCATCCGTGCCCAGGTAGACATCGTGGCTGGCCGCAGACTCCCCGGCCGCCCAGGAAAGGAGCACGTCGCGCGGCACATCGGTCGCCCCGGTGGCCGGCTGGGGCGCGCTGGCGGAGGTGGTGTCGCCCGTCATAGCCTTGTCGAGCTCCGAGACCGTCAAGGCGGTGTCGTAGATCCGCGCCTCGTCAATGCTGCCGACAAAGGTCTCGGTATTGGTGGAATCCACACAACCAATGGTCACCGGCGTGGCATTCGCAGACTCTCGGAAGGTCGTGTTCCCGGTGGAAACCTGCTTACCATTGATGTACTGCACCCCGGCGCCGTTGCTCCACGTCACGGCCACGTGCGTCCACTCATTCGCGTAGGGCACGAGCAGGGCATTACCCCACCCGAAACTCGTGCCGCCGCCGTTATAATCGGCTCGAAACAAAAGATCGCCGGCCGGGTTGGTCTGCCAGAACCACTTGATCGTGTCGCCGGTGGTGCTCCAGCCCAGCCGTTTGCCGATGATGCCCTGCTGGGCGATGGTGTGGTTGCGGCCCTCCCACTTGATCCAGGCCGCCAGGGTCATGGCATTGTTCTTGGCCGTGGGATCGATCGGGCCGATCACGATGCGTTCCCCGGCGGTGTCGAAACGCACGGCCCCGCCCTTGACGCCGGCCACCCACTCCACGCCGCTGGCGAGGGTGCCGTCGTTGCCGTTGCCGGTCACGTCGGCGGTCTTGGTGCCTTGGCCCTCATTCAACGGGTAGTAGGCGATCAGCCCCGCCCCCGCCGCGCTGCCGAGGGCCACGATCAGAAGAAGACTCCATACTCCTGCTTTGCGTACCATCTCCAACACCTCCAATCAATGGGACCCGAATCCTGTTCGCCATATCACGGAACCTGCGGACAACGGACCACCGGACAGCGCGAACGCGGCGCCGCTCTGCGGCAGTTGCCCGTCTGGTACTGGTCATTGGATCGGTTGGCCTGGCCTTTCCTCGCTGGGCCGCGTCGGTCCGGTTGGGCTCTTGAACATGCTCCTCCACACAAGACCCTTCATCCTGACACCGTCCGCCGCGATAATTGATACTACCCCCCGTCCGCCGCCCTGTCAAGCACAAACCTCCAGAGTCACTACGTGAGGGGCCCTGGCACCAGTCTGCCATCCTCCTGTCCACCGTCGGCACCATCGCCCCGGCCGCCGGCCTGGTGATCCCCGGTTCGGCCGTCGGAAAGCCTCTGCCAGCTTCGAGGAAATCATCCGAAATACCGATACACCCAGGCCATCGAGCAACTGTGGGACGCCTGCGAGTCCGCCCGCCGGCACTGGCGGCCGCCGACCACCTCGGGTCTCGTCGAGCAACAGCGCCTGTTCGCGAGACTCCGACCATGAAGACGCTCTTTCGTGCCGCCTGCGCCGGCTCCGCCGCTCGGCGGTCAGCAACCTAAAGCAGGAACACCGGCAGGGATACGAGCAGAATCCGCCCGCTCCGGGTGAGTCGGATGTCTGGGAGAGCGAGCAAACATGGCTGGAGTCATGGTGGTGGCTGCCGTACGACTTGGCCGCGAACGCCAAAACGATGCCTGACCCCGGAAGCCCTCATCGACTCGCGCGCCCGTCTCCACCTACTCGTGCAATATGCGGGCTAAAGGCCGACTTCAGAAACCCCGCTACGGAACGGAATTTTGGATTCCTCGATGTACCGTGTGCAGGTGGTCGGGAGTCCTCGGGCTTTCAGTGCAGATTCCAGGAACGTCTTCACGGATTCGACTCTCAACCTGCCGCTCTCGCGGGAACACGGGCTGACAAAAATACGCGCACCTCCCCAGAGTTCAGCATCGTGGAGGCAGAGTGCCTGATAGGGAACCAAGGAAGCCCCACGTGTTCTGAACTTCCACTCTCGCTGCGGATTGAGACAGATCAGACGCCACTCCTTTTCGCAGGCAAACTCTCGGTTCTTATATATAGCGGCGAACCTACTGACAACCAAGTCAGAGGCATTGGCGGTAGTATCGCGATCATGGTTTGCGCTTATGTTCTTCACGACTTTCAAGAGGTGGCCAAGATGGTCGTCGCAGCCCCCGACATACCGACATTCCTCAAGGCGAAGCCTGTCACGGTTACAGTCGTGTGGCGGGGACTGACCACAACGACTACCACGTCTAATGGCCTCAAGTCCTTTGTAGGGAAACCCAATGGAATAGCCGCCATTCGGACAATATGCTCGCCACTGACTGAGATCATCCTCCTTGGAGGAGAAGGAACATACGGAGACATTGCCGCAGATTGGCTCCGACTTGACCAGCCGTTCCAAGATCATTTTGCTTATCTCTTGTGTATCCCGGTCAATTGACCCATCCTCAATCTTCTTTCTGATTGCCTCAGCCAACTTGTCCCTGCCGTTCCACAATTCCCTCCAGTCATTAAGATACAGGATATGTGTTGCCCAGGCTTCTTGGCTTTCAACTATGCCCTTGAATCCTTTAGCGGTTGTGTAGTGATATAGATGGGTCGGCTCCACTTCCCTGTCTTGAATAGTAAGTCGCACTCGCGCGTTCGGCTCCAGGGCGAGCGTCGTCTCCGGCCGAAGAACCGCACCGTCAAAGACCGCTTCGATTGCCCCAACCATCTTGCTCTCCAGCATCTGCAAGTGTTCTGTTCAATGCTATCCACATTGTACCGTCTCCTGCCCGCCGGGAAAAGCGGCACGCCCTGCGACCGGCAGATAACGGAGGAACTGGGTACCGGGGAAAGAGCGAAACTCCACAAGAGCCAATGCCACGCCGGGAATCCCGGTCCGATGCCGATGATGCCAAACGAACCCAGATTGGGAGCCGGGGCGGGCCACCCATGACTCCACTATTCCAGGATTTCGACATTCCGTTGGGTTTGGTGGCGAGCGCGGGCTACCGGATCAGCTTGATGATCTCCTGGAGGTCGTTGGGGGCCTCGACGGGGGGGTTGCTGAAGGGGCCCTGGCGGTCCTTGTGATAGTTGACGGTGGCGTTGGCGTCCTTGAGGGTGTGGCCGGTCAGGACGCAGGCGACCCGGGCATCTTTGGCGACGGTGCCGTCGGCCAGCAGGTGCACGAGGCCCGCGATGGTCGCGGCGGAGGCGGGCTCGCAACCCAGGCCGTGCTTGCCGATCAGGGCCTTGGCGTTGAGGATCTCCTCGTCCGTGACGGCCAGGACGACGCCGTTGCAGACATCAATCGCCCGCAGGCACTTCTTCAGATTGACCGGGCGGGAGATTTCGATGGCGGAGGCACAGGTGTGCGGCGAGAAATGGCGGGCCGTCAGGCCGGCGTAGTAGTCGTCGATGATCTTCTGGTCGACGTGGCCGCCGTTCCAGACGAGCTTCTTGTTGTTGACCAGGTCCGTGAGGGTGTCGGCGCCGGTGGCGTTGATAATCGCCATCCGCGGGACGCGGTCGATCAGGCCGAGTTGCTTGAGCTCCAGGAACGCCTTGCCGAAGGCGCTCGAATTGCCGAGGTTGCCGCCGGGCACGACGATCCAGTCGGGCACCTCCCAGCCGAGGGCCTCGATGATGCGGTACATGATCGTCTTTTGGCCTTCGAGCCGGAAGGGATTGAGCGAGTTGAGCAGGTACAGGCCCAGCTCCTCGCAGACATCCTGGACCTGGCGCATGCAGTCGTCGAAATCGCCCTGGATCTGGATGGTCTGGGCGCCGTAGTCCATCGCCTGGCTGAGCTTGCCGAAGGCGATCCGGCCGGAGCCGATGAAGACGGTACACTTGAGGCCGCAGGCGTGCGCGTAGAGTGCCACCGACGCGGAGGTATTGCCGGTCGAGGCGCAGGCGCAGGACTGGGCTCCCACCATCAGCGCGTGGCTGAAGGCCGCTGCCATGCCGTTGTCCTTGAACGATCCGGAGGGGTTGAGCCCTTCGTATTGCAGGAACAGGCTCTCCGGCTTCATTCCCAGGTGCGCGGCGATCGCCCGATTCTGCTGGAGGATCGTCTGCCCCTCGCCGATGGTGACCTTGTGCTTGTCCGGGCAGAAGTTCAGCAGCTCACGGAACCGCCAGACGCCGGAGAAGTCCAGCGGCTTGTCGCGCCGGGCCCAGCGCTCGCCGAAAGTGCTGAGCTTGTCCGGCACCTTCGCCTGATCCCAATGGTACTGAATATCGAGCAGGTCCCCGCACCGGGGGCACTTGAACATCGATTCGCGACACTCGAACTCGGCCCCGCAGGCCGGACTGATGCACTTCTGATACGCCACGACACTCTTCGCCATGCCACAAGCTCCTTTATGGTCATCGAAAGCGACGATTATAGAGGATGGGCCGCTTTCGGGCAATTGGTCTGGGAGGCGATCTCACCGCCGGCCCGCCGTGCAACGCCCGTCACCGTTCCTTGGCCGGCGCCAGGGGGATGATGGATTGGTCGGCGATCAGGATCGGGCTGTCGTAGCAGGGGATGCCGCGAAACTCGCACACCGTGGCTCGCCGGGACCAGTGGGAAACGGGGATCTCGTAGACCCTGCCTTCGCGCAGATCGACGTACACAGGCCGGTCGAA
>JALORE010000143.1 GCA_025459125.1 Planctomycetota bacterium | reverse complement strand
CGAGCGGCAGGTGGTCTGGCGGTATCCGGGCGAGCCGGAGCCGAACCAGGCCTTGCCCTACACCCCCTTCGACCTCTCGGACGAGTTGGAGCTGCGCTATCGAGTCCTCCTGAACGATCAGCGGCTGGACAGCCGCCTGGAGAACTGGGGGCAGTTCCGCCCGAAAGGTACGCTTTGGACGCCGCGGGATGCCAGCGGGCAGTTGAGTGACTGGTTCCGCCGGGTCACGCAAGCCGGGCTCGATCCGAACCTGGCCTGCCGCACGATGGCCACGACGTACAACATGGATCGAATCCTCCTGCCGCACCCGGTGACCGTGGTGAACGCGGCGGGAACGACCACGTCCCTGCACAAGATGGTAAACGTCAACACGGCCAACATGGGCGACATCCGCGCGGCCGTCGCGGCGGCCCTGGCGGAGGCGGACCCGAATGATCTCGGGATCGCGGAGAAGGCGGTTCAGATCACGGCCAACCTGGTCGACTACATCGACGACGACGATGAGATCACGGTGGTCTTCGGTTTGTCCTCCAACTACTATGGTTTCGAGCGGCCCTGCCTCTATCTCTCCGAGCTGGCCTACCGGCAGATGCAGGATCCCGAGACCAAGGCACTGTATACCTCGTATGCCATCGAGCTCTATCGGCCGTACTTTGAGGACCGCGATCCGTGCTCCGCAGATTGGAAGATCGTGATTGACAACCCCTCGATCGAAGACCGGGAGCTGGATGTCATCTGGTCCGGGTCGAGACGATTCCACGTTCTGTTGGCCGAGGACCCGGCAGCTCCGCTGCGGCAGGACTACGTCTCGTTTCAGGACGCCGAGGAGCCGACCGTGGGAACGAAGGCTCTGTTCGGCTACAATCCCGGCGATTACCCCCGAACCACGCAGGACTTGGGCCAGGCCCGGTTCGAGGCGGGGGCGACCATTTCCCTGCAGCGGCGGGCCCGGTCGGCCGGAAAGTGGGTGATCGTCGATTCCCACCGCGTGCCGGATGCCTGGATCGCGCCCGACGGCGTGGCCCGCAGCCTCCAGCGGGATCTTTCCCCGAACAAGTCCATCCGACGGCTGTGGGCGTCCGCGACGCAGACCTCCGTACCGGGGCTGGGACATGCCGTCGGCAACTACGTGGACCTCGATCGGCCGGAAGTCATCCAGGCGCATCCGGCCAACCGGCCACTGCGGAGCATCGGCGAGCTGGGCATGATCTTCGCCCGCAACGCCTATAGCGTGCCGGAAGCATCGCTGCCGGTCGACGTCCTGGTCGATCTGCGGAATCCCATCTACCGCAGGCTGTTCAGCTACCTGACTGTGATCGATCCGGCACAGTATACGGGGCGCGACACAGAAACACGGATTCCAGGACGCATCAACGTCAATACGGCGCCGGCATTCGTCCTGGCCCAGCTCCCGTGGATGCAGTACAACGCCAACGGCATACCTACGTATGACAAAGCCGCTGCCATCGTCGTGCGCCGGAACAACTTTGGCCCGTACCAGGGGATCGGCGACCTCATGCAGGTCGATCTGCTGGGTGCTCTGGCCCTCGATAATCGGGATAACCGCAACGATGATGTCCCCCGGGGACCCGATCTGACGCCGGACAAGGCGCGGGACGACTTCGAGGAGCGCGATCTGGTCTTCACGCGGATCAGCAACCTCGTGACCGTGCGGAGCGATGTGTTCACCGCCTACATCCTCGTCCGGATCGGGACGAATGGGCCCGAGAAGCGGACGCTGGCGATCTTCGATCGCAGCCGGGTCAATGCCACCGACCGTCGGGTGCGCCTCGTGGCCCGGTGGCCGGTGCCTGATCCTCGGTAACGGTCAGCTCCGGATGGCCTCCAGGAGCCGGGCATGGGTCTCCCGGTTGGCCGCGGCCAGCCGAAAAGCCCGTCCATCATAGGCATCGAGATCGATCGGGAAAACCCGGGCTCCATTCCAATCGGTGACCACCGCGCCGGCGGTTTCCGCAATCACCGTGCCGGCCGCGATATCCCACAGCTTGGGCGTGCACATGACCGCCGCCACGAGTCCCCCCTGGGCCAGGTAAGCCAAGTGCAGCGCCGTCGTGCCGAAGTTGCGGAAGCGCGACCGGCGGATGATCTCGCCGACCCAGGCCGGCAGGGTGTCGCCGAAGTGGCTGTCCAGGCCGACACTGGTCAGCGGGCCAATGCTCTCCTCACAAGCCAGGATACGCCGGCCGTCCAATTGGGCTTCCTGCCCCCTGACCGCCGTGAACATGGATTCGGTGGCCGGCTGGAAGATGACGCCCACCACCGGCTCGCCCTCGTACAGTGCAGCCACGCTGACGGTGAAAACCGGGATGCCATGGGCGAAGTTATTTGTCCCGTCGATCGGATCGACCGCCCACCAGATCGCAGGCTCACCCAGCGGCGCCCGCTTGAACATCTTGCCGCGGTCGCCTTCCTCGGCGATGAACCCATGATCCGGGTAAGTCTCGCGAATGCGCTGGATGATGATCCTCTGGCACTCGCCATCGGCCTGGGTGACCAGCTCGCCCTCGCTCTTCTTGATGGCTTTGACGAAGCTCATCCGCTCCATTGCATGCTGGCCGGCCAGCCGCGCTGCGACGATCGCCGCCTCCAACATGTCGCGTAAGTCTTTCTGTTCTAATGACATAGGATTCCCGTGGTGTTGGTTGACACGTTTGTCGGCACAGCGTATTCTACCCTGCATATGCGTAGACGCCAACAACTTCCCGGCCGTGAATTGACACGCCGTGCTTCGACCCGGCAGCGCCGGGCGGCGGGGCTGATCGTTGCGGCCATCGTGGCGCTTTTGGGCGGACTCTGGCTGCTGCAGCACCTGGGTTTTGATTTCGGTTTGCTGTTCGGTCCCTGCGGCATGAAGCAAAGAACCGGTCTGCCATGCCCGACGTGCGGGATGACAACCTGCGTCCTGGCGTTCGTGCGGGGCGAGGTGCTCCTGGCGTTCTACACCCAACCAGCCGGGGCCTTCCTCTGCACGCTGCTGGTGGGCACCGCATTTTTCGCTTTCCTCACGAGCGGTTTCGGCGTATATTTCTCCTTCTTTGATCGGCTTGTGGCCGAACTCAAGATCAGGTATGTGGTTGCAGGTCTGCTTGCGATCCTGGGCGCCGGATGGGCTGTGACCCTGGCCCGGGCCTGGGCGGCGCAGGCTTGACCGACCCGGCAGGCGGTTGCGATTGCGACGCTCGTTACGCTTGCTGTGGGACGCTCGACGAAACGCGGCGCGCAACCGTCGCACGAAGGACGGCTTGGAG
This sequence comes from Planctomycetota bacterium, assembly GCA_025459125.1. GTDB lineage: Bacteria > Planctomycetota > Phycisphaerae > Sedimentisphaerales > Anaerobacaceae > PLanc-01. The sequence goes on along the minus strand of JALORE010000143.1, from coordinate 22,648 downwards.
ACCTCTTGGAGATTTGTATGATCAAAGTGCTCATCACCGACAAGCTGGCACAGGAAGGAATCGATCTGATCAACGCCGCGCCGGGCGCGGAGGCCGTGGTCAAGATCGGGATCAGTGAGGATGAGCTGGCGCGTATCATTCGGGACTACGACGGTCTGATCGTCCGCAGCGAGACGAAGGTCACCGCCAAGGTCCTGGTCAACCCCGGACGGCTGAAGGGCGTGGCCCGGGCCGGCGTCGGCGTCGACAACATCGATGTGCCCGCGGCTACCCGCAAGGGCATTCTTGTGATGAACACCCCGGGCGGCAACACGCTCAGTGCCGCCGAGCACACCATGGCCCTGATGCTGGCGATGAGCCGTAACGTCGTGCAGGCTTGTTGCAGCCTCAAGTCCGGCGCCTGGGATCGCAAGAAGTACACGGGCAATCAGCTCAACAACAAAACCCTGGGCGTGATCGGTCTGGGCCGGATCGGCATGGCGGTCGCCGGCATGGCCCGCGGTTTCAACATGAATATCCTCGGCTTCGATCCGTTGGCAGCGCCCAAGAACGCAGAACAGTTGGGCATCGAGGTGACTGATAAGATCGAGCGGATCTTCCGCGAATCCGATTTCATCACCGTGCACGTGCCCCGCAATCCGACGACGCTGAACATGGTCGGCAAAGAGCAAATCGCGATGATGAAGCCGACGGTTCGGCTGATCAACTGCGCGCGGGGCGGCATCATCGGCGAGGACGCGCTCTTCGAGGCCCTGGCGGCCAAGCGCATCGCCGGCGCCGCGCTCGATGTTTTCTCGGAAGAGCCGCCGAAAGACCTGCGTTTCGCGAAGCTGGACAACTGCATCGTCACGCCGCACCTGGGTGCCAGCACCGAGGAGGCTCAGGTGGAAGTGGCGGTCGAAGCGGCCGAGATCCTGCTGGACGCGATCAAAGGCGGACCCATCCGCAACGCGGTCAACGCCCCCTCGACCGCGGGCGCGATGCCGCCGGCGGTCAGCAAGTATGCCGACCTGGCGCGCCGCGTCGGCAAACTGCTGAGCATGATCGCGCCGGGCACCATCAAGGGCGTACAGGTCCAGTATCGCGGCTCCATCGCCGAGATGGACGTGCAGCCGGCCACGCTGAACTTTGCCGTCGGCCTGCTGCAACGGCATTTCGACATGCCGCTGAACCTCGTCAACACGCCGGTCCTCGCCAAGGAACGCGGCATCAGCATCGATGAGACGAAGAATACCGAGGCTCGGGACGTAGCGTCGAGCTTCAGCGCCACCGTCGCCACGAGTGAGGTCCAGCGGACGGTCCGGGGCTCCGTGTTCGGCGAGACCCTGCTGCGGATCATCGAGATCGACGGCTTCCACATCGAGATGACGCCGCAGGGGACGGTCCTGGTGATCTTCAACGACGACCGGCCGGGCGTCATCGGCGCCGTCGGCACGCTCCTTGGCCGGCACGGCATCAACATCGCCACGATGGGCGTCGGCCAGAAGCCCGACCTGCAGAAAGCGATTCTCGCGGTCAGTCTCGACAAGACGCCCGACGCCGACACGATTGCGGAGCTGCGCAAGCTCGATTTCGTCAACGAACTGTACGTGTGCGGCTTGGACTGATCGGGCAGGGCCCGGGGTGAAAGGGCGGAGGCGGTCGGAAGGTATAAGGTCTGCACCAACGGAGTGAGTGATATGGCCGAAGAGCTCATCATCAGCGTCAGCGGGATGCGAGGCGTGGTCGGTGAGAACCTGACCCCGACGGTCGCCGCGGAGTATGGCAGCGCGTTCGGGACCTTTCTGAAGAGCAACATCGATTCAGGCGGCCGGCCGTTCACAGTTTGCCTGGGCCGTGACTCGCGCATCAGCGGTCCGATGCTGATGTCGGCGGTCACGGCGGGCTTGTGCGCCGTCGGAGTCAATGTGATCGACGTGGGACTGGTCCCCACCCCGAGCGTCGGGATTATGCTGCGCCACCTGGGCTGCGAAGGCGGAATCATCATCACCGCCTCCCACAACCCCATCCCGTACAACGGGATCAAGCTCCTGCTGGGCAACGGGATGGCTCCGCCGCCGGCGACCGCTCACGAGATTCGGCGGACCTTCTGGGATCGGCATTTTCACTTCGTCGATTCCGCCCATTGCGGCCAGGTGACCCCCAACGCGGAGACCCACCGCGTTCATCTCGAAAAAGTCCTGGCGGTCGTGCATGCCGGCCAGATCGCCGGCCGCCGGTACAAGATCGTTCTCGACAGCATCAACGGGGCCGGTGGGGCGATCACCAAGGCTCTCCTGGCTGAGCTGGGCTGCGAGGTCGTGGCGGTCAACGAGGAGCCGACCGGGTTGTTCGCGCACGAGCCGGAGCCCACCGCCGCCAACCTGACCGGGCTGTGCTGGCGGGTGACGCAGGAAAAGGCGGACGTGGGCTTTGCCCAAGACCCCGATGCGGACCGGCTGGCCATTGTCGATGAGAAGGGCACCTACATCGGCGAGGAGTATACCCTGGCCCTGGCCGCGCGGCAGGCCTTCTCGAAACGGGCCGGCGTCGCGGCCGCCAACCTGTCCACCTCGCGCATGATCGACGATGTGGCCCGCGCGGCGGGGGGCAGCGTGATCCGCACCCCCGTGGGCGAGGCCAATGTTGCCAACGCCATGATCGAGCACGACTGCGTCATCGGCGGGGAAGGCAACGGCGGCGTGATCGATCTGCGGGTGGGGCCGATTCGCGACAGCCTGGTCGGCATGGCCCTGGTCCTGCAGTTGATGGCCGAGACGGGCAAAAGCGTCAGCCAGTTGGTCGCCGGGATCGGCGGCTACAGCATGCACAAGGAGAAATTCGCGGCGGATGCGCAGCAGGCCCGGCGGATCCAGGAACTGGCCGTCGCCGAGTTCGACGGGGCCACGATGAACGTCTCCGACGGGCTGCGGCTGGATTTCCCGGACGGCTGGATGCATCTGCGCACCAGCAACACGGAGCCGGTCATGCGCGTGATCGTGGAGGCCCGGGATGAGCCGACCGCCCGGCGCTACCTGAACACCGTCGCCAGGATCCGCGAATCCGTCCTGCGGCCCGGCAGCGCCGGCGCACGATAGATCGCTTTCTGTGCCGCGTTTCCACCGCGTTGTGTGCGACGGGGTCTCTCCGGGTGCAGGCACCCCTTGATGTGCATGCCCTGTCCGCGTAGAATAGTCTGTCGATAGGGAGGGGGGCGGCCGAACTGCTATGCCTGCTCTCGGGTAGCAGCCTCAAAGCCGAAGGTCTTGGGGATGGTTTTCTCCAAGAATCGATACCCTGGAAGCGATGGTCTCAGAGTCAGCGCGGGTGAGGTTGTGAGCAATCGTTGGACAGAACAGAAACCGGTGGTGCTGGTGGTCGATGATGAGCGGGACCATGCGGATGGCATCGTGGAGGCCCTCGGCAAGCTGCCGGTGGAAGCCCTGGCGGTCTACACGGGCGAGCATGCGGTCGAGGTGCTGCGCAATCAGCATGTCGATGTGGTCGTTACCGACTTGAAATTAGGGGGGCGCGTGGACGGGCTGGACGTGCTGCGGGAAGCGCGGCGCAGCGGCGATCCTACGGAGGTCATCCTGATCACCGCCTACTCCACGATTGACAACTGCAAGGAAGCCATGCGGCAGGGGGCCTTCGACTATCTGGTCAAACCGCTGGATATCGAGCAACTGCGGACGCTGGTCGAGCAGGCCGCACGCAACACGCGCCGCGCCGAGGCCGACCCGGAGCCGGATTCTTTTGTTTTCGACGGCATCAAAGGCATCAGCCCCGCCATGCAGGGCATCTTCGAGGTCATTCGCCGCGTGGCTCCCACCAACATCTCCGTGCTGATCGAAGGTCCGTCCGGTACGGGCAAGGAGCTGTTGGCGCGGGCGATTCACCAGAATTCGCGGCGTCGGGATAAGCCGTACAAGCCGGTGAACTGTGCCGGGCTGACGGAGACACTGCTGGAAAGCGAGCTGTTCGGCCACGTCAAAGGGGCGTTCACCGGCGCCAACACCGATCGCAAAGGCCTGTTCGAAATCGCCGATAAAGGGACGCTCTTTCTCGATGAGATCGGCGATATGCCGATGTCCATGCAGGCCAAGCTGCTGCGCGTGATCGAGGACGGCGTCGTCACTCCCGTCGGTTCCAACAAGGCCACCGTGGTGGATGTACGCATCATCAGCGCCACGAACCACAATCTGACCAAGCTGATCGAGCGCAACGCGTTCCGCCAGGACCTGTATTTCCGGATTCGGGGCGTGAGCCTGGTGCTGCCGGCGCTGCGCGAGAGGCCGGAAGATATCCCGATCCTGGTGGAGAACTTCCTGCAGGAAGCCGCCCACGAAACCGGGGCCCAGGTAACCGGTATCACGCCGGCCGCCCTGAGCTTGCTCGCGAGCTACGACTGGCCGGGCAATATCCGTCAGCTCCGCAATACGATCCGGACCATGATCGTGATGTGCGATCGGTCCAAAATTGATGTCCAGGATTTGCCGCCGGAGATCGCCCAGCGGCGGCAACTGCCCGGGGCGAGCGCTGCGCCGGTGCCGGCGTCGGGCGTCTCGCTGAACGAGCTGGAAAAGAAGGCCATCGCCGACACGCTGGCCCGGACCCAGGGCAACCGCGAAAAGGCCGCGAAGATTCTGGGCATCGGCGAACGAACGCTCTATCGCAAGATCCGGGAATATAACCTGTAGAGCTCGACCGCCGTAACCTGCTGATTCGCGTCCAGCACTCTACGTCATTCCCGCGAAAGCGGGAATCCACCAGCGTCTCGGCGTTACTGGACCCCCGCTTGAGCGGGGGGGACGGAAAAGCGAACGCTCATTTCGCCAGCAGCGTTTCTCGAATCGCTGACCGGGCTATCGCCGGGCGGGGGCGTCTTTGCGACGCTGCAGCCAGGGGGGCATCTGCTCCCGGGTGACGTCCTTCCATAGGCCGCGGCCCTGCGCGCGGGCGGCCGCCTCCAGTTGGAGGTATTTCTGGGAGTAGCTGTGGCGGAAGCGCCGGTCCGCGTACACCAGGCCTTCCGACAGGAGTTCTTCGTTGAGGAATCGTCCGTCCGGGAGCTCGAGGTAGGCGAGCAACCTGCCGTAGCGGTCTCGGCTTTCGGCGTCTTCATCCAGATAGACACTCACCGACTGGCCCAGCGTCGTACGCCGAACGAAGTCCGTTGCCTCCTGGGCGAAGTACATCCTTTTCGTCCGGTTGGTGCCCATCTCCGGCGCGTCGATTCCCCGCAAGCGGACCTTCGTGGCGTCCCCTCCGCTCTGCGCCGCCGCCACGTGCAGCGTATCACCATCGACGACCTTGGTCACGGCAAAGGTCCGGCCGTGGTACTCGGCCCAATCCGTTCCGATCACCGGTTCCTGAGATGCGGAAGGGCTCGGCCATTGCGGAGAAATGACCTCCCGGTCCAGCCAAACGAGAAGGGCCGCCCCGATCAGACAGATGCCGGTCAGGACGGCCCTGCTACGCCGGCTGAGCGCACGATTTCTCTTTCGCCTGCGAGCCAACGCCTATCGCTCCCTCTTTCTCACATCGGCTTGCGCTGCCGGGCCGGCCGATCCAGCTCGAACGCCAGGCAAACCGCCTCCAGAGCTCGTTCCACTTCGTCCCGGCCGACGGCACAACTGATGCGGATCTCGCTGGTCGTGATCGAGTCGATATTGACCTTCGCCTTGGCCAGCGACCCGAACATCTTCTCGGCCACGCCGTATTGCGACCGCATACCTACGCCGATGACGGACACCAAGGCAATGTCGTCCCGCACGAAGATGCCTTCGCAGTGAAGCTCGCTCTTGAGGTCGTCGGCCACCTGCTTGGCCGTCGAGAGATCCGCGGTGCCTACCATGAACGCGATATTGGCTTTTTCGGGGCTGACTTCGGTCTGGATGATGTCGTTCACGACGACCTTGGCTTCCGCCAGGCGGGTAAACACCTTCGCCGCGGTCCCCGGAACGTTCGGGACTCCGAGCAGACTGATCTTGGCCATGTCTTTCTGTATCGTTGCGCCGGTCACCAGCACGCCTTCCATCTGCGGCACCTCATGAGTTATGATCGTTCCCGGATTGTCATTCCCGCTGTTTCTGACACGAATCTTGACATTGTAGCGCTTGCCGAACGCCACCGACCGCATGGGCAGCACGCCGGCGCCGAGGCTGGTCATTTCCAGCATCTCATCGTAACTGATCTCATCCAGCAGGGCAGCCTGGGGGCGGCTACGAGCCCGGCGCCGTCGTCACGTTGACCGCCACCAACCAGGTGGGGTGGAACTTCGACCGCTGGGAAGGAAGCGTGACCGGTTCGGCGAATCCGGCGACCGTCACCATGGACGCGGACAAGGCGGTGGCTGCCGTGTTCGTGCAGTCCACGGTGCCGCAGTACACGCTGTCGGTGATCATATGGATCTGGCCGCCCGTGAGGCTGATCGCCTTGTACCCCATCGCGTCGAGCGCCATGGCGAACAACGACACCGTCTGCTGTTCGCGCGTGCTCAGCAGTTGGTCCAATTCCCGCTTGGGAGGGTTCGGGTTCAGCTCCAGGGCATCCCGCAGCAATTCCTCGGCCTGTTCTCCGCGTGCGGAGGCCACGACGACCACCTGGTAGCCCGCCTTCATTCTCTCGATAACCCGTCGGGCGGCCCGGCGGATCTGCTCCGCGTTCGCCAGCGACGCGCCACCGAATTTCTGAACGATAATCGCCATAGTCGTCTTGTCACCCCTAATTCAACTCTTGAGGAAATACTCCATCAGCTCGCATCCCTTCTCAATGCGCAAGCCCGAGCGGGCGGCATTCGCCTCGCTGAATCCCAGTTGCAGGACTCCGCTGACCTGCGTGCCCGCCATGGCGAAGGGGACCGGCTCCGCCGAGTGGGCGCCGCCCCGGACCGGGGTCGGGTGGTCCGGCAGCAGCAACAGGCGCCGGCTCTCGTAGCGCTGCAACGCATCCCATACGGGGCCTACGATATGCCGGTCCACCTGTTCGAGGGCTTGCACCTTGCCCGCGGCGTCGCCCTGATGGCCGGCCTCGTCGGGGGCCTCGATATGGATGAAGACGAGGTCGTATTCCGCCAGTGCCTTGATGGCCGCCTGGCCTTTGCCCTCGTAGTTGGTATCGAGAAAGCCTGTCGCGCCCGGCACGTCGATCAGGTCGAATCCTACCAGCTTGGCCAGTCCGCGGACCAGATCCACGGCCGTAATCGCCGCCCCGCGGAGGCCGTACTGCTTGCGGAAGCTGTCCAGGCGGGCCTGTTTGCCCTGCCCCCACAGCCAGACCGAGCTCACCTGATTCTCTCCGAGATCCTGCCGGACCCGGTTGACCTCATGCCCACTGAACAGTTGCTGTGACTGGTTGATCAACTGGATCAGGAAATCGGCCCCCTTGCCGCGCGGCAGGATCTTCTCGACCGCTTTGCCGATATGATCGTGGGGCGCATACGTGCGTACTTCGAAATCCATGCCCCGCACCACGAGCAGATGCCGATAGCTGACCCCGGTATGTAGAGAGAGGCGTTCATCCGTGAGGTGGGACTGCAGCTCTTCGATCAGCGTGCCGGCCTCTTTGGTCGAGATGTGGCCGGCACTATGATCGACCATCTTCCCATCGGCGATGGTGACCAGATTGCACCGGAAGACCCAGTCTTCCCGCCCGAGCCGAATGCCCCTGGCAGCAGCCTCGATGGGCGCCCGCCCGCTGTAATAGCGCTGCGGATCGTACCCCAGCAGGCTCATCTGGGCCACGTCGCTGCCCGGCTCGAAGCCCTCCGGCACCGTGCGCACCATGCCCTGGCGGCCTTCCCGGCTGATCCGGTCCATGTTGGGCGTCTGGGCCGCCTCCAGCGGCGTCTTGCCGCCGAGCTGCTCCAGGGGCTCATCCGCCGCCCCATCCGGAACGATGACTACATACTTCGTCATCCCTCACGTGTCCTTATCCTGGGGAATATCCACGATCCGTATGCACACCGGCTTGCCGCTGATGACATCCAGCCGGGGCAGTTCCGCCAAGGCCGCCGCCATGTTTCTTTCCTGGGTCTTGTGCGTCGTGATCACCACCGGCACCGTATTCGAGGGGCCGGTCCCTTCATGCTGAAGGGCCCCCGAGATGCTGATCTGGTGGTCGGCGAGAATCGTGCTGTAACGGGCGACTACGCCGGGCTTGTCCTTGGCCATCACGCGGACGTAAAACCGGCTGACGGAATCGTCGATCTGCTCAATCAGCGGCCCGGCTTCCTCCCGCGGCCTGAGTTGCAGATGCGCAAAGGTGGTCCGCGAGTTGCCAAGGGCCACCTCGATCAGGTCGGCCACCACGGCGCTGGCGGTCGGCATCATGCCGGCCCCGCGCCCATAGTAGAAGATCTCGCCCACGGCGTTGCCGAAGACGCTGATCGCGTTGAACGAACCGTCCACGCGGGCCAGGGAAGAATCCGCCGCGATGAAAGATGGGTGTACCCGCAGCGAGATGCGGCCTTCCGGATTTCTCTGCGCGATGGCCAGCAGCTTGAGGCGGTATCCCATCTCCCGGCCGTAACGAATATCATCCCGCGCGATGCCGTCGAGCCCCTGGACGTAGACGTCCTCCAGCGCGATCTCGTAACCGAAGGCGATGGACGCCAGGATCGCCAGCTTGTGCGCACTGTCGCCCCCGGAGATGTCCAGGGTCGGGTCGGCCTCGGCAAAACCCCGCTTCTGGGCCTTGGCCAGGGCCGAGGCGAACGCTTCGTCCTTGGAGCTCATGCTGGAGAGGATGTAGTTGCAGGTGCCGTTGACGATGCCGTACATAGCGGTGATGCGGTTGGCCGCCAGTCCCGCGCGCAAGGCGGAGATGATCGGAATCCCGCCGGCACAACTGGCTTCGAACGCAATACAGCGGCCGTTCTCGCGCGCCACGCGGAACAACTCGCCGCCATGCACCGCCAGGAGAGCCTTATTGGCGGTCACCACGTCCTTGCCCGCGCGGAGCATCCGGAGCTGGATCTCCCGGGCGATGCCGGTCCCACCGACCAGCTCGATTCCCACGTCGATGCTGCGATCGTCCACGAGCCGGTTGAGGTCGCTGGTCAGGATTCCCTCCGGCAGTGGCACGGGCCGCGGCTTCTGCGTGTCCACATCCACCACGCAGGCCAGTTCCAGCCGTACGCCCATCTTCGCGGCAATGGCGTCACCTTCCTCACAGATCAGCTTGGCCACGCCGGTCCCGACGGTGCCGAACCCGACCAACCCAACTCGTACACGCTTCTCACTCACAAGGCCACCTTCCCATGCGACACAGTCCACCCGGGGCTTCGTCGAACGTATTCGATCCCGAACGGGACCTCAAAAGCCTGGTATCGCGTTCGGGAACCCGGATAAACCATGGAACATAAGCTATCACCCGGTCGGAATCAAGCGGAAACTCACCAACAAGGGAGGCGCGACAGGAACGGCAAGCGCCCTGCGCGCCATGGCGAGCAAAACGAAGGGCTCGGTGGAGAGGCCGGCCGTGCGAATCGCGGGCGAAGCCCTTGCCAAGGGACACGGGATACGATATGTTGACTCGAGGTGTTCCGAGGGTCGGGGGCGAACGGTGGTTGATGGTGGACCGACGACGACAAGGAGACTGAGGATGGATTCGAGGACCGTGGCACTGGGGTGGATCGCGATGGTGCTCGCCGCGGGGATAGCCGCCGGCGCGCAGGCACCCAAACAGACCTTCCGGGACGATCTGATGTTCCTGCGGAAACACACGGACGTGATCGTTCTGACGGACCGGTCCGGGCAGGGGCAGGTCGCCGTGGTGCCGAAGATGCAGGGCCGGGTCATGACCAGTTCCGCGGCGGGCCCGACCGGCTACAGCTTCGGCTGGATCAATCGCGAGCTCATTGCGGCGCGAACGCCCGTCGAGCACATGAACGCCTTCGGCGGCGAGGACCGCTTCTGGCTGGGACCCGAGGGCGGGCAATTCTCCATCTTTTTCGATCGGGGCGTTCCGTTCGACCTCGAACACTGGTATACGCCGGCGGCGATCGATACCGAGCCCTGGGAGCTGGTCTCCAAGTCCCGGCAATCGGCCCTGCTGCGCAAGACCATGCGGATGAGGAACTACTCCGGCACCGTGCTCGACCTGCGCGCGGAGCGGGAAGTCCGGGTCCTCGACCGGGATGCGGCGCTGAGCCAGTTGGGCACGACTGCCGGCCGCGACGTCAAGATGGTGGCCTACGAATCCGAGAACAAGATCATCAATACCGGCAAGGACCCCTGGCAGAAAGAGACCGGCCTGCTGTCGATCTGGATTCTCGGCATGTTCAATCCGTCGCCGGAGATCACGATCGTGGTCCCGTTTGTCGCCGGTCCGGACGACCAGCTCGGCCCGGTGGCCAACGATTCCTATTTCGGAAAGGTCCCGGCCGAACGCCTGGTGGTCCGGGAGGGCGTCCTGTTCTTCAGCGGCGACGGCCAGTATCGCAGCAAGATCGGCCTGTCGCCCAAACGCGCCAAGCCCGTGCTCGGCAGCTACGATGCCATGCACGGCGTCCTGACGATCGTGCAGTACAGCAAACCCGAGGGCGTCGAGGACTACGTGAACTCGATGTGGGAGAAACAGGACCAGCCGTACCGCGGCGACGTCGTCAACTCGTACAACGACGGGCCGCCCACGCCCGGCGCCAAGCCGCTCGGCCCGTTCTACGAACTGGAAACATCTTCCCCGGCGGCAGCGCTGGCCCCGGGAGAGAACATCGTCCATACACACCGCACCTATCACTTCACCGGCAGCGAAACGCAGCTGGACCCTCTCGCCAAGAGGGTTCTCGGCGTGACGATTGCCCAGATCAAAGCGGCACTGCCCTGAGCACCGGCAAGGGACGTGGGAAAATCCTGACGGGGCGCGAACGCTGGTTCAACCGGTTCTGAGGGTGTCACGAGGTAGATTCAGGATGAGTATCTCTGCCAGACGGATAACAACGGTCGTTCTGCTCAGCGTATGGCTTGGCGGAATCAGCGACGCCGGGTTGGCGCCGCGGATCAACAAGATTGTCACAGGACAGGAGGCCAACGAGTATTCCATTCACGTGGTGGAACCAGGTTCCGGAACCGTCGTGTTCAGCCACAATGCGCGCAAGCCGATGATGCCCGCCTCCAACATGAAGCTCGTGACGACGGCGGCGGCCTTGCGTTACTTGGGGGTCGATTTCGTGTACACGACGCGGGTCGGCCTGCAGGCCGGCGCGCTCGTCGTGATCGGCAGCGGGGACCCGCTCCTCGGCGATCCGAGCACGGATGATCGGTATAACCGGTCGAGCGGCTGGATCTTTCAGGAGATCGTCCAGGCCCTCCGCAAACACAACCTCACGGAGGTCAACGATATCATCGTCGATACCACCGTCTTCGACAATGAGCGGGTCCATCCGAGCTGGCCGGCCAAGGATTACAACAAGTGGTATGCCTGCGAGACCTGCGGCCTGAACTTCAACACCAATTGTATCGAGGTGTCGGCGAGCAATCTGGGCGACAGCGTGGCCGTCAGTGTCGAGCCGCGGACCACGTTTGTGCAGATCGTCAACGAAGTCGAGCCGGTCACGGACGACAACAGTGCCATCGGCGCCAACCGGACCGTGCAGCCGAACAAGATCATCGTCTTTGGCAAATGCCGCAATCGGGAAGGCCCGTTCCGGGTCGCCATCGAGCAGCCGGCGGCGTTCTTCGGTTATTGCTTGGCGGAGAACCTCGTCCAGGCCGGCATCACGCCGCGGGGCCGGCTCATGGAGAAGGCCGTCACCGTCGACGCCGGCTTCACGCCGCTCCTCGAATTTACCACGCCCTTGGCCGATTGCCTGCGCCGCGCCAACACCGATAGTCTCGGCCTGGTCCCGGAAGCACTGTGCAAGACCATCGACGCGTACAGCCGTCCCGACCACAAGAACGGTAGCTGGGCGGGCGGACGCGAGCGGATCGGCAAGTACCTGGTCGAGCTGGGTATCCCCGCGGAGGAATTCGTGATCGACGATGGCAGCGGCCTGAGCCGCCAGAACCGCCTGACGGCCCATGGAATCGCCCGGCTCCTGCGCCATCTCTACCGCGGCCCGCATTGGGAACTGTTCCAGGGCTCCCTGGCCGTCGGCGGCGAAGACGGCACGATCGACAAGCACTTCAGCGAGCCCCAGTATCGCGGCCGCGTCCACGCCAAGACGGGCTACATCAGCGGCGTGCGGGCCCTGTCGGGCGTCTGTCTCACGGACAAGGGGCCGTACATCTTCTCGATTCTCTCCAACGGTCCCAAGGGCCTGAGCCGCGATGCGATCAATGACGTGGCCGAGGCGATCATTGACGAGTATGCCGAGAGCGAGTGAGCCAGGCGGGATTGCCGACGGTTTACGTTCCCAAGGCCTTCGGTTTTGCGACTGCCACCCCTTCAAGGTCGACGGTACACTTGGAGACCGCTGTCGTACGTCTCGCGCCGCCAATCCGGGGGGACCAGCTTGCGCAGCGGGTCCTCCAGGAACGCAAAGTAGGATGGCTCCACCCCGGCAATCATCATGGAGGGAGGGCGACGGGACACCAATTCCGTCAGTGTCTCGGGGCCCACGGTGTGAGTGAGCTGCCGCTCGCGGGGTGACAACCGGTCGGCCACGCGATAGACGATGGACCCGCAGGCGAGCTCCGTATAGATGTCGCAGCCGCCCTCCAGGGCATGGAGTGGTCCCAGCGTCAGTGCGAGCCTGGGCTCGCCGACCGTCGCGGCGATTTTCACCGACAGCCTGTGAGACTCCATCGGTGTCCATCTCTCCGGCGCCGCGAGCAAAAGGCAACGTTCCAGCGCGACGGAATACACCAGGACCGCCGCGATCGCTCCGCCCCCGATAAGCCAGCAGGTGATCCCGTACAGGCTTCTGCCCCTCGGCGTGTCGCCCTGCCGGCGCAAGGCCACCAACGGATAGGCCAGGACGATGGCCAGGAACGGCACGGGCATTGCCAGGTACTGTTGCCACATGGTCGGGGGGATGTAGGCAATTCCCAGGAAAGCCAGTGGCAGCAGGGTGGTCAGGACCGCTTTTCGTCTCTCACCCAGCGCCAGGTTCGACCTGTTGCGCCACGCCATCCAGGCCAGAGAGCCGGCCAGGAGCAACAGGATCAGATACCCCGGCTCCAGGAACGAAGCCGCCGTCAGCGCCAGCTTGTCGAAGATGATCCCTTTCTCGTGCAGCCAGCGGCCGTAGAGGGTGGGGATGTGGACCAGATTCAGCCGGAACGCCTGCGGCGCCCGGGCGATAACCCAGAGGGGCCAGAACGCTATGACCAGCGCCGCGCCGCAGAAGGGCAGGGCGGTGCGCAGCCGATTTCGGAGGGTCCCCCCCGCAACATAAAGCACCATCGCCAGGAATAACAGCTCGACCAGAGCGGTGGTGATGCGCATGAAGGCTGCGAAGGTCAGCAGGGCTCCCACCAGGCCAACCCGCCCGAAACGGGATTTCTTTTGGAAATCCGTGGTCACGAACAGCCCCAGCGAGGCCACGACGCACAGAATCACGACGTCATGATTCCAGGCGTACCCGGCGGCGTAATCCACGAGCGGATTGAAGACAAACAGCGTGGCCGCTGCCAGGCCGAGCAGCAGGCCGGCACGGCGGTGCGGGCCGAACACGGATCGGTATATCAGAAGGATGAGGAACATCACAAGCACATCGCAGACCACGGAGACGAGCCGCCCGAGCAAGAGGTAATGTGTCGTGCCGAAGCTGCGGTAGAGGGTCGCCAACAATAGTGGGTGGTAGGGCAGTTGTGAGGGATAGGAGAAATCCCGGTAGATCATTTGGCCCCGCGCGAGCAGGACACCGGCCGTGCAGTACATCTGCTCATCACGGCCGATATCCTTCATCATGCTGTTGGCCAACAGCACAGCCGTCAGCACGAACAGTGTGGCGGCCATCAACAGCCACCCGAGGTACGAAGATGGAAAAGCAGAAGCAGGCGAGCCTTGGGGCGACTCGGGACCCTCCGCGGAAGACTTCACCCCGTCTGTCGTTCTGACCGGCATTTTCCCGTGGCGTCTACCACTCTGATAGCTCACCCAAAAGCTCCTCAACCAGGTCCTTCATCGTGGCAATTCCCAGCGGCACGTCACGCCGGCCGCGCCGGCGCGTCACCAGGACGATGCCCAGGTGGTCCCGCCGCATGATGTTGATGGCATCCGTCATAGACGTATCGGCATCCAGGCTACGAATCGGCAACAGGAATTTCTCCAGGCCGTCGAATTCCTCGCCTGAGCACAGGACGTCGTAGACGTTGACGAAACCGACGATCTCGGAGGGATCGTTCCGCCACACCGGCAGCCGGGTAGAGGTGTGGCCCGCCAATTCGCGAAGCAGGGCGGCGCGGTCGGCGCCGATCTCGACGGTGCGGACCTGCCCCAACGGGACCATCACCGTACTCAACCGCACCCCGGGAATATTGGCGATGCGATCGATCATCTCCGCCTGGACGCCGCTGAGGAGACCCTCTTCCTGCGTGTCGCGCAGGATGGCCCGGACGTGATGGCGCGGGCCGGGGGCGGTCATCGCCTTGGCCGGGACACCCGAGCCAATCAGCCGGGCGAAGACGTTCGTCACCAGCTTCAGCAAGGGCACCACCTGGGACCAGGTGAAGACCCGGTAGCTGACGTAAAGCAGGGGGGCCAGGAAGGAGGTGAGCAGGTCCGCCCGATGCAGGAAGACATTCTTGGGAATCAACTGCGAAAACACAAAGAGCAGGGGAGCCAGGACGAGCGTCGTATAGAACTCCGCCGCGCGCTCGGAGACCACGTCGAGGAACAGGCCGGTGATCAGGCTGGTCGCGAGGTAATGAGCCAGGTTCGTGCCGATCAACAGCGCCAGCAAGAGGCCCATACTGTCCCGCATGGCCCGGGCGAGCAGCAGCGCGGACCATCGACCCTGCTCGGCGCCCAAGCGCAGCCGCAGGCGGCTGAGCCGGTATACGCCCGTCTCGGCGCCTTCGAACAGGCCGGCCAGCATGATCATCGCCAGCGCCAGGAGGACTGGAAGCACGCTATGGTCCATGGCTTGGCAGCGGCTCCACGGAAAGGATGACTGTCTCGATACGACGCTTGCGGACGCGCTCGACGGTGAACTTCAGATTCCCCAGGCAGGCCACGTCGCCCTCCTGCGGCATCTTCCCCAATAGATTGGTCACCAGCCCGGCGAGGGTGGAAGACCGCGTCTCTTCCAGGTCGATTCCCAAAACCTCAGCCCAGTCGTGCAGGGCCAGGTGGCCTGCCAAGCGGTACTGGAACGGGCCAAGCTGCTTGATGGGCTCGACCTCGGCAGGAGGCTCCAGGCGGCCAAAGAGCTCTTCGGCGATGTCCTCCAGTTGCACGGAGCCGGCAATCCCGCCGTACTCATCCACCACGATGGCCAGGTCGGTGCCGCTCTTGCGGAAGAACTCCAGTAACGACTCGACGGTCTTCTGCTCGGGCACGAATGTCACCGGTTCTACGAGCTTTTCCATCCTGGCGCCGGGCTCCAGAAGCAACCGACGCAAGTGCACCAAGCCGATGATATTGTCCAGTTTCCCGGCGTACACGGGGATTTTGGTCAGTCGGTGCTCGCACATCTGTGCGCGAACCGTGGCGGGAGGGTCGGAGACTTTGCAGGAGACCAGATCCACGCGCGGCCGCATGACATGGCGGACTTTGAGTTGGCCCAGGTCCACCACTTCGCCCAGCAGCCGGTTCTCACTCTCGGTGATCAGGCCGCGCCGACGGCTGAGGTTCACCAGGGACCGGAATTCCGCCAGCGTGATGGTCTGGGGGGAACGGGCGTGCCCGAGGAGCACGCGCAGGACCGGCTCCAGGAAAAGAACCCGAAAAACGGCCGTGATCGGGCCGAAGATCGTGACGACAATGAAGATGGGAAAGGCTGCGGCAGTGGCCAGGGCACGTGCGTGGGAGTAGGCCACGGATTTCGGCAGGATTTCCCCGAAGAGCACCAGCAGCAGGAAGGTGGCGAAAGCCACGGCGGTGGCGGCTCCGAACCCCCAGGTCCGGCCCATACGCTGCACCAGCACGCTGGAAACCGCGTAGAACAGCACGTTCACGATCATGTTGCCGAACAGCAGGCAATTGAGAACATACTCCGGGCGGTACCGCAGGTACGCGGCCGTCTTCTGCCGCCAGCGGCCGGAGGCCTGCCACTGCTGGATGTGCCGCGTGGAGAGGCTGAAGAGGGCGGTTTCGGACCCGGCGAAGAATGCCGAAAACGCCAGCAGGAGCAACATGACCAGGATCGGACCGACGGACTGGAAGATCTGCGCGATCATGCATCGTCGCGCGGGCGTCCCCGCGGCAGCCGGACCGTGAACGTACTGCCCTGGTCCGGTTGTGACTGGACGGTGATCTCACCACCGTGGGCACCGACGACCCGCCGGCAGAACGCCAGACCCACACCCGAGCCGGAGGCGGAGTCGGCCGGGCGGTCCTTCCCCGTTTTCGTCGTGAAGAAAGGCCGGAAGATGTTCTTCAGGTTCTCCGGCGTGATGCCGTGGCCGGAATCGCGGACGGCAATGTCGATGTGGTCCGTGTCCGCCGCGGCCGATACCCGCAGGAGGCCCCCGCCCGGCAGCATGGCGTCGCGGGCGTTCAGCACCAGGTTCATCAGTACCTGCTGAATCTGCACGGGGATGCAACTGATCTGCAGCCCGTCGTCGATTTGGATCTCCACGCGAATGCCGTCTTTGCCGAAATCCCGGCACAGGCAGGTGAACACTTCCTCGACGAGGGCCTTCACGCGGGCATTCTCGCGCTCCTGACGCTGGCCGTTGGCCAAGGCCAACATGCTCTGCATGATCTTGGAGGCGCGCAGACAGTTCCGCACGGTCTTGTCGAGGGCCTTCTCCGCCAGCTTCTTGTCGTCGGGATTCTGTACCGCCAGAGCCGCGTAATTGGCCAGGGGCGTCAGCAGGTTGTTGATCTCATGGGCGATCATGCACGTGGCCGAGCCGAGGTTGGCGAGGGCCTGGAGCTGCGTATTCTGGGACCTGAGCACTTGGTTCTCTTCCTCCTTGCGGGCGAGACACTGATGCAGCGACTGACGTTTTTCGATGATGCTTGCCAACGGCCCACTCCTTTACTACAATCCAGCGTCGAGTATCCGTACCGCAGTATTATCGCCAGAAATCGCTGTTCTTCAAGAGTTTATCGCCGCGAAACGGTTCTCCCCACCGGGTGGCCCCAGGGCCGATCCGGCCCGACTGGAACGTCCGCATGAACGAGCAGAGAATGGTCGAGGAGTTGCTGGCCCTCCTGGAGGCCCGCCAGGTGAAGATTCGCAGCGAGCCGCTCGGCGGCCGGGGTGGGGGGCTGGCCTGCATGAAGGGTGAGACCCTGTTCTTCGTCGATACCCAGGCGTCCAGCGCCGAAGTGGCGGCCCTGTGCGCCGATGCCGTGCGGAAACTCGTGGATATCGAGACCATCTACCTGCGACCCGAGGTCCGTCTTTTCCTGGAGAACGATGCCGATGGATCAGCATAAGGACGATACGAGCCGGCTGCCTACCATTCTCGTGGTGGACGACGATCAGCAGAATCTCGAGCTGGTGCAAGCCTACCTGGAGGATATCGAGTGCCAGACCGTGGCGGCCCGGGACGGGATCGAGGCGCTCGGCATGGTGACGCGGCAGAAGCCCGACCTGATTCTACTCGACGTGATGATGCCCAAGATGAGCGGCTTCGAGGTCTGCCGCCGACTCAAGGACGACCCTCAGACCAGCGACATCCCGGTCATCATGGTGACAGCTCTGAACGAGTTTGGGGACATCGAGCGCGGGATCGACTCCGGCACGGACGATTTCGTCAGCAAGCCGATCAACAAGCTCGAGCTGCTGACCCGCATCCGCACGATGCTCAAACTCAAACACCTGACGGACCGCCTGCAGCGGACCCTGGCCTACCTGGGGGAGATCGAGAAACACGCCCGCGCCGGCCCATCGTGACCGATAAGCGTGCCTCGGCCAGACCAGGGAATTGTGAAACCGAGGTGGTCCTGCCACGCAGGCCCAACCCTCCTTTGCCATGGCCCTTTGATCGTCACCCACGCAAAGGCCCACCAGGCCCTACAGCACACACAATCGCCATCTCATCCGGTCCAAATGCGCCGTGGGCCGGTCCCGCGTGCCGCCCGAAGTTAACACCCCGGCCCAATTGGACGATATGTGAACAGTACCCTGGTCACAGGACCTGCCGTGGGTTCGACTCGTATTCCTCAGGTCCTGATCCTGTGCGACCGGATATGAGGAGTGAGGGATGGCTGGCTTGCTCGAGATTCTTGGCAGGGCGATCACGATCGAGACGCCCGGACTGATTTGGCACTGGCTTAGCGAGCGGCGCGAAGCCGAAGCCGAGGCCGAGCGGCCCGACAACCCTCACTTGGATCACATCATCGGCCTGATGGGCTGCGGCAAGTTCCTGGAAGCCCGCGAGCAGGTCCGGTCCTACCTCTTCGCCGATCCATCCTGCTGTTATGGACGCATGGCCGCGACCGCCCTGTGCCTGCAGGACGGCAACCTCAAGGAGGCCATGGAAGAGCTGAACTCCATCTACCTGCGCCACCCGAGCAATACCCTGGCGCTCTACCTCCTGGGCCATTGCCTGGAACGCCTGGGCCACCAGGCTCAGGCGGTCGAGTTCTACCAGGACTGCATCAAGTTCAACAGCGGCCTGCAATTGCCCGCCCAACGGCTCGGCGCGATCTACTTCAAAGACGGCCGTCTGGAGGACACCATCGCCCAGTATGAGCCGATGAAGGCGCAGTATCCCGATGATATCTCGACCCTCGTGACACTCGGCTATCTGTACCTCGCCGCCGGCCGCTACACCGAGGCGGTCGAGACGTTCAACACCGCGATCCTGATCCATCCCGACAACTTCATGGCGCACGATGAGGCCATCGAGGAGCTGATCTGTTCCGGGCAGCTCCAGGAGGCGCTCGATCAGATCGACGTGCTCCTGATGGATGAGCCCGACCGCGCGGACCTGCTGGCCAAGCGGGCCGACGTCCTGGCCATGATGGGCAGCATCAGCGATGCCATTTCGCTGTACCAGCAGGCCCTGCGGATCTGTCCGGACTTCCTCGAAGCCACGATCAAGCTGGGCACGGGCCTTCTCAAAATGCACGCCGACCAGCTCGCCGCCCAGCAGTTCAACCGGGCCATTGAGATCAACGACAAGATTGTCGAGGCCTACACCGGCCTGGCCGCCTCGCAGAAAATGGCCGGCCAGGGCGAGCAGGCGCTGAACACCCTGTCGCTGGCGGCGGCCATCCAGCCGAACAGCTCGTTCCTGTTCGCCGAGACCGCCAAGCTCATCCTGAAGGCCGCCCTCGAAGCCAACCTGCTGCCCGTCTCCCCGGATGGCCGGAGCTTTGAACAGAGGGTCCTGGTCGCCCACGAGAATCACCTGGCCCAGTTCCCGAACAATCCTGACCTGCACTACCGCCTGGGCATTCTGCACATGAATGCCAACCGGCTTCAGCAGGCCACCGACTGCTTCAAGGCGGCCCTGGAGATCAACCCGACGTTCGCCCGAGCCACCACCAAGCTGGCCGTCTGTCTGTTCGAGATGGGGCACAAGGACGAGGCCCTCGAACTGATCAAGCCGCCCTATGACTACGATCCGGCCACGCTCGAGCTCTACTACAAGACCGCGCTGCTGTACTGCAACCGCATCAAGTTCGCCTCCTCCCTGATCAACTTACAGCATCAGCTCGAGGCGGAGAACGCCGTAGCGAGCAGTGCGCGAAACCTCGATCCGGCCACCAACATCTCCATTGTCCTGCAAAATCTGGGCCTGTCCGACACGACCGGGCTGATGTGGGAGAACCTCTGCCAGACCGCCGCCCACGCCACCGCCGTACACGCCTGACACGGGCCTGCGGCCGATCTTCGTAGGTCGTGCGTCGGGAGCACGACGCCCTACAGGCGAGCGGGGACGCTCACCCTACAACGAGAGCGCCACGGCACCGCCACCCGCGTTCTTGACCCAAAAACGCCGAACGTCGCCAAGCCTGTAGGATGGGCTTCAGCCCATGCGGCTCCGCGGCCGCACCGTCAGAGCGCCAGGCCGCCAACTTTTGAGATATGGCGCTCTGAGCCTGTAGGATTGGCTTCAGCCCATGCGGTGGCTCAACCCCGAATAGCACCAATGACCCAGCCCGGCCTTCGGCCACCACCCAAATCCTGTTCTCGCGCCAAGACCGCCAAGAACGCGAAGAAGACCTGATGTAGGATGGCCAAGCCGGTCGAAAGGCGGGGGAGCGGGGCGGTTGCGGCGGCCGCCGGAGAAGATCGCCAAGTTCCACAGTTGACGATCTTTCCCCCGCAAGAACCCCGAAATCACGCCAAAAACGCGAAGATCGTCAAGATCGTCAACGTTTTACATTGACGATCTTCAAACACCTGGGCGGTCTTGGCGGACCGTGTCCGGTGGACCGGGGACGCACGGCAGAGGACGGAAGATAGGGGACAGCAGGCCGTAGGGGGCGGCCTGGGAACTGGGAACCGACAACAGGCCTTCAGCCGGCTACCGACTACTGACTACCGGCTACCGCATCTTCTCACCACAGAGGAAAGCAGCATTCGGAAAACCAAATACCCTTGCCCAGATTCCCTTCTTGTCTTGGCGATCCCTGCATCTCAGCGAGAGACCACAACTTCTTGCGCCGTAGAATTTTACGTGACTATCTCGGTCGGGGACTGGGGATGGCATCCCCAGGTATTACCTTCGCGTCAGTAGCCTTGGCAGCCATTTCGGCATAATCGGGATTCAATTCGATCCCAATGAACCGCCTGCCCATCTCCTTGGCGATTCGGCACGTTGTGCCACTGCCTGCGAACGGGTCAAGCACCAAATCACCTTCACGGAGCAACTCTTTCAACACGCTCCGAATATGCTTTAAGTAGTCGTGAACCGTGGCTTCCAGTAGTCTGGGCCGCGGACTTTTGCTTCGGACCATTCACGATCTGTGAACTGAATTGCGCCAGAACGCCCTTTGAGGCCCTTGACTTCAATCGCTCGTTCGGGCAACCCAGCAACCGCGAAATCGAAACCGAGGGCCGAGTCGCGCCGGTCAAGCACGTCGGTGCGCCGAATTCCAGTCCACAATTCGCAGTTCTCCAGAAACAGGTTCTCCGCTCGCCGTCCCGTCAACAATCGTTCGGCTACATTGTGCGCTGGAGCGCGGACTTCAACCAACGAATCGAGCAACTCTTCTGTTGCGGTCTCGTCTCTCGCGAAGATGCGGCTGACACACTCCAGTAGTGCATCGTCGCTAACCTCGGAGAGGTCTCCCATGACACGCTGCCGGTTGGGCCGAAGCGGTCGACGCCACCACCCTCTTCGGGAATTGTCGTGGAAGGGATCGAATTCGTCACGTAGGTTCTTCAGACTTGCAGGTCGTACTCCGAGCGCTTTCGCGGCACGGTCGAACGCAGCCCTCCATGTTCGAACCTCTTGCGACCGCAGATAGCGGTCATCAAGGCGGCTCATTGCGTATCCCACAATGATCGCGATGGTTTCCAGGCGTTTGCGGTTCGACTGAGACATATCATCGTTGCCTCCAAAAGCATCGGCACGATATCCGGCACTTCTTCTGTGGACCCTCACCACACCCGCGATGCTGATCTTCGCTGGGCTTACGGCCAAAGGGCGGAAGAGAACACCCGGATATACAACGGAACTTGCCCGTCTGCACACATGATACCCACATAGGCCGTCATATGGAGTACAGTGTCCAACGCCGAAGTGCCCTTATACTGTTCCGCGGGAACACGGAACAAGGAGTGGTACGCCGGTGGGAGGCGTCGGACGATACGATAGGTTGCCACCCCGATGGGCCGGTGAGCGTCACGAAGGGCATATTCGACGATGGTCCGTCGCTTCTGCTTGCAGAGGATGATGCCGATGGAGGGATTCTCGCCCTCCTCGCGGGCGCGATCGTCGAGTGCGGCCAGATAGAACTGCATCTTGCCCACGAACTCCGGCTCGAACTCCCCGACCTTCAGTTCGACGGCCACCAGGCATTTGAGTCGACGGTGAAAGAGCAACAGGTCGATGATGTACTCCTTGTCGTCCACCTCCAGGCGGTATTGGCTGCCGACGAAGGCGAACAGGCCGCCCATGGCCCGCAGGAAGGCTTCGATGCGCGCGACCAGGGCCCGTTCCAACTCCCGTTCCGCGTGTTCTTCGCTCAACTCCAGAAAATCGAACGTGTATTCATCTTTGACCGCCAGCTTGGCCTGCGTGCGCTGCGCGGGCGCGATCGCCTTGTCGAAACTGGTCTGGCCCAGCAGGGTCTTCTCGTAGGACTGGTTCTCGATCTGGTGGATCAGAACGTTCTTGGACCAGCCGAATTTGCGGGTCATGCGGATGTAGAACTCGCGTTCCAGGGTATCCTTGCACTTGGCCATCACCACCAGATGCTTGGCCCAACTGATTTCTCCAACCAGTGGTTGGAGTCTTTCTTGTCCGTGGTATTCCAGATAGAATTGGCGCATATACCAGAGATTCTGGGCGGAGAAATCGAGGAGGCCCGGGAACTCCACCTGCAGAAGGGCCACGAGCTCCCTGTTGACGGCGCGAAGTGCCTCATACTGCGCGGTGCGGACACGGTCTTTGATGTCTGTCAACAGGTGCCCGTATTCCGAGCC
>JALORE010000142.1 GCA_025459125.1 Planctomycetota bacterium | reverse complement strand
GTCTTGCCTGTACCGCTGGCACCGGAGATCCACCAAGCACGACCGCCCCAGCAACGACTCAATAGCAGTTTCACACTATGAATCGCTGCATCCTGGCCGAGGACATCATCGAACGACCTGGGGCGATATTTCTCGAATAGGGTCTGCATTCACAATCCCGTTACGCGAGGGACCGGCCACAAACCAATTCTCTCTATCGCGTATGCCGACGGGCCTCAGAAGGGCTCCGGCATCGGCCAGCTCAATATCAGGATCATGGGGTCATCCATATAGGGTTCCTGTCAACAATAAAAATACCTTCTCCGGACCGAAATATTTCACCGCACGAGATACGCCTGCGGCCTATCGGTTTGCGTCGGCGGTCTGCGGTTTTGCCGCGTGACACGAACGTACCGAAACGTCCTGATGCCATCGTTCTGCTTCGCACCTGCGCGTTCTCTTGGAGTTCATTCGTCGAGTCTGCCCGCCGTCGGCCGGCAGCTCTTTCGTGCAGTCATCCATCCGGTTCTAGACCACGGCCTCGGCGACCGGCGGCCGCCGGACCGGGCCCCATCCCGACTCGTCGGGACCAGAACAACGTCAGTACCGCACCCGGTTCAATCGTAGGCCCATCCCCGAGGACGGGCCGGACACGCCTGTGACTGACCTGGCCGGGCCAGGCCGTCAAACCTTCCTGACTCCGGACGCGGGCGAAAGAGAGTACGATAGATCACGAGCGTTTCGTCCTGTCAGAAAGCGAGGCGGCGGCCGTCCAATCAAGTCTGTTGGTCCGAGCCAACCCCGAAGCCTGGATCGACCGCCCCCTCGAACAACTCATCCGAAGACCCGCGTCAGATCGAAGTCCTCCTGTCGTTTCATTATATAGTAGGCCGCCTTACTCCACTTGGCGGCCAGGGCCTTGGTCGCCAACGCCCCGTTGCGTTGCGCCTTCTTGCGGTCGTAGAAGCTCTGTGCCTGGGGGCATACTCGGATCGCGTGGTGCACCGCCTCCACGAAGGCCCACGCCAGATACGGGTTGCCATTCTTGCCGTTGTTGTGGGCCTTCTTCTTGCCGTTCGACAGGTGGCGGGCCCGCACGCAGCGGCAGTAGGACGTGAAATCTCCGACCGTGGGGAACCGCCCCAGATCCCCCGTCTCCAACATGATCGTCAAGGCCAGAATGATCCCTACGCCCGGCATCGTGAGCAGATGGGTATAGTCCGGGCGGAGTTGGGCGTGCTCCAGCACCTTCTTCTCGAACCGCCGAATCTTCTTCGTGAGCAGCTCAATCAACTCGATCTGCTCGGCGGTCACGAAGGCCAGGCAGTCATGCGCTCCGAGCAACGCCGCGCGTTCTTCGGGGCTGAGCTTCCGCAGGGTGCGCCAGCCGATCTTCTGGCCGGTCTGACGCTGGGCCATATTCTGCAGGCTCAACATGATGCCGGTGCGGTGTTGCACGACCAGCGTCCGCCGCCGCAACAGATCCCGCACGGGCCGGTCCTCCTTCGGATAGATATACCCCCTCGGCAGAATATTCAGCCGCGCCAGGCGGGCCAGAAACGCCGCGTCCGTCAGATCGTCCGCCTCCTTGATTCCGTCGTACTGGTCCATCTCCGAGGGGTGGGCCAGCACGACCGGATATTTCTTTTCCTGTAAGCCGTCGACCAGCCAGTACCAATTGTAAGTCGATTCCACGGCCACCACCTTCAGCCGCGGGCGGAACGGCGCCAGCGTCTGGAGCACCACCGGCAACTCGTTCGGCAAACGCGTCCGCAGCAGTTGCTTATCCTGCTCGTCCGTGATAACATACATCGCATTGTTCGAGTGCAGATCGACGCCACAGTACAAGTTCTTACGCATCATCGGGCTCCTTTCTTCGAGCGTCCGCCAGCCGGGCGCTGCCCCGCGCCAGCCGGGCGCTGCCCCGCGCAGGGCAGCTTTCGATGTCCCAGTGTAGCGACCTCAGGGAAGGAACCCTATATGCTTATCACACCTACACATTTCACAGTGCGGCCTCCCGCCTCGTACCGTTCACGACACCCGACTCGGCACCTCCGCAGGAGCTCTCGGTATGCGTGGCCTCCGGATGGTCCGGAACACCGAGATGTGAAATGTGTAGGTGCGAGCCCGAGAGCCTGTGTAGGTGCGCCCCCGAGAGCCCGATGGTTCTGCCCATTCGCCAGCGGCAAGGCCTGCGCAGAGCCTTCGGCCTTGCCGCTGCCACCCGCCCGGATTGTCGTTACCCGGTTCTGAACCAAGCCGAGATTTCTGGTTTCTCCTCGGAGATCTGGGGCTTGACCGGACGGCGCGGGAGGGAATGGCAGCCCGTTGACATAGCGTGGCAGGCGAGGTACAGGTTGGATGCTACGAAACCGTCCTGTGAACGACGAAGTGACATTGGGAGAGAGGTCCCCATGACCCGACTGACGTTCTTTCGCCTTGCCTTCCTGTGCTTGACGCCGTGGGTGACGCTCGCCGCGGGCGCGGCCGTGGCGCCGGAGCGGCCGAACATCCTCTGGATCACGGCCGAGGACCTTGGTCCGAACCTGGGCTGCTGCGGCGACCCGGACGCCGTGACGCCCCAGCTCGACCAGTTCGCCACGCAGGGCGTGCGCTTTCGCAACTGCTTTTCGATTCATCCGTGCTGCTCGCCCAGCCGCTCGGCGCTGGTCACCGGCGTTTACCCCACGCGGCTCGGCACGTTTCAGCATCGCGGCAAGATGTGGGTGAACCCCGGGTTGGCGCCGTGTTTCCCGGCGCTACTGCGGGCCGCGGGCTACTACACGTTCAACGGGAGCCGCGGCGGCAGCGCGAAGCTCGACTACAACTTCGAGCCGAAAGATCAGCCGTGGGACAAGGTCGGCTCGAAAGAAATCGAGTGGCGTCACCGTAGGGCCGGCCAGCCCTTCTTCGGCCAGATCAATCTCGCCTGCACCCACCAGAGTCAGTACGGCCGCCGCCCGCCCGGGGGCCGGCCACCGGCCGAGGCCAAAGGCGCGCAGGCCCCGGCGCCGCCGGTCCACGATCCCGCGCAGGTGCACGTGCCGCCGTATCATCCCGACACGCCGGCGGTCCGTGAGATCTGGGCGGAATATCACGACCGGATCACGCAGATGGATGGCCAATTCGGGGCTCTCCTGCGAATGCTGGCCGACGACGGCCTGGCGGAGGACACGATTGTGTTCTTCTTCGGCGACAACGGTCACGGCATCCCCGGCGGCAAAGTCTGGCTGTGGGATCAGGGTCCGCATGTGCCGCTGCTCGTCCGCTTCCCCGAGAAATGGGCGCACCTGACATCCTCGTTACCCCGCATCAGCGACCGGTTGGTGAGCTTTATCGACTTCGCGCCGACCGTGCTTTCCCTGGCGGGCATCCGGATTCCCGGCTCGATGCAGGGCACGGTCTTCCTGGGGCCCCAGGCCGGACCGCCGCCCCGATACGTCTTTGCCGCCCGTGACTTTCACGACGGCGCCGACTTCGATACCAGCCGGATGGTCCGCGAGGAGCGGTTCCACTACATCCGCAACTTCATGCCCCACCTCGGTTGGGACGCGATCCAATACAGTTGGAAGCAGGCGCCCCACCTGCTGGAAGAATGGCGGCAGGCGGCGGCCGCCGGCCGGCTCCACGCCGACACGCGGCAGGCGGCATTCTTTCGCCGCAGCAAACCGGTCGAGGAACTCTATGACATGGTCGGCGATCCGGCCCAGATGCACAATCTCGCCGGCGACCCGCAGCATCAGGCGACGCTCGAACGGATGCGGGCCGCCGGCGAGCGTTGGATGCTGGAGAACCGCGACCTCGGCCTGTTATCGCAGTATGAGCTGTACGTTCGTTCGGAGAAGGACTCCCCGCTCGAAATGGGGATGGACCGCGGGCGCAATCCGATCGGCCCGCTGCTCGCCGCCGCCAACCTGGCCAACCGGCGCGATCCGGCCGCGCTCCCGCAATTATGCCGGTTGCTGCAGGCGGACGATGGCGCCGTCCGGCGCTGGGGCGCGCTCGGCCTGCTGGCGCTGCGAGACCAGGCCGCCGGCGCCACCGAGAGTCTGCTCGCCGCCCTGAAGGATGCGTCGCCCGATGTGCGTCTGACGGCGGCGGAAGCGCTCTGCGGCTTGGATCAGGTCGAAGCGGCGCTGCCGGTGCTGATTGCGCTGCTGGCGCACGAGAGCCGGATCATTCGCAATGAGACCCTGCTGGCTCTGTGCCGGGTCGGTCCCGCGGCGAAAGGAGCCTTGCCGCACTTGGACCAGGCGCGTGCTGCGAGTCGGCATGAGGGTATCTGGTCCTCCGACAACATTCCCGACCTGATCGCACTCGTTCGCGCCTGCGTGGATGAGAGTAAGCTGGCCCCACTCAAACTGACCCGCCAAAGATACCACCCCTAGGGACAGGTGTGCTGAGAGCGTGTGTGAGAAGCTCAGAATTGCCCGGCTGGCATCGTCCAGGGGTCCCAACCGCGATGAAGCGCGTTTGGGGTCCCCAGGCACAGCTTGGCGACGGTGGGATTGAGCCTGCGTAAGACCATCGCCAAGGCCTTCGGCTTTGACGATGCCACCCTGCTGGAAAGGTCGCGGTGTCACCCTGATGCGAGCCAGATTGAACCAGGCCCGAATATCGATTCCCGCCTGCGCGGGGATGACACTCCCGGGAATTGCGGCGACGTCTCGCCTCTTCCGGCCCCGGATTGAGTATACTATCTCCCGAGTCCCCGAACGGCGGCGACAAGCGCGTTCTTCTGATGGATGAGGATACGAGATGGACAGGATGAGCAGAGGCAGGATTCCAACGGGTGCGCTGGCGGTGATATGGCTGACCCTGATCGGACCCGGGGCCGGGTACGCGGGCGAGGAGGAGCCGTACCTGCAGGCCGTCGGCCGCTTCGCGGATACGGTTCTGGAGCAGGGCCGGGACCGCTATGGGGACCAGCGTACGCCCCTGTTCGCGGATGGTCTGCACGTCCAGACTCTCCAGCCGGCGACCTGGCGGTGGCAGGATCAGACCTGGGTGCTGTCGAACTTCGCCAGCCAGCAGCCGCTCCTGCGCACGCTGGATGGGCTGACCGCCCTGACCGGGCAACCCCAGTACCGCCAGGCGGCGGAAGACGCGGCCCGGTACGCGCTCAGGCATCTGACCACGCCCAACGGCCTGCTCTACTGGGGCGGCCATTTCGCCTGGGACCTCCAGCAGGACCGCCCGGTCGGCCAGTACGCGGACATCCACGAGCTCAAGAATCATCAGCCCTACTATCGCCTGATGTGGCGCGTGTGCCCCGCGGAAACCGCGCGGTTGCTGGAGACCATCTGGGCGGGACACATCCTCGACTGGTCGCGTCTCGACTACAACCGCCACGCCAGTGTGCGTAAGCCCGTCCGGCCGCAGTGGGATCACCCCTTCGCGCAGGACCTGGAGGTGCCCTTCCCGGCCCAGGGGGAAAATCTCTCATTTGTGAACGTCACGCCGCCGCTGCTGCACAGCAGTGTGATGCTCGGCGTCCTGGGCGACGACGCGAACGCCCTGACCTGGACGCGCCGGCTCCTCTACCGCTGGCAGCAGGCCCGCGACCCCGGCACCGGCCTGTCGGGCGGCCAGCTCAGCTACCGCAAAAACGACCGGGCCCAGCAGGCGCTCGGGCACGTGCACCCGACGATCAATGAAGCGAAGATCATCGCCGACTACCACCAGAGCAATCGTTATCACGATCTGCCGCTGACCCAGATGCAGAACGCCATCGCGCTCCTCGCCCAAGGCGGCGCCGGTGCGGAGCTCGGCCGGGAGATGATCCGCTGGGCCTCGGATGATCTGAAGGTCTACGCCCGCCGCAGCTTCGATCCGAACGCCGGGGTCTTCCGGACCCTCATGACGGACGGCACACCGCTCCAGTGGCAGGCGGCGAAAAAGGGGTACTACATTCCGGCGTCCTTTGCGCCGCGGGCCCCCGACGGTTTCATCCTCTGGGGCTATGCCCTGGCCTACCGGCTGACCTCGGATGAGGCACACTGGCAGATGGTGCGCCGGCTGGCGCGGTGCCTGTCACTGGGCGACGTGGGCACGCCGGGAGGGAACGAGCGTGCCCTGAACTTCGGCACCGCCAGCACCGATTGGCGCTGTATCTACGCCTTGCTGGAACTCGGCCAAGCCCGGCATGAGCGGGAGTTTCTGCGCCTCGCCTCCCGCCTCGCGGACAATCTCCTCCGGACGCAGACGGCGACCGGCCTGTTCCCCCAGCCGGGCCGGCAATGGGCGCGGACGGGCGACGAGGTTCCCCTGGCCCTGCTGCACCTGGCGGCGGCTTTAGCCGGCAAGAGCGAACTCATGCCGGCCGCGATGCGCGACAGCCGGTTCTTCCACTGCGAGTACCACGGCCCGCTCGAGGACTACCAGAAGAAACGCGACGACAAGCGGACGTACGACGACCTCGTCTACTACGGCGGCCGCTGATACCCTTCCAGCCACCGGACTTAGCGGGAACCGGTTCCGCCACCGGGGAGTGACAACCCCGGCCCGCCGAAACCGGACGGCGGCGCGAACGGCGGCGCACCCTGGCCGTCGCCCGCGGGCGAGTTCGAGAAGTCCCGGCCGTCGACGGCGCGCCAGGCCTCCGTCGGATCGAGCTGCGCCGACGACTGGCGGAAACTATTGCCGAGAGCCGCGGCGGTGGACGAGACCGTCTCGGCGCACACGACCAGGACGGACAGATGCGCGACCAGGAAGGCGAGCCGGATGAAGGCGTGCCCCCAGGTGCGGGGACGCAAGAAGACGCGGATGCCCGCATAGACGGCCAGTGCCAGCGTCACCACGGCCAGCATGGGGCACAACAACAGGCACACGAGAAACCCGGCCGCCGGCTCCTTGTTCCAGTCTTGCAGGTAGGCCCCCCGATCGAGGTACAGGGCGATCCCGATGGCCGTGAGCACGAGGACCCCGAGACCCGCCGCGTCCAGCAGGTAGCGGAGAAACCACTCGCTGGAGAACGCATCATCCGCGGACGTTTCCGGAGAACCGGCTGCCTGGGATCTTTCCTTTGCCGTCATAGACCGTACCCTGAAAATTACTCCCCTATGATACCCCGACAGGGCTGGCGATTCAATGGCACACGACCGGTCCCGCTCTGCGGCTCCGCCGCCCCCGATGGCTCCCTGGCCTTAACCGCGCAGTCCCCGCGTTGGTACCCGATGGATCGCTGATGGCTAATCCGAGGACTGAGCCGCGCCATCCCTCGAAATCCGCGTGGTTGACCGGCATCTGTGTGCCACGTACCAGCAGGCGGAGGCAGCCGCAACGAAGAACGCATCCAGCAAGAGAACTGAACCATAGTACCGCAGTGAGCTGTTCACGGTGGACGTGTTCGCCCACGAGGCGTAGTACTCGTTCTCGTCGCCCGTCCATATGGCCAGAGCATAGCTGTTGACAGCGTTTGGCTCTCCGAAGGCGGCTACGGCTTCCCGGTAGAACTCAGCACTGGAAGGAGCGAGTAATTGTACGCTCCGAATACCGTAGACAGCCTGTGGTTGGGATGCCGTCCATGAGAAGTACTCGTCTGGGCTTGGCAAGCGGCCATTGGCCTCTTCGAAAGCATCGATCCAAGAAGCCGCGGAAGAGAACGATTCAATCAGTGTGTTATTGCGTGAGACCTCGTGGGGAAAGGTGAGGATGACTGTGACTGCCAACAGGCCGAAGAACGCGACGCCGGCCAAACCGGTTGCTCTCAATGCTCTTCGCAGTATGGCCATAGTCATCTCCGAAGTTCCCTACCCGCAGCCGCGCCGGCGGACGGTGTCACTTCTCCAGTTCCAGGGCCGTAATTCCCAGGACACCTCACCTCTTTCGGAGCCGAATGAAGTTTGGATACCCCTGGAGTAGAGATTCGCCGGACCGGGTCAGGGCGCGAAGAAGCGGACATAGTCCACGACCATCCTGGTCTGGCTGGACGGGCGGGGACCGTAGCCGCCGGCCGGGATCGTGCCCGCCCAGCTTTGATCCTGGATCTCCGAGCTGAGGATGAGGTACTCGGGCCGCTTCGAGACGGGCGCCGCGGTCCACGTCAGCTTGCCGTCCACGAAGAACCGGTATTCCGTCTCCGTCCACAGGACGCCGTATGTGTGGAAGCCGCGGCCCAGCTTCAGATCCTCGGTCACGTGGCTCTGGCTCTTGCCGCCGCCGATGTGCAGGGCGTGGTGAGCGGGGCCGGAGATGTCCTGGCCGGACCGGTCGCTCACGCGGTGCTCCATCACGTCGATCTCCATGCCGGCGGTGGCCGGATCGTTGGGCGGCCGGCCGAAGGCAGGCGTCTGAATCCAGAAGGCCGACCACATGCCGGGCGCACCGTCGAATCGGATCCGCGCCTCCCAGTAGCCGAAGCGTTGCTCGAACTTGCCTTCCGTGCCGATCATCCCGGTGCAGTGCTTGCCCTCGGCGGTGTAGGTGGTGATCGTGAGCCGGCCGTCGCCGACCGACACCGCGTCCGCGACGTTCAGCGCGTCCCGGCGCCGGCCCAGGCCGCGATAACTCCATTTGCTCAGGTCGAGCGCAGTGCCGTCGAACTCGTCCGACCAGACGAGGCGATAGCCCGCCGGCGGTGTCCCGCCGCGCACGGCGGCGACCTGCTGGTGCACCTCGCTCACGATCCGTTCCTCGATGGATGGTTCCCAGGCGGCGCCGGCCAGATCC
Source organism: Planctomycetota bacterium (assembly GCA_025459125.1). Taxonomy (GTDB): domain Bacteria; phylum Planctomycetota; class Phycisphaerae; order Sedimentisphaerales; family Anaerobacaceae; genus PLanc-01. Next base: position 9,026 of record JALORE010000142.1, on the reverse strand, counting down.
GCGGAGAAGATCTCGGCCTCGTAACCGCCCTCTTTCAGCACGCGCCGGCTGGGGATGTACTCCATAACATCATTCGCATAGGCGGCCACCCACGTGGCCGGGCCCAGCTCGCGTTTCAGCCGCAGCGAGTAGTCCACGACCGCCTCGCCCCCCAGCGCGATCCAGGTGAGATCGGACCCAAGCTGCCACGTCTGAATCGGGAAGGGATAGGTGGTATCGAACCGGCCCTGCTTTTCGAGGATCTGGAGCAGCCATGCGGCGCGCCGCTGGGCGTAGGAGGGCTTGCCCCCGGCGCGCTCGGCGAGCTCTTCCCGCGTGGGCAGTCTGTCCAGGGGCAGATCCACGCGCGTAAACGCTACGCGGACGGGGCCCGCGACCGGGTGCATTCCATCCCGCAGCACGGCCTCGACCGCCTCGGCCAACTGGCCTCCATACTTCTGACACAACTCGACGGTCCGGCGGGGCAGCGGATTGGCATCCGCCCCACAACCCATGAAAAAGAGCGCCGTCGCGCCCCCGTGCGCCGCCTCCAGAACTTCCTGGGCGTACCCGGCATAATCGCCGCACCATTGGTAGTCACTGAGGGTCGTATTGTGGCAGGCGTAGCCGAAAGCGACGGCCCGCAGCCGGCCCTCCGGCGACTCGACCCGCAGGACCGGGACATTGTGGTCCACCGGCCCCGCCGGATTGGCGCCGTTGATGAAGCCCTGGGCGGTGGGCTCGCGCCGGTTCACCGCAAAGCCGGCGCGGCCGATCCCCCAGGCCAGGCGCGCGGGCGCGAGATCCGCGAGCGCATCACTCACGACTTGGACAAGCCGGCCGGGAAGCCCTTGCGTGTAGCGGTGGACTTTCTCCTGCTCTTGTGGTGACAGACCCGGCACAGGATAGACCGGGTATTCCTCCGCAAGCAGCGGGCCGCTGTGCGTGTGGGACGAGGTGAACATGATCTGGGAGCGGACCAGGCCGTACTGGTCCCGCAGCGAGCCGGCGATGGATTCGGTCAGCTTCGCGGGCAGGCCGACCAGATCGGTGGTCACGAGCACCAGCCGCGCGCCGTCGGGCCCCTCCAAGGCAAGGGCCTTGGCATAGAGGTCCTGCAGCTTGCCTTCGGCGGGCTTATCCCGCGCCCCGTACCCGGCCATCCACATCGGTTCCTGCGGGGTGATGATGACGCGTGCGACGCCCGCCTTCCAGAGGCCGGCGCTGCCACTCTCGGTGGCCCCGGCCCCCGGCGCCGCAACCATCAGGCTGCCGCAGAGGACGAGAATCCTGGTCCAACGGGAAAGACGGACAGAAGCAAACACGCACGACTTCATGGCCCTTCGCTCCTACGATACTATCGACGTACGGCTCGACCGGGTAATACGGATTCGGAAATGCCCTTGCGCTCTGTTGTCATCCTGAGCGAAGCGAAGGAAGGACAGAGTCCCTACCGCGCAAGATCTTCTCCGAATCCGTACAAGGTTCGCCCGGGAGAGATCTGTCCCCGGTTTCCTTTGCCCCGCGAGCCCGTTCGCGGGAATCTTCCCTTCGACCTCATAGATCGTACCCTGAAAAGCACTCTCCCCATGATACCCCGCCACCGCCTCCGATTTCAATGACGTGTGCCCGTTTGCCAGTGCCACTCGTACCGGACGCCTGACTTCTCTCCAAGATACAACGGGATTGAAGAACACCGGGATTATGGATAGAATATATAGGTGCCAGTCACAGGCAGGTGTTCTGCAAGGCAGCAGAGAGTGGTCTCCCGGAAGGCGGAGGACCGGAATGCGTTGTCCGCACAGTGCTCAGGTTCACCGTTACGTGCGACAGGAATTAGGCGAGGACGAACGACGCCGGCTTGATGCGCACATCAGCCAGTGTCCGGAGTGCCAACGGTACGTCAAGCAGGCACAGGCGCCAGCATCCCGGCCCGTCGCGTTCGAAGATGTCGGTGTCGCAGAGAACGGCGTGCCCATCCCCGGTGCTCGCGGCACGGGTGAGGCCGAACGAATCGGGCCTTTGCCGCAGGTGTCGGCGGATAGCTCACCGGGTCGTCCTGCGGATGGACCGATGCCCCTGATGTTTGGGGAGTACCAGATTATCCAGGAGTTGCCTCGTGGCGGCCAGGCCCAGGTCTACAAGGCGATCCACAAGCCCACGAACACCAAGGTGGCGGTGAAGGTCCTGGCGCCAGGGTCATTGATTTCCCCGAAAGCACGGCATCGATTCGAGCGCGAGGTGGAACTCATCTCCAGCTTGGATCATCCTTATATCGTTCGCGTTCGTGACAGCGGCATCTCTAAGGGGCAGTACTACTTTGCCATGGAGTACATCCGCGGCGAGGCGTTGGACAAATACGTTTCGGCCAAAGGCTTTTCTCCCCGGAAAATCATGGAGCTCTTCGCCAAAGTCTGCGAGGCCATGGCTCACGCCCACCAGCGGGGAGTCATCCATCGGGATCTCAAACCATCGAACATCCTGGTGGATGACCGAGGCGATCCCCGCGTCCTCGACTTCGGCATGGCCAAGGCCGCGATCGATGGCCCTGGGGTCTCCCTGATCTCGATGACCGGTGAAATCCGCGGCACGCTGTCCTACATGTCGCCGGAACAGGCGGCCGGCAAGGACAATCTCATCGACACGCGCTCGGATGTCTATGCCCTGGGCGTGGTTCTCTACCAGTTGCTGACGGGCCATCTACCGTATGAGCTGTCCGGTTCGACCGCCCAGATGCTGCGCGATATCGAGACCACAGAACCCATTCCTCCCCGGCGGGTCGGGGCGAAGTTCGATCGGGACATCGAGGCGCTCCTGCTCAAGGCCCTGGCGAAAAGGCCGGCGGACCGATATGGTTCCGCCGCTGAATTGCGCGACGAGATCGGCCGCTGGCTGCGCGGAATGCCCTTGCTCGCCAGGTCACACCAGACAGGTTATCTTCTGAGAACCTGCATAAGGCGGCACAAATACGAGGCTTCGTTTTCTTTCCTGCTGCTGACGATCATCCTGAGTCTGACGTATGTGGTCGGTTATCTCAAGAGCGGGCAGTACCGGCTGCCGGAAGTGATCACGGTGGAAGAGAGTCGCACACGGCTCAGGAGTATGCCCATTGTCGGTGAGCATCTGGCACAGATCGTCTTCCTGTACTTCCTCGAAGCATGGTGTGTGGACGACATGAACCGCATGCAGCAGATGGCAACCTCCGTCTACCTGACCGGTACCGGCAAGGAGACGAAGGGGGTTGACTACCTGAGTCTGCGGGATCATTCCAGCGAAGCGGACGCCGACTTTCGCGGCTCGCTCGAGGATCACGACAAGTGGTTCGCAGATTTTATGATCGCGGAGAACTGGATGAAGAGAGGAGACCACGAGCAGGCGCGCTTGGCGTATGAACGATGCCTTGACGCCGCACCTCAAGGCTCATCATCGGCGGTGGGCTACGATCAGGTCTACGTCAGGTTGGTTGAATCGCGTTTGTACTTCCTGGCCATTATGAAGCCTCCGCAAGAGAGGTAACCTATTGTGGGAAGCATGGTTATGAGAGAGCGCGGATGCCGTAGGTCGCTGCCCCCGGGCCATCGCCGGGCCTTCACCTTGATGGAACTGCTGGTGGTGCTCGCGCTCATCTCCTTGCTCATGGCCGTGTTGCTTGCCAGCCTGCGAAGAGCGCGGTTCAGTGCTGAGAGGCTTCGGTGTGTCAGCAATTTGAAGCAGATTGGAGGCGCGTGGACTGAGTACCTGAAGGACTACAACGGTCGGTTCTTTGGAGACGTCAATGGGCACGTAACGTGGGCCGGTTGGAGAGGTGAGAGACGCCTCACGATGTACCAGGGACGCGTCCTCAATGATCCGTACCTTGGGCTTGGGGCGAGTCCCTCGAAAGAAAAGGCAGGCATCGTCCAGTGCAGGATGGACGTAGGCGGTCTCCCTGAAGAACCGGACCCCGCCGTTTTTCTACTATATGGCAACAGCTATATCACGAATATGTGCCTCATCGGGCACGGTCGGCTCTACGAGTTCGTGGACTCCAGGATCAAGCGGCTGCTGGAGAACCTCAATGAACGGATATCTCGTATGCAGCTTTCCATGGTGACGAATCCCCACAACGTTGTGCCTCTCGTGGGCGATTACGGGTGGTGGCTCCAGGTGGCGCCCGCAATTCCTCAGGTTGACAGGGATAAAAGAGATGATGCGGCCAAGAGGGCGCGACGCTGGTGGCACCAGAAGAGTAATTGCTATAATATTGCTTTTCTTGACGGCCATGTCGACTTTGCTGAGATTGGATTTGGACACCTCAAAGGCGATCACTACAATGTGAACCCATTCAAAGATCTCAACAGCCTGTTGCCCAGCAGGATTGGAGAGGACTAGGCGCTGAGCATCAGGGCGAACAGGATCGCGAGGAGCAGGTGCATGCTGCAAAAGAGCCCCAGAAGGACCTTCATCCGTCGATAGCGAATCGTTTCCACGGTCCGATCCAGGGTCGCCATGCTGTAGATCGGGTAGAAGAAGGCGGCGAAGTACAGCACGTGATAGACCAGGATGAGCCCGGATGTCAGGTCGGAAGCAGGTCGCAGGGGCGACATACTCCCCCTGATGAACTGGACGATGAGTGAAGGTGGGACGGTCAGACACCACAGTAGCCGTCCCACAGCCGATTCTCCCGGGGCACACGCCGTGACAATACCCGCCGCTGCCGCCACGGCAACGCTGGCTCCCAAGTAGGTGAGCAGTGCCCAGAACTTCTGGGGCCCGTGCGGCACCGCGGCGGCGCTGTCGTTGGGGCGTGGATTCCGCATTTGGCGGCCCATCAAGAACAGGATGCCCGCCAACAGGAGGAAGGCGCCGCCCACCAGAAACCCGACGAGGAGCGTTTCGCCGAGATTCGCATTCACCTGGTGTCGAGCGTCAACGATCTGCAGCGCGAGCCACAGCGCGGTGGCCACCACGCAGACCAGACTCAGCAAGACCAGTAGACTTCCCGCCAAACGTCGCATGGAAGCGTCCCCGTTCGTCATGTCCGGCATCTCCGCTGCGAGCGATCCTCTGATTGTCTTTGCCCGGGGCGGATCGGGCAATAGATATCTTCGGAAATGTCCTTCCCGAGCCCGCCGGCGGCGCGACGCGCACGTGCACGGAATTTCGGCCGCCTCTCGCTTACCTCGACCGTCAACCTCTCCGCATCCCGCTGGAACTGCTCACCTGCAACCGCCCCGATGCGCCGCCGCAACGGCTTGACACTCGCGAGTGGACGACCTATAGTCGGGAGGACCGTACCCGTGTAAGACGCAGCCAGGATCGGGACCATGGAGATCACAGCGTGAAAGCCGGAGAGCAGATCGTGAAAAGTGCAATCGTGCTGTTTGCCGTCGGGATGTGCATGGTTGGTAATGGACTCGTCGGGGCAGCGGAAAAGATGCCTGACGGCGTCACGACGAACCGGCGGGTGATCAGTCTCAACGGCACCTGGCACGCGGCCGAGGGGACGATGGAGACGGCGCCGGCGGCGTTTGAGCACCGGGTGCCGGTGCCGGGGTTGATCGACATGGCCCAGCCGGCCTTTGCCGACGTGGGGAAAAAGAGCGAGCGGCGCGAAGCCTTCTGGTACTCTCGGACCTTCAAGGTCGAGGGCCAGATTCCTCCGGTCGCAATGCTCAAGATACACAAGGCCCGTTACGGGACGAAGGTCTGGCTCAATCGGCAGCTCGTCGGCGAACACCTGCCCTGCTTCACGCCGGCGTGGCTGGATGTCAAACCTTATCTCAAAGGGTCCGGGCAGGAGAATCAGCTCCTCATCCGCGTCGGCGCCGATCGCGAGTCCCGACCGACGGATCTGCCCAGCGGGTGGGATTTCGAGAAGTACCTCTATATCCCGGGCATCTATGATTCCGTCGAGCTGATCCTCACGGGCGAGCCCTTCATCGTGAATGTCCAGGCTGCGCCCCACCTGGCCAACCGCAGCGTGCGAGTCCAGGTCACCCTGCGCGGCGGTCGGGAGACTCGCATGTTCCCGCTGGACTTGATCGTGCGCGAGGCGGCGTCGGGACGGGAAGTGGGCAGCCAGGCCGCCAATCCGGCTCTGGGGCAGAATGAAGAGAAGACCTTCCCGGAGACAATTCCCATCCGCGACTGCCACCTCTGGTCGCCCGAGGACCCCTTCCTCTACGAGCTGGAGGTCAACACCCATTTCGATCGGGTGAAAGCCCGTTTCGGGATGCGGTCGTTCCGGTTTGACGCGGCGACGGGCCGGGCCATCCTCAACGGCAGGCCCTATTTCATGCGGGGGACCAACGTCTGCGCCTACCGGTTCTTCGAGGACGCCGAACGGGGCGACAAGCCCTGGCGGGCCGAGTGGGTCCGGCGGCTCCATGAGCAGTTCAAGAGCATGCACTGGAACTCGATCCGCTACTGCATCGGCTTTCCGCCCGAGCAGTGGTACGACATCGCCGATGAGGTGGGCTTCCTGATCCAGGATGAGTTCCCGATCTGGCTGCTGGGCAAGGCGCCGGAGAACCCCACCGCCGCGAAGATCATTCCCGAGTATACCGAGTGGATGCGCGAGCGGTGGAACCACCCGTGCGTGGTCATCTGGGACGCCCAGAACGAGAGCCAGACCCCCGAGACCGGCAAGGCCTTGATGGCGGTCCGCCAGTTGGACCTCTCCAACCGCCCGTGGGACAACGGCTGGGCCGAGCCCCAGACCGAGCAGGATTGCGTCGAGGCCCATCCGTACCTGATGAGCGGCCTGTTCAATGCCTCCTGGGGCAATGCCAAGTTCAAGAGCATGAAGGACATGGTTGGCGTCTCGGGCATCCCGTCGCTGCAGAAGGCCCAGCAGAAGCTCAAGGTGCCGATCATCATCAACGAGTATGCCTGGATGTGGCTCAACCGCGATGGCACGACGACCTGCCTGACCGGCCCGGTCTACGAGAGACTGCTCGGCCCGAACTCGACGACCGAACAGCGCCGGGAGTTCTACGCCCGCTGCCTGGCGGCCAAGACGGAGTTCTGGCGGGCCCACCGCGAATGTGCCGGCGTCCTGCACTTCTGCGGCCTCGGGTACTCGCGGGCGGGCGACAAGCCCCGTCCCGAAGGCGGCGCGACCAGCGATCACTGGCTCGACCTCCAGAAGCTGACCTTCGAGCCGAATTTCGAGAAGTACGTCCGCGACTCCTTCGCCCCCGTGGGCCTGATGCTCGACTACTGGGGCCAGGACCTGCCCGCCGGGAAGGAGAACGAGTTCAAGGTGGTGGTCATCAACGACCGGTACCAGGATTGGCAAGGTACGGTACGCCTGAGCCTGCTGCGAAACGGCAGCACCGTGGCGACGCGGGAAGTGCCCGGCACCGTCCCGGCGCTCGGCCGCGAGACGCTGGCCATCCGGCAGAACGTCCCGTCGGAGCCGGGCGATTATCTCCTGGTGGCCGAGCTGATCGCTGGTTCAGACCAGCCCGTCCGCAGCCTCCGCGACGCCAAGGTCGTCGCGACTCCATGACCTCGCCCAGATGGCCTTTCTCCTAAGAAACTATCTCAGGACGCTGAATGTCATTGCGAGGAGCGCAGCGACGAAGCCATCTCAACCCCAGGGATTGAGATGGCTTCGCTTCGCTCGCAATGACATATCTGGTGTGCGAGTCTTGAGATAGTCTCTAAGGCAAGAGGGAAGTTCAGACGGAACGAGCGTGGCCCAATCCATCGATGGGTTCGAGAGTCTGAAGCAATCTGGCTGACACCTCCACTGCTCCTTGGAAGGCGGCCCTCCCTTGCGGGCGAGGAGTATCACGTGCGCTTTCGCGCGGACTTCTTCTTGCGCGCCACGGGCTTGGGAGGCAGCGAAACCGTCGCCAGGCCCAATTCCTTCTCGCGTTTCTGCAAGTCCTCAACGATGGCGTCCAGATCATAGCTGAATTGCCTGGCGTGAGCGTCCCGAGCGCGCCGCACCTCTTCTACGATAGGGTCTTTCATGGCCTGTCTTCCTGCACGTTGGTGAAGATTCCGACAATTATTATAGGGGGCCACGGTCGTCGGAACAAGCGATTGGGGAGTTCCGGGGCGTATCTTACACCAGCTTCTCCCTCCAGAGCGAGCTGTGTTGGCGGGTATCCAGCGGGTATCCTGGCGGCTTGTTGTCTGGGCGGACGGTGACTATAATGGCCGCCGCGGGATGTGCAGGGCACATTCCGCGGGCTTTGAGTCAGCGCGTGTTGGAGCAATACCATGAATCGTGCGAAGCGAACACGTCGGGGATTTCTCAAGGAAGCGGGGCTTTGTGCTTCGGCGCTGACGTTCGCCGGATGCGTGGACCCGACGCCGTCCCGGCCGCCGCTGCCGCCGGCCGAGCAGCCGCAGCCGGCCCGGCCGAACATCCTCTGGATCACCTGCGAGGACACCAGTCCCTACCTGGGCTGCTGGGGCGACGCCTACGCGATCACGCCCCACCTGGACCGCTTCGCGGGCCAGGCGACCCGGTACACGAACGCCTATTCCACCGCCCCGGTGTGCTCGCCGTCCCGGTCGTGCCTGATCACGGGCGTTTATGCCACCTCGCTCGGCACGCAGAACCTCCGCTCCGACATTCGCATTCCCCGGGAGATCGAGCCCTTCCCGAAGCGGTTGCGGGCCGCGGGCTATTACTGCTCGAACAACTTCAAGGAAGACTACAACTTCAAGGACGTGACGATCTGGGACGATTCCAGCCAGAGCGCCCACTGGCGCAATCGGGCCGCGGGGCAGTCCTTCTTCAGCGTCTTCAACCTCACCTGCACGCACCAGGGCCAGATCAACGGCTCGGATGAGGCGTTCTTCGAGAAGTACAGCTCCCAGCTCAAACCCCTGGAGCGGCACGACCCCAAGACGCTGACTCTGCCGCCCTTCTATCCCGTCACGCCCCTGGTGCGGAAGATCTGGGCCCGGTACTACGACCTGATCACCACGATGGACAAGCAGGTGGGCGAACTGCTCGGGCAGTTGGAGGCGGATGGCCTCAGCCAGAGCACGATCGTGTTCTTCTTCCCGGACCATGGGATGGGCCTGCCGCGGTACAAGCG
>JALORE010000409.1 GCA_025459125.1 Planctomycetota bacterium | reverse complement strand
GCTCCGCCAGGAAGCGGAAGACCGGCCCCAGGCGGAACCGATCGACGAACTCCACAATCGAGTGCAGCTCCTCCAGGCGGTTCTCCAGGGGCGTTCCCGTGAGGACGATGGCGTATTTCGAGTTGAGCCGCTTGATGGTCTGGGCCCGGACGGTCTTCCAGTTTTTGATCCGCTGGGCCTCGTCGAGGACGATGACATCGGGCCCCCACGTGCCGATGGCCTCCAGGTCCCGGTGCACGACCTCGTAGTTGGTGATCTTGTAGAACGATTCCGCCGCATAGGAGGCGGCCCGCCGCGGCTGCAGTCCCTCCACCACCAGCGCCGCGCGCCCGCAGAACTTCTCGATCTCCTGGTTCCACTGGTACTTCAGCGAGGTCGGGCACACGATCAGGACACGCTCGATGCCCGCCGCCTGGGCCAGGATCTCGCAGGCGGCGATGGCCTGGATCGTCTTGCCGAGGCCCATATCGTCGGCGATCAGGCTCCGGCCCGCCCGCGCGGCAAAGAGGGCCCCTTCCCGCTGGTACGGATACAGCGGGACTTTCAACAGGCGCGCGAACGCGGCGCTCTCGATGCCCGCGGGAAACGCCTTGTCGATCCGGGTGGCCAGCGCGGCGCGATCCCGGACCTCCGCAATGAAGTCGAGGGCATCGTCGTAGCAGCGCAGGTCGTGCGTGAAGGCCCCCGCCTGCCGGAGGAACGCGTCGAACCGCTCGTACGCTTCGGGCCGGAGGATGCCGTCGGCGTCGAAGCAGCCGGCCGCCAGGGTGCGGAGTCCGGCGGGACTGGCTGCCCCGGGCCGGAAGGCGACCACGCGCCGGGCGCCGTAACGCAGGTAGATCTCCGAGTACGCGGGGCGAAAGCCCTGGGCGAAGGCGCGCGCCGCGCCCGGCCGGCGCAGCAGCTTCGTCAGCACCCATTCGATGTGCTTGCAGGTCCCCAACGTATTGACCGCGAAATCGCGGCAGGAGCAGTAGTTGTCGCCCAGCCCCTGTCCGCGAATGGCCACCCGGTATTCGCCGTGCGTCTCGGGATTGAGGACGGTGAACTCGGAGAAGATCGGCGCATCGCCCATGTTCTTGAGCCGGAAGTTCTGCTTTTGCGCGAACTGCCGCCGGAGGGCAACCTGCCACTCTTCGAGCGACAGGCCCTCCGGTTGGCGCAGACGCGAGACCTTCTTGCCCTGGAACACCCCGCGCGACGGCTGGCGCCGCCCTGCTTTCTGCGCCGGAGCATCGGCTTCGGCAGACGCTCGTGTACTGGTCATACGTCAGATCTCCTCGTGCGAACCCGCTCATGGACAATGGGGCCGAGTATACTATAGTGTGTGGGAGCCGCCAAGGAAGAACGGATCAGCAGAAAGGACGAACGAGTGAAGCGTGGAGTGCATATCCTCACCGGCCTGCTCCTGTCATTGACGTCGCTGAGCTTCTCGTGCGCGTCGTTGGCGAAGTCGCAGGAGTACCTGCCGGGCCGGCAAATGGGCGTGATCCAGAGCCAGGTCCTGGGGGAGATCTCGGGGATCGTGGCCAGCCGGCGCCATCCCGGGGTGCTCTACGTCCACAACGATTCCGACGAGGCCCCGCGGGTGTACGTGCTCAATGAGAAGGCCCAGTTGCTCGGCGTGTACACGATCCGCGGCGCCGCCATCCGCGACTGGGAGGACATCGCCATCGGGCCGGGTCCCAATCCCGACGCGAAGCTCAAGTCCTCCGCCCCCCGCCCCAGCGACCCTGTCCCCGGTCCATCCTACCTGTACATCGGCGATATCGGCGACAACGAGGCAAAACGCGCCGAGGTCGTCGTGTACCGCGTGCCGGAGCCGCAGGTGGATCCCGCCCAGCCTTTCGGGCAGAGGACAATCGGCTTGGCCGAAGCGGTTCGCCTGGTCTATCCGGACGGGCCTCGTGACGCAGAGACCCTGCTTGTCGATCCCCTCACCGGCGATCTCTACCTCATCTCCAAACGGGACTGGGTCCCGAGAATGTATCGTGCGGCCTGCCCGCAGTTGTGGCATCCCGGGCTCCGCGCTGAGGCCACGACGCCGCGGATCACGCTGGAGTATGTGGGGGACCTGCCGTTCTGGACGTTTCCCACGGGCGGCGACGTCTCCCCGGACGGACGGCGTGTTCTCATCCGAGGCATATTCCGAATCACGCGGTGGGACCGCCCGGTCGGCGCCGGTCCCTCCAACACCCAGGGCCGCGTGGGGGACCCCGCACCGTTGTGGCAGGCGTTCGCCGGCAAGTCCGTAACAGTGCCGATGGCCAGTGAAGACCAGGGCGAGGCGATCTGCTTTGACAGCAAAGGCACCGGCTACTTCACCATCAGCGAGGGCACGCACGTACCGCTCTACTACTTCGGTCCCGCCGAGCCGAATGCGCCCCATGACGTCCCGAAGCCTCCTGCACGGTGAATGCCCCGGCTATCATCCCTGCGCGGCAGCACGGAGAACCAGGACCCGGGGAAGGCACCGAGGTCAATGGATTCCCGCCTGCGCGGGAATGACAGGACTCGCTGCGACCCCGTCCATGGGTCCACGACCAGTGGATTTCCACTGCCGCGGGAACGACAAGAGATATCGAGGGTCGGTAGAGCCGTCATGGTGCCACGGGTTTGACCGTTCCGGCCGGTTGGCGGGGGGAGAAACGTTGCCTATAGTTTAATCAGGGTCCGAATATCGCCGATAAGCGGACTGGATAAGGGTTCACTCTGGGGTTGCCCCAGGCAGAATGAGGCGCCTATTGGCTGGGTCGATTATGTTCAAGCAAAACACCCGACTGGAGTTGGTGATTGTGGGAGCGGCACTGCTGGTCCTGTTCCTGTGCCGGCAGCCACCCAAGTCCGGAAATGCGCAGGTTGCCGGGGATGGCGGCCGGCCCGCGCCGGCGAAGACGATGCCGGCGGGGGAAACCCCGATGCCGGCGGTGTCCCGTCCCGACCTGGATGACCCCGGCCGCAGGACGCCCAGCCCGGCCCTCTCCCCAGCCTCCGCGCCGCCGCGTGAGCTTCAGGCACTCCAGCCCTCGTCCACCGTCATGACATCCGATAACCGCGTCACCCGCCCGGTGGAGCCCCCATCCACCAGTCTCTGGATGGTGGATGCACGGCGCTGCAACGACCTGAAGTACACGGACGTCATGTACGGGAAGCTCACGGTCCAATGGTCGTGGGACGGGCAAAAGGTCGTGCCGCGCAAGGTCATCGAGGTGAGGGAGGCCGACGGCTCGACCAGCATCTGGGGCTTCGACGAGCGCGAGGACATCATCTTGACCGAGATCCCGCAGTAGGAACGATCGGCCCTCAGCGCAGGCCGAGGCGCCGCCTGCACTCGTCGAGCATCTCCGCGGTGCGCGTGGCACCGACACGCGTGACACCCAGGGCGCGGACTTCCAGGAGCTTGTCCAGATCGCGGACGCCGCCCGCGGCTTTGACCTGAACCTGCTGGGGCGCGTGCTGCCGCATGAGCTTGAGATCCTCGATCGTGGCGCCGCCGGTGCCGTAGCCGGTGGAGGTCTTCACCCAATCGGCCCCGAGACCCCCGCAGATCTCGCAGAGCCGGATCTTCTGGTCGTTGTTCAGGTAGCAGTTCTCGAAGATGACCTTGACCTTCTGGCCTTGCCGGTGCGTCACCTCGATCACGGCGGCGATGTCCGCGCGAACGTAGTCCCAGTCGCCGCTGAGGACCTGGCTGATATTGACGACCATGTCGAGCTCCTGGCCGCCGTCGGCCAGGGCCTGCTTCGCCTCGGCGACCTTGATCGCGGTCGTGTGCCCGCCGTGAGGAAAGCCGATCGTCGTGCTCGCCCGGACGGTGCTGCCCCGCAGGGTTTCGGCGCAGCGCCGGAGGGCGTAAGGCATGATGCAGACACTGGCAACATCGTACTGGAGAGCGATCCGGCAGCCCTGCTCCAGGTCCCGCCCGGTGAGCGTCGGGTTCAGCAGGGAATGGTCGATCATCTTGGCGATGTCCTGGTAGGTGTAATCCATCGAAGGCTCCTGTCGAAGAGAAACCCATAGGACCAATAGGACCGATGGGACGAATGGGACTGATCCGGCCTACGGCAGATATTGGAGCAGGAAGCGGGCGCTCTGCCGCAGGGCGGCCTTCCGCGTCTCCAGCGAGCCCTCGTAGGCCCGGTCCTCCACCTCCACGCAGACCGGACCATCGTAGCCGATGTCGCTCAGCACGGAGAAGAACCGGCCCCAGTTGACCTCGCCCAGGCCCGGCAGTTTGGGTGTATGGTATTGCGACGGATAGGCCAGGATGCCGACGTCGTTGAGCCGGTCCCGGTCCAGCCGGACGTCCTTGGCGTGAATATGGAAGATACGATCCTTGAACTCCCGCAGAGGCTTAAGGTAATCCATCTGCTGCCAGACCAGGTGCGAAGGATCGTAATTCAGTCCCAGGTAGCGGGAGGGAATGTCCTCGAACATGCGCCGCCAGATCTTCGGGCTGGTCGCCAGGTTCTTGCCGCCGGGCCATTCGTCGTTGGTGAAGAGCATCGGGCAGTTCTCGATACCGATCCGCACCTCGCGGTCCTGGGCATACTGCACCAGCGGCTTCCAGACCCGTAGGAACTTGGGCCAGTTGTCCTCGACCGACTTGGTCCAGTCGCGGCCGATGAAGGTCGTGACCCGCCCCACTTCGAGCAGGGCCGCCGCCTGGATCACCTTCTTGAAATGGGCCAGGACCGCGCGGGCCTCGTCCGCCTCGGGGCTGAGGTAGTTCGGGTAGTAGCCGAGC
>JALORE010000141.1 GCA_025459125.1 Planctomycetota bacterium | reverse complement strand
ACCCGCCACGTGTGGTGCCTGAACGCGAAGGACGGCTCCCTCGTCTGGCAGTCCGACCCGGTTGCGAAGGCGGTCAACGTCATCACCGTCGGCGCGCGATTCGTCTTTGCCCATGGCTCGACCGGCTGCCCCAGCTACCTGATCGACAAGGACACCGGCAAGACCCAGTTGAGCTTTGACATGAAATACGCCTGCACGCGTTTCACCTTGTCCGAGCCGTACCTGGTCGGCTGCAACATGGACCTGATCGATACCACGAAGGGGGCCCAGTTGGTCTCGTCCGGTCCGTGCCTGGAGCCGCGTGAGTGCATTGGGGCCATCGTTTCGAACGGCCGGGTCTTTTATACCGCCCAGGCGAGCGGCTTGCAGGCGTGCGCCGTCTACGGGAAAGAAGCCGCCTCTCTCAAATCGGCCTGGGAATGATGGAATCGGGTGAATCCAGAATCGCGATCGCAGAAGGGAAGGAGTAGCCACGTGAAGCACATGATCGATAGACGATCATTCCTGAAGTCCGGCGGCACCGTCTTGGCAGGTTCCGTCCTCGCCTCGGGCCTCGTGGCCCGCGGTAGTTCCGCCTCCCGGCCCAGCCGGCCGAACGTGCTTTTCATCATGACGGATCAACAGTTCGCGGAGGCCATGAGTTGTCGCATGGGCCGGCAGCTTATCCATACGCCCGCCATGGACAGCCTGGCCGCAACCGGCATGGTCTTCACGCGGGCGTATACACCCAATCCGCTCTGCATGCCCGCGCGGGGTTCCATCTTCACCGGGTACTACCCGCATGAGACGGGAGTGACGCGGAACGTTCAGGTCAAACAGGACCCGGTCGAGCGTCCCTGTATGGGGACCTACTTCCGGCAGGCAGGCTACGAGACGGCCTACTACGGCAAGTGGCATCTGTGCTTCGACCAGAAGGACGTCGAGGCCCATGGTTTTGAGAAGCGTCAGGATCCGGCGGACAAGATGCGCGACCCGGACGGACGGACCACCGACAGCACGGTCCATTTCCTCCAACAAAAGCACGAGAAGCCCTTCCTGCTGGTGGCCAGCTTCTTGAATCCGCACAACATCTGCGAGTACGCTCGCGGCCAGGAATTGCCCTGCGGTCCCATCGGCGCGACCCCGCCGCCGGACGAGTGCCCGCCGGTCCCCGCCAACCTGGCGATCCCGGCGGACGAGCCCGATACCATGACCATGATGCGTAAAGGCTATCACGCGAGCTCGCTGTTCCCGGTGGGTGATTTCACCTCCGATAAGTGGCGGCAGGTCCGTTGGGCCTACTACCGCATGATCGAGAAGGTGGACGCCGAAATCGGCCGGGTCCTCGCGGCCCTGCGACAGGCCGGCCTGGAGGAGCAGACCGTCATCATCTTTACCGCCGATCACGGCGAGTGCGCCGGGGCCCACCGGTTCAATCAGAAGACGGTACTCTACGAGGAATCCGTGCGCGTGCCGTTCATCGTCAGCCAGAAGGGCGTGACGCAGCCGGGCACCTGCGACCGCCTGGTCAATATCGGCCTCGACATTCTGCCCACGATGCTCGACTTCGCCGGTCTCGAATGGCCGAAGAAACCGGCCGGCCACAGTCTCAAGCCGCCGGCCTGCGGAATGCCCGTCACGCAGTGGCGCGATCACCTGATTCTGGAAAACCACATGGACCAGGCCGGCCCGGTCGGCGATCTCCGGCCCTCGGTCCAGGGACGGCTGGTGCGGACGGACCGCTACAAGTACTGTATCTTCGACCAGGGCCAACGGCGGGAATCGCTGGTGGACCTGCAGGCCGACCCCGGGGAGCTGAAAGAGCTGGCGCGGGACCCGGGCCATCGGCAGGTGCTGTTGCAGCACCGGGCGCTGTTGGCGCAGTTCGCCCGCGAGCATAATGACTCGCTGGCCACGTCAATGCTGGCGGACAATGTGCCGCCCCGGCCGTTCAGGCACGACCCGTCGGAAGCCTCCGCGGCCCAGCGCGCTCGAAAGGCCGGCAAACGCCCGAAGGCGGGGGACCGGCCCTAGACGCATACGGCGTGAGCTTGGCCAGCTTCCTCGGACGGGAGCCGGCGGCAGGTGCGCCAATGGCCGGAACGGGGGTCAGATGGTCAAGATGCTCAAGAGATCGTGTTTGAGCACCTGAGTACCTTGAGCATCTGGCAAGCTGAGGTTACCCCCGTTTTCAGCCCGAAATGGCGAAGGTTGCCAGATACAAACGTTGGCAACCTTGGTAACCTTCGACCCTGGCGCCCGTGCCAGCGGGGTTGAAGGTCCCGCGTGGTTCGTAGTGACGCCGTAAGGCGCTATCTGCAATAGTCATGGAAAGGGAGATCCGATGTCTGGGAGAATTCACTGTTGGGCCGCGGTCGTTTGCTTCGTGCTGGCGTCCTGGTGTGGTGGTGCCCAGGAGGACAAGGACAGCGCCGAGGCCGAGAAGAAGCCGACGATCTATGTGGGGGCAGGTGTCGTGGTCAAAACGAAGCCATACGCCGACACGGATGCCAAGGTGTACCCGATCCCGCTGTTCGCCTACGAGGGCAAGCGTTTCTACCTGCAGGGCTCGCAGGGGGGCTACCGGCTCTTCTCCTACAAGGGCTTCGCGGTCGGCCCCATTTTGCGGCCGCGTTTCGACGGCTACGAGCAGGATGACAGCCCCATCCTCCATGGCATGGAAGATCGCCACTGGTCGGTCGATGGCGGCCTCGGTGTCCAGGCGCTGACAGGCGTCGGGTTGTTCAGCGTGTCCTTTGTGACCGATCTGCTGGGACGGCATCGAGGCCAGGAACTGGAGTTCGGTTATACGGTCCTGTTCAAAGCGGTCGGGTTCGATTTCATCCCCACCGCCGGCCTGCGCTACGAGAGCGAGAACCTGGTCGATTACTACTATGGCGTGCGGGCGAACGAGACCCGGCCCGGCCGTCCCTTCTATGAGCCCGACGCCGCGACAGACCCCTTCCTGCGGCTGGCGGTGCGGCGCAAGCTCAGCGACCACTGGAGTCTGCTCGGGGCCGCGCAGTATGAGTGGCTGACCGCCGAGATCACCGACAGTCCCCTCGTAGACAGGAACTACGAGATCTCGGTGATGGCCGGCGCTCTGTACGCGTGGTAACCGGCTCGCGGAACAGTGGAACAATGGAATGATGGGGAACACGGGACTCGTCCACCTGCCTCTGCAAAGGTAGTGCGTGGACTTTCTTACCGTCAAGGCTCGCGATGGGTGGCAGCGGCAAGCGCAGCTTGCCGCTGGCTCGTGGGACAGACGCCAACGCCATCGGCAAGCTCCGAAGAGGGTTCCCAAACGCGATGCCTCGCGTTTGGGGTCCCGACTCCGCTTGCCGCTGCCACCCTGTCTCTTACCTTTGCAGGGGTGGACTCGTTCACTCCGTATTCCCAAATTCCACCCTTCCAATTCTTCTACTTCGGCACGATCTTGAACGCGACGTCGTTGCCGATGTGCAGGGCGTGGCCCCCGGTCGTCGTCAACTCGGGGATCGTCACCGTCAACTTGCCCTCCCGGCATGCGAGGGTCTGCGGGTCCAGATAGCGGCCGCGCCAGGTGCGGTACAGACGCACTTCGTAGTTGCGGTCCGGCAGTCCCGAGATTGTGAAGGATTCCTTTGCCACGCTCGTTTTCGGGTGGACCACCCAGCCGACGAGGAGCTTGTCGCTCTGCAGGGCCCAGGCGTCGCAAGCGCCCGCCTCGACCGGGACCGGCCGCAGATCGAGATGGGCCCAGTCGATATCCGCGACGAACTCGCTGAAATACCGCATCTGGTTCGTGACGACGCTGTCGTTGAGCCAGTCCGACCAGGCCCACCAGAAGGGCGTGCAGCACAGGCCGTTGGCCAGGCTCACCCACAGGGCATTGTGGTACATGGCCAGGTACCCGGGCATGCCGGGCTCGTAGTACGTGTGGTCCCAGCCGCATTCGCCGACGAGGGCCGGCTTCTCGAAACCCTTCCAGAGGTTCTGCGTCTGAGTCGCGTAATTCCGATAGCTGTACCGCAAGGGACTCTCGGCGTTGGGATCGACCTTGCCGCTTCGAGGGATCGGGTGGCCCTGGGCCTCGTAGATCTCGCGGGCGGCGATATCGAAGATCTTGTACCCGCCGGGCCACCATTGGCCGATGCCGCCACTCTGCGTGCCGGTGGTGGGGCGGCCATAGGGGTCGTGCTCGTTGAAGAACGCGTCCACCTTGCGGCACCACGCTTCGGCGACCGCCTTGTCGCCCTTCTCCCAGCCCTCCGTGCCGTTGATTTCGTCGACGATGAACCACAGGAATAGCGCCCGACTGTAACCCCAGCGGGCGATCATGTACCGGTACAGCTTCTCCTGGTAGCGCCAGGCCTCCGTGCTGCCGAAGAAGCCCGCGGCGTCCGTGATCAGGTGGTAGGGGTTGTGGCGGTAGCGGGCATTGCCGCCGCCCCAGATGGCCTGCGAGATGTACGAGTGGAACCAGATGTTCCAACTGATGTGGATGTCCCGTGCTTCGCACCACTCGAAGAGCTGATCCAGCCGGCCGCAGCGGTTCTCGTCATACCGACCCAGACCCGAGCCCATCGTCTCCAGCGGCGTGGGGAAGAAACTGATGAAGTTGCCGCCGAGTCGCTTGAGCTCATCCAGGCTCGTTTCCGTGATGGCGCCCTGGTTGAAGAGCTCGTAGCCATCGTTGTGCCAGAGGCCGACGCCGTAGAACGAGGTGCCGTCGCCGTACATCAGGTAGCGCTGGTTGGGCGCGATGCGAATAAAGCCGTGGTGGGCCGAATCGACGACGGTGACGCTCCCGGGCCGGCTCTGGGCGGTCCCTTCCTGGTCCTTGACCTTCACCACGTACCGCCACGTCCCTTTCTCCGTCGGGGCAAAGCGGACCATCCACAGGCTCGACCATTGCGACGGGTTATAGAAACCCCAGATCTTCTGTACCTTGCCGGAAGGGGCGGTGACCTCCGCCCACAAGTCGATCTGCTCGGGATCGAACGGATTCGTGTAGGTCGCGTCCATGTCGATCCGCAGCTCGCATTTACCATAAAGACCGACCGGCTCCGAGGTACTCGGCCGGGCCGAATGGACCACCGGCGCCGCCGCGAGCGCGGGCGTGATAGTTCCTGCCATAACGATCAGAAGACCTGTGACGTGCTTGAACATAGCGTGCTCCTTCTTCTCAGAGTCCCTACCAGAATGAGTGTTCGACCCCTCTTGTCACCCCCGCGCAGGCGGGGGTCCAGGCAACGCCAAGGCGCGGATGGATTCCCGCCTGCGCGGGAATGACAGAGGGCAGCAGCTGTCTATGGAACAGTCATTGTGTTAGATACACCCAATCCGCAACGACGGGTGGCAGCGGCAAGCGCAGCTTGCCGATGGCTCGTGGGACAGGCGCAAACGCCATCGGCAAGCTCCGAAGACTCCGCTTGCCGCTGCCACCCTGTTTCTCACCTTCCCAGGGCTGGATGCCCTCATTCTACGGTTATATCCCACCGAGTTCGCCCACCCTTTTTCAGGGCGATATGTTCCGTCTGTGGCGGACGACCCTCCGGCGTAACGACGATGTCGTACGCTCCGAAGAAACCCGGGAAGGCGACTTGTCCCTTCTCGTCCGTTTTCGTGACGATTTCGGTCCGCCACTGCCGGTGGATCAGGTCTTTCAGCCGCGTATACACCGGCTTGGGCTCGTAGTTGTCGCGCAGCAGGCCGCCGCCGGGCAGCCAGATCCGCCGGTCGGACAGGCCCCACCAGTTGATCGAGGCAACCGCCGGGTGACCGAAGCAGAGCCGATAGAACTGCTCGGCGAACTCGGCCTGGGCTTCTTCGGTCCACGTCCCTTCGCGCCAGCCGCCGGTGATCGGCTTGCCGCCCGATTGCGGGATGAACTCGGTGATGTGCAGCGGGTAGCCCAATTCCCCCAGCCGGTCGAGCGTGGTCCGGATCTTCTCGGGCGAGAACCATTCCTCACGCGGCTCATGGGCCTGAATGCCCAGTCCCGAGATCGGCGTGCCGCGCTGCTTGAGCTCCGCGACCAACTCGTAGAATCGCTCGCGGTCCGCCTGGCGCGCGATCACCATGAACTCGTTGAGGATCAAATGGGCCTTGGGATTGGCCGCGTGGGCCGCCCGGAAGGCCTTGTCTACGTAATCGGCGATCGCGGTGATCGGTTCCTGGATATAGTCCCCGGCCTGGGTGTTCTTCCAGGCCCGGCAGTGGATCGGCTCGTTGACCACGTCCCAGATGTCGATCGCGCCGGCAAACGCACCGACTTCGCGCGTGACCCGCTGGAGCAGGCGTTCTTCCGACTCTTCCGGCGAAAGCCCCGCGAGCCATTTCGGTGTGCCGGAATCGTTGGTCCAGACCAGCGGATGACCTTTCGTCGTGATGCCGTTCTCGGTGCACCATTTCACGGCGGCCAGGGTCTCCTCTTGCAGGATCTTACCGGGCTGAGGCTCGTAACCCGCCCAATAGAAAGGAAAGACCGCGAAGTTGAACAGCTCTCTGAACCGTTGCTTCCAGAGGTCCGGATTCGGCAGACGCTCGCTGCGGACCAGCTCGAAACCGATGCAGCCGAAAAGGAATTCATGCTCCCTCTGGCGAATCTCCACCGAGGCGTTCGGGACCGGCTTTCCCTGGCGGTCCTTGACAGACAGCACGGCCTCGCTCTTGCGGTATTGCCCTACTCCTCGCTCTGCCTGGGCCAGGAATTCCGCCTCGACCTTCTGCACGTTCGCTGCCTGTCCCCGCGCGAGTGGGAGCGGGATTGCCATCATCGTCACGACCAGTAGCTTCACCCTCGACGAGCCCCATCTGGATGACTTCATGGTTGCACCTCAGCTTGTGACCATTTCGGCACTCTACGGGACAAGCATACCCGAGGCACGCTCGCCGGACAATAGTGAGGGTGGCCCTCTGCCCGGTCACATGCTATACTCCTGCCGACTTCAATCAGAGGTGATGTCATGACTGCACGCTATTTGTCGTTCGTGATGCTTGCGATCCTGATGGTTTGTTGCGCGTGCGCCGGGCCGGCTGTCGGGGGACCCCATCTGGCGGAGGAGTTCCGCAATCCGCCCCGGTCGGCCCGGCCGGCGGTGTACTGGTCGTGGATCAATGGGCTGACGGACCAGGGACAGCTCACCCGCGAGCTGGAGGAACTGAAGGCCAAGGGGATTGGCGGAGTCTATATCTTCGACGTGGGGGCCCAGGACCCGCAGAAGATCGTGCCCGCGGGACCGGCGTTCATGGGTCCGGAGTCCCTGGCCGCGATCGGGCACGCGGTCCGCGAGGCGACACGGCTGGGACTGGAGGTGGGGCTGGTCACATCCAGCAGTTGGAATTGCGGCGGCCCATGGATTCCCCCGAAGTATGCGAGCATGGGACTGTATCACCGCGAGGTGGCGGTGAAAGGCCCGCAGCACTTCTCTGAAGTGTTGCCCCTGCCCACGTTGCCCAAGAATGCCCCGCGCGATGCCCAGGGCCAGCCGGCCTTCGTGGAGAATGTGGCGGTTCTGGCCATGCCAGGTCCGGCGGGGAGACCCCCGGTGATCGAAGATCCCAACACGATCGTCAATCTGACGGCGCAGGTCGGTCCGGACGGCCGGCTGGACTGGGAGGTCCCGGCCGGTGAGTGGCGGATCATGCGCTTCGTCTGTGCGAATACCGGGCTGCCTCTGCGGCTGCCGAGCCCCAACTCCGGCGGCCTGGCCATCGATCATTTCAATCCCGAGGCGACCCGGTTCCATTTCGAATACCTGCTCGACAAGCTGCACCAGGAACTGGGCGATTTCAAGGGTACGGCCCTCAAGCAGATGTACATCTGCAGCTACGAACTCAGTGGTTCGACCTGGACGCCGGGCTTCCTGGCGGAGTTCCAGAAACGCCGCGGCTACGACATGACGAAATACCTGCCCGTGCTGGCCGGCGGCACCGTGAAGGATAAGACGATCACCGACCGGTTCCAGTACGACTACCGCAAGACGCTCGGCGATCTGCTCGTCGACGCCTTCTACCGCATGGCGACGGAGCTGTCCAACAAGCACGGCCTCCTGCTGTGTGCGGAAGCGGGGGGGCCGGGACCGCCGTTGCACCAGGTGCCCGTTGATGCGTTGAAGGCCCAGGGAGCGATCGACATCCCCCGCGGCGAGTTCTGGAAGGACCACGATGTCTGGGTCGTGAAAGAGACGGCCTGCGCCGCGCACATCTACGGCAAAGCCATGGTGGACATGGAGGCCTTCACGAGCTGGCGGCACTGGCAGGATGGTCCGTTCGATCTCAAGCTGCTGGCCGATCGGGCCTTTTGTGATGGCGCGAATCACTTCACGCTGCATACGGCCGCCCACAATCCCTCCGCCACCGACCGGCCCGGCTGGGTCTATCACGCCGGCACCCATGCAGGTTCGAATACCGCCTGGTGGCCCAAGGCGAAAGCCTGGCTCGATTACCTGTCGCGCTGCTCGTACCTCTTGCAGCAGGGGCTGTTCGTGGCTGATGTCTGCTATTACTACGGCGACCAGGGCTTCAACTTCGTCCCGACCAAGCACACCGATCCCTCCCTCGGCTACGGCTACGATTACGATGTCACCAACGCCGAGGTCATGCTCTCCCGCATGTCCGTGAAGGACGGCCGGGTGGTCCTGCCCGATGGGATGGGTTACGAGCTGCTGGTTCTGCCGGAGCGCGAAGACATCGATCCGGCCGTTCTCCAGAAGATCGAACAACTCGTCCAGGCCGGCGCCACGATCGTCGGGCCCAGGCCCACCCGGTCCAACGGCCTGACGAATTACCCCCGCCGTGATAGCGAGATCGGGACCGCGACCCAGCGGCTCTGGGGCCCGTGTGACGGCACGACCTGCAAGGAGAATGCCTTCGGCAAAGGCAAGATCGTCTGGGGCACGAACCTGCGCGAGATCCTGCAAGCCCGGGGTATCGGTCCCGACTTCGGCTTTGTCTGCGACGACAAGGAGTGCGAGCTGGACTATATCCACCGCCGCACCGCCGACGCCGACATCTACTTCGTCATGAACAAACGGGAAAAGTGGCAGCAGGTGACTTGCTCTTTCCGCGTGTCCGACCGGACGCCGCAACTGTGGCTGCCCGACACCGGCGAAATCACAGCCTGTGCGTCCTATGAACGTACGAACCGCGCCACCCGGCTGCCTCTGGAGCTCGCCCCCTTCGGCAGCATGTTCGTGGTCTTTCGAGATGTAGCCCAGCCGCCCTCGGCTGGGACCGCCGACGTTGGCGGCCGTGCCCTGTCCGGCCCATCCTGGTCGATCGACGGCCCCTGGCAGGTGGAGTTCCCGCCAGGCTGGGGCGCCCCCGCGTCCAAGACGCTGGCGAAACTCATTTCCTGGACCGAAGACCGTGACCAGGGCGTGAAGTATTTCTCCGGCGTCGCCACCTACCGCAAGACACTGGATCTGACACCGGATCAATTGGGAGCAGGAAGACGCCTGATCCTTGATCTGGGCCAGGTTCGTTTCGTGGCGGAGGCATACCTGAACGGTCGCAGTCTCGGCATTCTCTGGAAGCCGCCGTTCCGGGTGGACCTCACCGGGGCCGCCCGGCCGGGCGCCAACGAGCTGGTGATCGAGGTCGCCAATACCTGGTCGAATCGACTGGTCGGCGATGCGTGTACGGAAGGCCGGGACTATTGCCGAACCAACATTGCCAAGTCCCTGACCTGGACAGTGCCCTGGAAGGACACGCCCCTGTTGGAGTCGGGTCTGCTTGGCCCCGTGCGTCTGACATCCGTCCCCACCGGAGAGACTGCTTCGCGTCGTTCGCAATGACATGGAATAACCCGGACGGATCATTACGGCCCCGTCTGGCCCCCAGGAGGGACGAACCCATCATCCTCTCCATCCCGGGCGCGAATTGGCTTTGTTTTCCCGAGCGGGTTTTGGGCCTCATCGTCCCTAAACCGAGTTCCGGCAAGGACTTGCCTCTCTTTCGCCTCGGGTCCGATTGGGTTTGTTTCGCACAATTTCTCTGCGTCGGCTGCGTACCACCAACCCCTGAGAAGGGGAGAAACGCCGGTGGCATCGTCAAGCGGAGCTTGGCGATGGCGGAGGGCCTGTGCCCTGGACCATCCCTGAGGCCTTCGGCCTTGAGACTGCCACCCGAGGGCCGGCTTGAAATGCGAAAGACTCAATCGCAATCGGTATAATTCGATCTGAAGGCTTCGCCTTCGGAAGTCTTCTTTGCCGCCTGTGTCCGTGTGACCGGCACCGCGTGACCATCAGCACTGCTGACGTCAGCGTTGGTCCGCGGCTTCACACCCCCCCTCTATGCCCGCCAGGGACGCTGGCGTTTGGGGCCGGCGCTGAGGATCTGGCGGGCGATGATCGTGTCTTCGCGAACCTGGAAGTCGAACATGCCGGCGCAGATGAAATCGGCGCCGTTGTCAAAGGCGTACTGGAAACCGGCCTCGGGCCGGATGGCGCCGGCGGCGAGCACCTTGAAGGCGATCCACGGCGTCGTGACGCTCTTCATGAACTCGACGGTCTCCTGCGGCTGCATGCACCAGACGTTGTCATGGTCCAATTTGCCGCCGACGTGAAAGGGTTCCCATTTCTCCCCGCGCGGATTGAACGACCAGTAATTGGGGCTGTGCAGGGTCTTGAGATAGAAATCGGGCTTCAGGCCCGCCTTCTCGCAGGCCATGGGCACTTCCAGGGCATGCGCCCCGATTCCGGCGACGACGCGAGTGTCCTTGATGCACTGGAGCACCTCGCCCAACAAGCCGATCTGTCCATCCCGCACGAGAACGTCGCTGACATTGCCCTGGATGTAGGCGCCAACGGCGCCATGGTCCACGGCTCTCTTGATGTCGGTCCGGAACGCTTCGAGGTCCCGCTTCCCCGGCTTGATCTGGACGATCCACTGGAGCTTGCCGCCGCGCTCATTCCAGTATTTCGTGAGCAGGCCGACGACCTGGTCGTCCAGCCGCAAAACCGCGGTGTTGATGCCGCACTCCTCGCACAGCTCCCAGGTCTCGAAGATCTTCGCGGGGGTGAAGTACTGCCGCAGCAGAGACGACACGTAGACCAGGTCCCGGCTGTGCGCGTTGCCGCTGGTCAGGTTGCCGCCGACGATCAGGCGCGTGATCGTCAGGTTTCCGATCTTGCCCGTGGGCAGACTGCCTGCGGAACTGACGGGCTCGGTGGGCGCCGGCCCTTTCTGCAACTGTGCCAGAAGATTCGACATGTTGCACCTCAAAGCAGCACGGGCATCTGGCCCGTGATCTTGAACTCATGGGCGGGACGCCCATGCTACGGAGACGCCAGCGGCTCGTAAAACTGCTCCGGGCGCGGGCCGAGCGTGTTGGTCAGGACGCCCAGACCTTCGATCGTGCACTCGATCCGGTCGCCGGCCTTGAGGAAGTCGCCGGTCGCGACGCCCACGCCGGAAGGGGTGCCGGTGCAGATGACGTCGCCCGGCTCCAGGGTCATGAGATGGCTCAGGAACGAGACGATGTCGGCCACCGCGTAGATCATCTGCGCGGTATTGGCGTTCTGGCGGACCTCGCCATTGACGTTGAGCACCATCTTGAGATTCTGCACCTCGGCGACTTCGTCCGCGGTGACCAGGTAGGGTCCCATCGGGCAGAAGCCATCCGCCCACTTGCCGTTGAGCCAGTCGTAGAACTCGTCCCAGGGCCGCTTCTGGCGGTCCTGCGAGAACGTCACGCTCCGGGCGGAGACATCGTTGGCGACGGCGTAGCCGGCGACATAGTCTCGCGCCTGCTCGGCGCTGATGGACTTGGCCGGTGCGCCGATCACGACGGCCAATTCCAGCTCGTAGTCGATTTCACGGCTGTACACCGGCCAGGGGATGGTCGCGCCGGGGTCCAGGATACAGGTGGCCGGTTTCAAGAAGGGCCGTGGCACCGTTGTCTGTCGGGTCGAGTCCGAGAGTCCGAGCTGGTAGCCGTGGTGGACGGACGCCTCTTTGATATGCGCGCTGTAATTGCCCGCCAGGGCCAGCACTTTGCCCGGCCGGGCGATGGGCGCGAGCACTTGCACGGACTCTCGCGGGATGGCCTTCGTCCGGGACTCTGCGAGGCGCCGCAATTGCTCTTGGCCAAGTCGTCCTTGCTCCAGGACTTCCTTGAGGCACCGGGGCGGGTTGGGCCCTTTCCAGGCGGATGGGATGTCCACGACGCCTCGCTCGGTCAAGATCCCGCATGAGACTTTTTCGTCACGTCGGTACGTTAGAAGCTTCACGTTGCGTTTTCTCCTCAAAGCCGGCTGCAATGAAGGCACAGGTATTCTATCCGGTCCACTGGGGGGCACAAGCCGGAACAAGAATCGTCCGGCGTCGGTCGGTTGCGCGGCTCGTCGCAATAGGAGAGAAGCGGCCCAGAAGAGTTCGACCCGCCTGAAGGCGGTACTCCGAACAACCGGCCTTCTCCTGGGACCGATAACTACTCTGCCATGGACGTGGGGCCGGTCCCTCCCGCGGTTTGGTTCAAGCGAGAAACGTCCGAAATCCGATGATAGTGATACCGGACGATGAGCGTTCGGACCCGGCGACGGGGTATTCTCTTTGAAGGGTGTTAGGGATGACGCTACGGGAGATTCTGGCCGGAACGGGCAACTGGTTGCGTTCCCGCCGGTACGAGCACGCCGGGCATTGCGAGCCGGTCCTCGATAACGATGGGCTGTTGACCATGGGGCTGGAGCCCCAGGAGGATTTCGAAGGCACCAGCTCCGCCAGCGCGTCGCATCGGCCCGTCCTGGTCAACTCCGTCGCGACCCTGGAGCGCCGGGAGCCGGCGGAAAGACTCCAGGAAGGCTTCAATCGCCTCATCGATCAACTCGAGCAGATCAACGACCATCTCAACGAGCAACTCTCGCAGCACCAGGAACTGATGGGCCGGGTCCGCCAACTGCCGCAA
Source organism: Planctomycetota bacterium (assembly GCA_025459125.1). Classification (GTDB taxonomy): domain Bacteria; phylum Planctomycetota; class Phycisphaerae; order Sedimentisphaerales; family Anaerobacaceae; genus PLanc-01. Next base: position 14,264 of record JALORE010000141.1, on the reverse strand, counting down.
TTACTCGAAAGCCTCCCGTCCGCGGTCGAGAACCAGAAGATCCTGACGAACCGTCTGCTCGACCAACTTCGCGCCACGGCGGTGAAAGACCAGCATTTCATTGAGACCGTGAGCAGGATCCCCACCGAGACTGCCCGGCAGACCGATGCCTTGACCATGATCAATCATCAACTGGCAGCGGCCGCCGATGCCGATGTCCAGCTCGTCGGCAGCTTCGTCAAGTTCAAAGACACCCTGGAGCGGCTCAACCACAACACGGCCTCCAACACGGACGGCATTGTCCAGATGAGCAAGACCTTCGCCGCCAGCGATCGCTACCTCAAGTACGTGGTCACCAAGCTCAACCAACGCTACACCTGGGTCCTGGCCATCGCCCTGACGGTTTGCGGCGCCGCCATTTGCACGCTGGCGGGAATCGTCATCTACCTGGCGCGGTAACGGAAACCTTCCATCGTATCGGCAAGGGGCTTTTCGGCCGTAGCGTGTTCGGGACATGCCACGTCCGGCGTGATCGCTTTGCTCGCTGCAAGTACGGCCCCAGTACATACTTACAGTGGCGGCAGATGGCAGACCTCCTGCCTGCCGCGATCTGCACGGACAATACCCCCCAAATCCCTCCCGCGCTACCCCTCGGCCGCCGGTACGGGCGCCTCGGCGTTCTCGCCCTCGCCGGGCTGCGGGTTCTGCCGGGCGAGTTTACGCTCCTTCTTCTCCTCCTGCTTTTGTTTCTTCGCCAACTCTCTCATGCGTTTTCCATGGCTGTAGTGGTTTTTGCCCAATGTGGCCTCCTTGATACAGCGTTTTTCCGGTTCACAGACTACACAAGACGCGGCGCTCTCGCCTCCGGCCGATCAGCACCTGCTCAACCGCTTGTAGCACAATCCGCCAGGTAAGTCATGTGATTTCCATAAATTACGAGGAAAAGCATGGCGGCATTGTATTCGAGGCCGGCGCGGCCTCTGGAGCCCTGGTACCATGACGGTGCGGCAGGCATTCACGGCTTCCTGTCATTCCCGCGGAGGCGGGAATCCAATCTCGCCGGGGCCTTACTGCCTGATCGACCCCCGCCTCCGCGAGAGTGACAAAGCGCGAGCCGAAAGCGCCTTGCGGAATCGACCTCCCTGCTAGGCCGGATAGCCGACGGTTTGGGCGAAGAGGACACGCTGCTGGGGACGGAGCTGGAATTCCTTGGGCGTGTTGGTCTTGTCGCAGTTGTGGAACCAGGCGGCCAAGCCTTGTGAGGCGGCGAAGAGATATACGCTCTGGGCGATCAGGCCGACGGCGCAGTAGTAGTACGACTTCTGCACCTCGGGGTCGTTGATGCGCCGGTCGGGATTGCCTTCGAGCACGTAGCGGGACAGATCGACCACGTAGAAGATATTCACCGGCGCGGCGGCAGCGGAACTGCGGCCGGAACGAGCGCGGAGATCCCCGGTGACTACGGGCGCCAAGCGGTGGGGGATTGCCTCGTAGAGGTAGACCCCTTCCGGCAGCGCGACGTACAGGTCAATCTCCTGCGAGTTGCTGGCCGAGGCCACGGTCCGGCCGGGCTTGCCGAAGTTCCCCTTTTCGCGATTGACGCCGAAGGCGGCCCAGAGCAGATTCGACAACATCTGCGGCGGTAGCTTGTCGGCGAGAATGTTACGATTCGTACGGCGCTCCTGCAGGGCCGCCAGGACGGACTTGCCGCCGTCGGTCTGAGGCTTGGGCAGGACAATCGGCTGCAGTTCCTGTGCCGGGCTCGCTGAGCTGGCAGTCAGTACGGCCAGGGCCGGCACGGTCTTGATAAAGGTTCTGCGCTGCATGGGGTCCTCCAACGATCGTTCAGGTGGATGGTAAGGGTTGCGACGCGGGCACTGCTTGCGGCCGGCGCCGGGGCTTGAGGCCGAAGAAGAAGCGCAGGATACCGATCCTGCGGATCAGCAACTCATACAGGGCCATGATCGCGACAAACGAGCCAGCCGCGATGAGCAAGTATTCGAGCCAGAGGCTGATGTCGAGCCTCAGGACGTGGAAGCCGACCGTCAGGATGATCGTCTGATGCAGGATGTAGAAGGGCAGGACCGCCTCGTTGGCGTATTTCAGGAAGCCATTGCTGAAACGCAGGTGCCGGCTCCCGAAGCCGCAGATGGCAATTAGGAGCGCCCAGCAGAAAAGGCCGCGAAGGATGCTGATGACGATGCCTCTATCCCCCAGGCCCCACAGCTCGATGGCGACGAAGGCGACAATGAAGGTCAGGAGGCCGACTGCCAGACCCGCGAATCGGTATCGTTCCACGGTTCGAGCCATTTCCTGTCCCCCGGCCAGCAGAAAGCCCACGATGAAGATCGCCAGGTAGGGCAGGAGGCTCCACCCGCCAAAGTCCCGTCGACTGAGTGGGGTGCCTTCGAGGCCGGGTGAGTTGGCGAGGAGTTCCATAACCGCGATGGGCACGGCCAGCAGGAAGATGGCACCTCGGGTGGTGAGCAGGCGGGACAAGGCCGCCACGAGCCGGGCGCCGACATGTGACTGCAGGAACAAGAACAACGGTAGGGTGAGCAGGGAGAAGACGAATAAGGCTTCGAGGTACCACAGGTGCACGCCCATCCAGGCGAAGTTGCCGCCGAAGCCGAACCAGCCGTCGAAGTAGTGGGGGTACCAGCTCCAGAAGGAGCCGGAGTAGTCGTTGTGGCTGACCCGCTCCAGGTAGACCTGCCACGGGGCGATGAAGACGAAGATCCCGAACAGCAACGGCACCAGGAGCCGTTTGACACGCAGGACCAGGTACCGCGACCAATTCTCGCGGCACAGGGCATGGTATGCGCCGAGGCCGGACAATAGGAAAAAGAGCGGCATCATCCACTGGATGGTGACGGTCAATGTCACCAAGGACACCGCCGCGCTGGTCCGCGGGCTTTTGATGTGCCAGGGGTCGGTGTCGAAGAAGCGGGCACAATGGAACAGAAAGACCACCATCATGCCCAGGACCCGCAGCCAATCCACATCATAACGACGCGTCAATTCCGGACGGTCGTCCGGGAGGGAATTGCCCGTCTGTGTCATGTGTTCCGCCCATCCTTGGCGGGTCGCCGGTCCGTTGCGATCCCGCGTCTCACCAGGCACATGGCTCGAGATTGCTTCGCTCCGCTCGCCCTGACAGGCTGTGTCACATCTACTTCACAGCGTCGAGCACCTGGCGGAGAATCGCCATGGTTCGCGCGGTGGCGCCCTGGTTGCGGCGAATCACCGCTTGTCCCGAGGCGGCTATTCTCTCCGCCCAGGCCGGATCGGACAAGCACTTTTCCATCGTCCGGCGCAGTTCGTCCGAGTCGGCGACCTGGAGCGCGCCCTGTCCCTGCAACAGGACCTCGACCGTCTGGCGGAAGTTGAAGGTGTGCGGGCCGAAGAGCGTGCATTTGCCCAAGGCGGCGGCCTCCATCATATCCGAGCCGCCCATGGGAACGAGCGTGCGGCCCACAAAGATGACGGTCGCCAGCGAGTAGAACTTCCGCAGATCGCCCATCGTATCGCCCAGGATTACCGCCTTTTGTGGCGAGGGCGTCCCGCCCTCACCGCGGGGTGCGTTCTTGAGCTGGCTGTACCGGACCAGCGGAAAACCCATCCGCTCGATCAGTTCGGCGACCTCGTTGAACCGCTCCGGCTTGCGGGGCACGACCGCCAGCCGCAGGCCGGCGAACCGCTGGTCCTGCGTGAGCGACCGATAGACGTCCAGGATGAGCTTCTCTTCGTCGTCGCCGGTGCCGCCGGCCACCCAGAGTTCTTCTCCGGCGAGATGCAACTGCTCGGCGAGCACGTCGGCGCCTTCGACTCGATCGGCGACCTGGGCGGTGTCATACTTCAGCGAACTCGTCACGATCACCCGCTCGGCGGGGCAGCCCAATGCACGAAAGCGCTCGGCGTACTCCTCGGTCTGGGCCAGGACGCGGTCGAGCTTGCCGAAGAAGGTCCGCGTGACGCTCTTGATCCTACGATAGCGCGAGAAGCTCCGGTCACTGATCCGCCCGTTGAGAACGAGCACGGGGATACTCCGCTCGTGCGCCATGAAAACAAAATTCGGCCAGACCTCCAACTCCATGAGCAGGCACAGGGAAGGCTGCAGACGGTCGAACGCCCGGCGTACGATCCAAGACAGATCGAACGGGAAGTAGAAGACGCTCCACCTGCTGCCGAACAGCTTTTCGGCGCGGGCGAATCCCGTATCGGTTGTCGTGCTGATCACGATCTCGCAATCGCCAAGCTGCTTCTCGATCTCGGCCACGAGGCTCTGGGCGGCATTGACCTCGCCCATGCTCACGGCGTGGACCCAGATGCACTTCTTGTCGGGGTCCTTACGGTCCACGCGGCCGAACCGTTGCCCCCAGCCCCGGCGGTAGCGCCCGTGGCGGATCATGCGGTAGAGCACCACCGGGCTGACCGCAATCCCCGCCAACAGATACACCGCGTCAAGGAGGAGTTTCATGGATAGTCCTTCAGCACTCCATTGCATCGTCGAAACCCGCGACATGATACCCAGCGGGCGACGGGAAGTCAAACAACGGACCGGGTGGAGTGCGGCGGGAACACTGGAGTAATGGAATAGTGGAATCATGGGAGGACGCCTTGCCACCCAACCTTCCATGATTCCATCTTCCCAGTCCTACAGCTTCGCGTCAATCGGCGCGTTGCCCACCATGTGCAGCCAGGAGTCCATGAAGGCCTCCAAGTCGCGGGTGTCGATCACCTCGTCCATGAAGAGGTCGCAGCGGGGGTTCCACGCCGGATCGGCGGGGGTCGTCCGCCAGGCGGCGGCGAAGACCGCGTAGTCCAGCAGATCCACCACGTCATCGCGGTTGAGGTCGATATAGGCGAAGGGCACGGGCTCGGAGAGGTGCAGGAACCCCGTCCCGCTGGTGGTCGGTTCGAGAACCAAGTTGCGGTTCCAGAAGAAATTCATCCCCAGAATACCGTCCAGCGAGCCGCCCTCGGGCGACTCCATATCGATCACGACGAACGGGACGCGCGCGAACTCCAGCGCCCCGCCCATCGCGTTGATGCGCACGTAGTCCACGTAGTAGCCCGGCACGACGGTGCTGCCGCCGACGCCGCAAACCTCGGCCGTGAAGTCCGGCTCCAACGGCAGATTCAGCTTGGCTGCGATATTCGAGCTGATGACGGAACTCTGGGCGCCGGTATCGACAAGCATCCTGGTTGTCTGCAGGGCATTCAGCGGCCCGGGCGGGCCCTGCAGCACGCCGACTTCCGCGAAGAAAGCGCCCCCGGTGGGCAGCGACATGGCCGACATCGACAGCAGCGTCGGCGTCAGCGGCAGCCATTCGCCCAGGATATCCTCGAAATCGGGGAACGCGAAGTAGTTGGCCGTCGTAACGGGGGACAGACCCCCGAGCTCCATCGGGATCCGGCGGCGGTACTCGGCGGGCGAAGGGTCGTAGGAGGTGGTGATCTGCACATCCGGACTGATGAAGGTCTTGTCCCGGACGATGGCTTTCCGCGGCCGGTCCACGTGAATGATCGTGGTATAGAAAGCCAGCAGGGGGGTGCCCACGACGGCGGAGACCCCGGTGCCATCGGCGCACTCAATGGGCGGCGCGGCCAGGGCGGAGACGTTGGTATGTCCGATCACTTTGGACAGGTCCAGCCGGCCCTCCGGCGTGACGGCCTCGAGACCGGCGGCGAAGACCCCGATGGGCATGGTGACCATGGCGTCCATGGTCCCGGCGATGCCGCCGATCGGGGTCACGCTGGGCGTCAGATAGCGTCCCTGAAGCCCCAGGATCCCGGCGCTGGCGCCCGCGGCCAGATCGACAGTGGACCCCGTATCGAGCACGCCGACCACGAAGTTCTGCTCCGCCGGGGGATTGAGCGGCCGGCCGACGTAGGAGGACACCAGCGTGTGCTCCCAGTTGAAGTCGTCGGAGCTGCGCCGATCGGAAGTGGTGATGGCCACCAGGGGTGAGAACCCGGCCACCGGGGGCTGCGGCATCGACGGGGTGTCCGCCGCGATTCGCAGGCCCGGGACAGGTCGCGACGCCGGCGCCGACGGCGTCACGGATGTGATCCTCATGCCGTTGCCCAGCCGAAAGCCGGTCCCGGGCTCTGCCGCCGGTGCAGCGCCGGCGCCCAGCCCGAGATCCACGGCCAGTGCCACGATCCAGATCGAGTTGAAGAGTTGCCGGAACATTCTCGGACCCTCCTATGTCAGAAACTGCCCTCATCCACCCCGACACCTACCATTATATCCGTATCTGCCCGTCCGTGCAACGATGGCCTCGAACCGGCCGGTCACGGTTCGGGCGTTATCATAAGGAAGTGCCGCACCGAGACCCAAGTGTGACGGGCTTTCGCGTGCCGGACGCAGAAATCGCCAAGCCCTGGTGGGCTTGACGATACCACCCGCCAGCTTCCTGTTGTACGCACGCCACATCCCCAGGGGCGAAATTCGCTCGATTTACGGGGGGAGATTTGCTATACTCGGGACGTGAAATCCAGGAGGAGTAACTCGGTGAGAACGTCGGGAATGTGGACCGGCCGCCCCAGGCTGGCAGGGACCTCATTTCTTGTGTTCGGCTTGGGTCTTCTTCTGTCTGCGGAGGGCTGGGCGGCTCCGTCGCTGGTCATCAACGAAGTGATGGCGTCCAATAGCAGGACGCTGGCCGATCCTCAAGGGGATTTCGACGATTGGATCGAGCTCTACAATCCCGGCGAGATCCTCGTCAACGTCGGCGGCATGTACCTGACGGACGATCCGCAGGTGCCCCGCAAATGGCGGATTCCGACAGGTCTGCGCCAGGCGACGGCCGTGCCGGCGAGGGGCTTTCTGGTCATCTGGACCGATGGCGACACCGAGGCCGCGGGCCTGCACGCGAGCTTCCGGCTCGATGTGGACGGCGACGATATCTGTCTGTTTGACGCCGATGGGAAGACCGAGATCGACCGTCTGAGCTTCGAGAAGCAGACGACCGATGTGTCCTACGGCCGCTACCCGGACGGCAGCGCGACCCTGCGGTTCTCGGGCGTGCCGACCCCGGGGCAGCCGAACAACGAAGGCTACGTGGACGAGGTGGCGCCGCTGCAATTCAGTCACGAGCGGGGCTTCTACGACAGTCCCATCGACGTGACGATCGCGACCCCGACGGAAGGAGCGCGGATCCTCTATACGCTGGATGGGTATGCGCCGAACGAGCCGCGGGCGACGGCTCCCGCTCCCGTGTCGCGCGGACGGCGCGACGGGGGCGCCGCTGCGCCGGCCGTGCCCCAGACGCAGACCAGCGTCTACACCGGCCCGATTCGCATCAACCGAACCACGTGCTTGCGCGTCGTGGCCGAGAAGCCCGGCTGGAAGCCGACGCCGGTCTCTACGCACACCTACCTTTTCGATCTCCGTGCGGAGTTCAAGACTCTGCCCGTGGTGTCGCTGGCGGGCGGCGCCACTACCGTTTTCTACGAGCCGAACGGCGTCATGGCCATCGTCGGCGGCGACTACGGCAGCGGCGTGTGGGCCGGGACCAGTCCGGACAACTACAACAACATGCTCAATCACGAGCTGGAGCGGCCCGTCTCGGTGGAGTGGTTCTCCCTGGGCCAGGACGATGGTTTCGGTCTCAATTGCGGCCTGCGCGTGCACGGCAGCTCATATATGCGGCCCCGCTACGTCCGCCAGGAGGGCCTTTGGTCAGGCAACGGCAAGATCAGCCTGCGCCTCTACTTCCGGGGCGAGTACGGACAAAGCCGCCTCGAATACCCGCTGATCCCGGCCTCCGAGATCGAGCGGTTCGCGACGGTGGTCCTGCGGGCCGGCCACAACGATCGGACCAATCCCTTCATCCAGGATGAGTTGCTGCGCCGGCTGCACTGGGACATGGGTCAGGCGGCCGCCCTCGGCACCTTTGCCAACCTCTTCATCAACGGCGAGTACAAGGGCTACTACAACCCCACCGAGCACGTCAAGGAAGAGAGCTGCCAGGAGTGGTTCGGGAGCGACAAGCCCTGGGACGTCATGACCATGAGCGGCATCCGCGACGGCGATGAGATCTCCTTCAACGCGATGGTCATGTACGCCCGCAGTCACAATCTTGCCGACCCGGCCAACTACGCCGAATTGTGCCGGAAGCTCGACGTGGTCTCGTTTATCGACTACCTCATCATCCGCCTGTGGCCCAACGACTGGGACTGGCCGCAGAATAACTGGTCGGCGGCCTGCGAGCGCTCCCCGGCAGGCCGCTGGAAGTTCTTCGTCTGGGATGCGGAGGGCACGTTCCGTCCCAGCGACGTGGGACTGGATCGGTTCAACGAGCTGGACACCCAGGGCAACGCCAACGGGTATCTTTACCAGGCTCTCAAGGCCAGCCCGGAGTTTCGCCGGCTCTTCGGGGACCGTGTCCATAAACATTTCTATCACGGCGGCGCCCTGACGGAAGCGAACATCCGCAAGCGGTTCAATGAGCTGCGCGAGGAGCTGCGGAGCGTGATTCCGAGCATGAACTCCTACATCATCGACACGTGGACGCCGAGCCGGCTGCCCCTCTTTCTGGGCGCCTGTGCCCGGGTCGGGATGTACACATTTGCCGGCCCCGGTTTTGCCGTCAACGGCACGCCGCAGCAGGGGGGCCGGGTTGCCCCGGGCGACCGCTTGTCCATGCTTGCCGCCGATGGCCGGGGGATGATCTTCTACACCCTGGATGGGACCGACCCAGCCCAGTCTGATCAACCCCTGGGCCCGAATGTCGCCATGCTGGCGAGCCGGGACGCGGCCAAACGCATCCTGATTCCGACGGGGCCTCTGGCAGGCGATTGGCGGAGCCCCCGGTCCTTCGATGATTCCACGTGGCAGACCTCCTCCGGGGCTCCCGGCGGCGTCGGTTTCGGCCGGGGTTCCGGATTTGAGCCGTACATCAGCGCCAACGTGGGCGCCTCCATGTACAACATCAACAGTTCCTGCTACCTCCGGATCCCGTTTACGTTCGATGGGGACAAGGGTGGATTGAACTCGATGGCCCTGGGGGTGCAATACGACGACGGGTTCGTCGCCTACCTCAACGGGAACGAAATCGCGAGGCGGAACTTCGCGGGCGATCCCGCCTGGAACTCTGCCGCAACCACCAGCCGGGATAATGCGGCCGCGGTGGTCGCCGAGGTCATCGATGTCACCGACCAGATCGGCTGGCTGCGCGCCGGCGAGAACGTGCTGGCCATCCAGGGCCTCAACGTTGCCGCGAACAACAGTGATTTCCTGATCGTTGCCGAACTGACGGCGGGATGGGAGCAGGTCGGCAGCGATCCGACCGGACCACAGGCGTATGCCGCCCCCGTCCCGCTGACCCGCACGACCTTGGTCAAAGCGCGGGTTCGGAGCCCCAATGCGTGGAGCGCTCTGTCCGAGGCGGTCTTTGCCGTCGGACCCGTGCGGGAGGGCCTGCGCATCAGCGAGATCATGTATCGTCCCGCGGACACGGGCCAGCCCGATGATCCCAACGCTGAGTACGTCGAGCTGACGAACATCGGCACCGACGTTCTCGACCTGAACCTCGTCCAGTTCACCCGGGGCGTTCGCTTCACGTTCCCCGCGGTGCAATTGGCGCCGCAGGCCTTCTGTCTGGTAGTCAAAGACCCGGCAGCCTTCGAGGCCCGCCACGGCCCGGGTTTGCCCGTCGTGGGCCAATACGAAGGGAGCCTCAGTGACGGGGGTGAGGAGCTGGAGTTGCGGGACGCCGCGGGGGCAATCATTCATGGTTTCGCGTACCGGGACAACTGGTTCCGCTCGACCGACGGGATGGGTTTCTCTCTGACGATCCGTTATCCCGCTTCCACGCCGGTGAGCGCGTGGGGCACGCCCACCGCATGGCGTCCCAGCGTTGCGCCGGGCGGCTCGCCGGGCGCGGACGATAGCGGGACGATTCCCGGGGCCGACGCGGTGGTCATTAACGAGCTGTTGGCCAGCCCCCTCGATGGCGGTCGCGACTGGGTCGAGCTCTACAACACCACGGACCGGAGTCTCGATCTCGGCGGTTGGTTCCTCAGCGATGACGCGGACCGCCTGACTCGATACCGGATCGCCCAGGGTACCAGCATCCCGCCGCACGGGTACTTTGTCCTGACGGAGGACTGGCATTTTGCCAATTTGCGCGACCCCGGCTGCCTCGATCCTTTCGGTCTGAACCGGGATGGGGAGACCGTGTATCTGTCCTCAGGTGCCGGCGGATCGATTACCGGCTACCGGGAACAGGCGAAGTTTGGGCCCTCGGAGCCGGGCGTGACGCTCGGTCGGCACACGGACGGCGTGGGGGGCGTTCAATTCGTGCCCTTGCGCGAGGCCACACCGGGCGCCGGTAATGCCGGTCCCGCGACGGGGCCCGTCGTCATCACCGAGATCCTGTACCATGCCTCCGGTCCGGGCGACGTCGAATTCATTGAGCTTCAGAACGTCAGCGACGCGGATGTGGTGTTGTATGATGTGGCCCGAAGCACGCCGTGGCGCGTGACCGGCAGCCGGGACATCGAGGTGTTGTTCCCCGCAAACCCGCCGGTGGTTCTCGCGCCCCGGGCCTACGTCCTGCTGGTCAAGGACCGTGCCCAGTTCGAGAGCCATTTCGGGGTCTTCCCCTCCTTGCTCGTTCTGGAATGGGGCATCGGCAGCCTGGCCGATGCCGGCGGGACCATCGAATTGAGCCGGCCGGGCGACCTCAACGGCCAGATGCGCCTCTGGATTGCTGTAGACCGCGTGACCTACAGTGATGGCTCGCATCCTGCCGATTTCCCGGCTGGTCTGGACCCGTGGCCCCTCTCCGCCGACGGTCAGGGCCAGTCGCTCACCCGCCTGGGACCGGACCGCTGGGGTGACGACCCGGTGAACTGGCAGGCGGCTGAGCCATCGCCGGGCGCCGCCCGGCAGCGTCCGACCCGCTGAAAGGTCGGCGGCGGGGTCGGAGCGGCCCGGAAGGGCCGGAGAATGGGGGTAATGGGACCGCCGTCCGGTCAGTACCTGGGCAAGCAGAGGCCACGGCGAAGGGGGACAGTGATGTGCTAAAATTGCCCAGAATGCCTGTTTGGGGGAGGGCGAGGCCGACTCGATCCCCGGGTCGGGACGGCCGATACGCAAGGCAGGCAGCGTTTGGATTGTTTGCAGTTGGGACTTCCAGTTTTTTGTAACGGGGGTATACTGAGACGCCACTTACAGGGTGACAACGTTCGTGGGGCTTCCCGACACGCGCGGTCGTGTGCGGGGGCTACTGCCACCGTGGAAAAAGGTGGGAGCCGGCAAGTGAGTGCAATGAGTTGGAGTTGGGAGGCGTCTACCATGACGGGTGGCCCCGCGCCGACGTGCCGCCGAGGCAGGCAGGGGGCTGGCCTGGTTGCTCCCGACCGCGTCCGGCCCGGCGGACGGCGGAACCGTGCGGAGGTGGGCGTGAGCGGCCGCCGGTAGTGCTCCCAACGCGGGCGGTCGTGTTTGGGAGGGGTCCCCATCGTGGCAGACGGCGGTGGGCGGCTCTCGCGGCACTGGAAGTCAGTCTGATTCTAAGGAACGGGGTTTTCTGTGCAGGCAAGTCAACGAGTACGCAGTACCGGTCGTCGTGTGCGCATCGTGGTCGCTCTCGCTCTGCTGGGCAGCCTGGTTCTGGCCGGCTGTCACAATCCCGTGCGCCAACGAGAGAAGGCGGATAAAATCGCGGCCAAGATCATCGCGGAGAAGCAGCAGGAGGCCCTGGGCAGGACCGAGCCCCTCAGTATCGAGCGGCCCAGCGACATCCTGCGGCGCCGGCTGATCGAGGCCCAGAACCTGCCGGTCTCCAGTACCGCCTCCCTCGGGACGGACGCCCTGAAGCCGATCCCTCATTGGCCGGATAAGGAATATCCGCCCGAGAGCCATTCGCCCGATGCGAACATCCCCATCGAGCCGAACAAGCCTTTGCAGCTTTCCCTGATTGAGGCCCTCCAGATCGCGGCGCACAACAGCCCTACCTACCAGGACCAGAAAGAGGCGGTCTTCAGTGCGGCCTTGTCGCTGGATCAGTCGCGCAATATTTTCCGCAACCTCTTCACGGCCGGAGCGGGCAGCGACATCAGTCTGAGGCGGACCGGGGGCAGCACGGTCGCAGAGGCGACTACGAGCGGAGATGTGCGTGTGTCCCGCGCTCTGGAGAGCGGCGCTGGTTTTACGGCGGGGGTCGCGGTCGAACTGCTCGACCTTCTGACCCAGGGCGGCGGGTCGTCCAAGGGGATCCAACTGGATGGGTCGCTGTCGATCCCGTTACTGCGAGGTTCGAGCCGGTACACGAATTCTAGCGCGGTGCAACTGACCACCGCGGAACGGAACATGGTCTACGCCATCTGGACGTTTGAACGCCAGAAGCGGCAATTTGCCCTCGACGTGGTGACGGTTTACTTCAGCGTTCTCCAGCAGATGGACACGGTGATGAACCAGGAGAACAACTACCGCGCCGCCATTCAGAACGCGCGGTTCTCCCGGCGGCTGGCAGACGCGGGTCGGTTGACACAGATTCAGGCGTACCAGGCGTCCCTCAGCGAGCTGAACGCACGGACCAGTTGGGTTTCGGCGCGACAGTCCCTGCAAGACCGTTTGGATACCTTCAAGGGGCGAATCGGACTGCCTATGGATGCGCAGATCAAGGCTGACCCGAACGACCTGATGTTTCTGCGCGCGCGCGGCGACCCGTACGTGGAGAAGGTGAAGGCCGCATACCAGACGGCGGCGCCGGAGACGGCTGTTGCTGCCGACGCCGAGCCGGAGTTGGTCCTGCCGACCAGGGAAGATGCGGGACCCTACGAAATCGATGAGGAGGTCGCGATCCGGTTGGCCCTGGAGAACCGATTGGATCTGCGTGCGGCCAACGGTCGGGTCTATGACCGACAGAGAGAAGTGGTCCTGCGAGCCGATGCCTTTCGCGCCCGCCTGGACCTTGGGGTTGGGGCCAGGTTTGGCGGCGGCGCCCCCGGGGTCCGGTCGCCCGATGTGGGGGTGGATCTGCGGGACGGGACGTACACGCCCTCCCTGGGTCTGGACGTGCCCATCAATCTGACCGAGGAACGGGTCTCTTACCGCGGCAGCCTGATCGCTCTGGAGGCGGCCACGCGAGCGGTGCAGAGGGCTGAGGATCAGATCAAGACGGACATCCGCAGCAGGTTGCGCTCCCTCCTGGAGCAGCGGGAGCGCCTCAAGATCGCGGCCCAGCAGGTCGTCATCGCGGAGAACAGCGTGAACAACTCCCGGCTGTTGTTGGAGGCGGGGCGAGCTGTTATTCGCGATCTGGTGGAGGCGCAGATCGCGCTGGTCGACGCGCAGAACGCCCTGACGGCGGCCGTGATCACCTACCGTCGGACGGAATTGCAGCTCCAGGCCGACATGGACCTGCTCACGATTACGCAGGAAGGATTAATGCAGGAGTTCTCTCCCGAGGAGCTAAGACATGACAGCTAACAGCACAACGCGCGGCAGCGGCGGCACGAAGAAGAAGCCCTACAAGATGATCGGCGGCGCCGTCCTGGTGGCGGCCATTGCCCTGGTCGTCATCTGGTTCAAAGTCGTCCGGGGCGGCGAGGACGCCGGGGCGGCCGTCGCGACGTTCGTCGCCCAGCGCGGCCCGCTGACGATCACCGTCCTGGAAGCCGGCGCGCTGAAGGCGAAAGACCCGGAGATCATCCGCAACAACCTGGAGGGCCGGGCCACGATCATCTCGATCATTCCCGAGGGCTCCCGTGTCAACGAGGGGGACCTGCTGGTCGAGCTGGACGTCAGCACGCTGGTGGACACGCGCGTGGACCAGGTCATCCGGGTGAAGAACGCGGAGGCCGCCTGGATCAATGCCCGGGAGAGCCTCGACATCACGAAGAGCCAGGGGCTCAGCGACGTCAACGCCGCCGAGCTGAAGTACCAGTTCGCGATCCTGGACCTGAAGAAGTACCGCGGCCAGGGCGGCCAGCTCGAAACCGACGTGGCGGAGTCGGCAGGCAAGATCAAGCTGGCCGAAGAGGAAGTGAAGAAGAACGAGGACTACTACACGTGGTCCAAGCGGCTGGCCGACGAGAAGTACTTGTCCCAGACGCAGCTCCAGACGGACCAGTTGGCGCTGGAGAAATCGAAGCTCAACCTCACCGTGGCGCAGAACAGCCTGAAGCTGTTGCAGGACTACAACTCCAAGCGGCAACTGGCCCAGTTGATCAGCGATGTCAACCAGGCGGCGATGGCGCTGGACCGGACCAAGGCCAAGGCGCGTGCCAATATTGCCCAGGCGGACGCCGAACTGGCGGCGCGC